>NZ_CP047569.1:962500-1288750 GCF_009903625.1 Microbulbifer sp. ALW1 | reverse complement strand
AGCCACCAGGCAGCAACAAAGCCCACCAGGTACATAAGGCCGTACCAGTGGATCTTGAGCGGCCCTATGGCCACTGCAACGGGATCAATCTCGGGGTAAGTCAGCATACTCAAACCGCAGTTATTCAAGTTGGGCGTTATTATGGTTGGAAAGTTATTGCCATTTAAAGCCCAGGAGTGGGCCCCGGGGGAAAATCCATGTGCCTGCTTCTGATTGCCTACCGCCAGCACCCCCACTATCCCCTCGTGATGCTGGCCAACCGGGATGAGTTCTACCAGCGCCCAACGGCACCTGCCCAGCCCTGGCAGGAGCAGGCAATCACCGCAGGCAGGGACCTGGAAGCCGGCGGCACCTGGCTCGGCATGGCGCCGGGCGGCCGGGTAGCGGCGGTAACCAATATCCGAGAGCCCGGCACCCCGGAGCCCCCGAATGCGCAGTCCCGTGGCGAAATCCCGTTGGCATTTCTATCCGGCACGGCCAGCCCCGTCGACTTTTCCACAGGCCTCGAAGGCGCGCGCTACCGCGGGTTCAATGCAGTACTGTTTGACCACAAGGTCGGGGCAGCACTGGTCTGCGCAGGCAATCGCCACCAACCCTTTGCCCTGACACCCGGTGTTCACGGCATCTCCAATGGCGCCGCGGACGCCCCCTGGCCCAAGGTCACCCGCGGCAGGGAATCCCTGGCAGCACTGGTTGCCGAGCTCCCGGAGCAGCTGGACAGTGAACATTTTGTGGCCCCGGCGATGGCACTGCTGGCGGACACACTGCGCGCGCCCATCGCACAACTCCCGGATACCGGAGTGGGAAGGCCAATGGAATTGGCCCTTTCGTCCATTTTTGTGCGCATCGAACCGGAAGATCTCGCCGGCGAGTCGCCGATTTCCCTGGCCGGTGGCTACGGCACTCGCGCAAGCACGCTGGTCGCCGTGCACCGGGATGGCAGCACACACCTGTGGGAACAGACTTATGTCGACGGCCAGGCCAGTGGCAGGCTGCGGCACTTTTCGTATCCGCCAACTTAGTCCTACCGCCAACTTGGCCCTACCGCCAATTTTCGCGGCGGAAGTTGTGCGCCCGCCCGGTAACACTCACCTCATTTCATCGGTATCAGCACCCTGCTTGCCTAATCTTTCCACGAAAAGCGCACTCTTTTCCTGCCAGCCACCATCTCCGGAGCAAATCGCACCAACCAACTAAGGTGAAATGAAGTTGGCGCCAAGCAAATTTCGCATTTGTTGCCATACTTAATTTCACAGGCAGGCGGATGTTGAGATACGCGCAAAACGGCTCTCAACTTTCGCTTACATAAAAGGAAGGTCGCGCGGGATGCTCGACTTAGGTGTGCCGTTGGCGACTCTCGGTCGTCGATCGAATAAGGACAGGCACTCCGAAGGTTGGGAAGGTATGAACGATCGGGCACCCGGCTTCCGCACTGTAAACCGGCGCCCTGCAGTATCGCTGAGGTACCATGTCATATTTCATTCCAGAGCGTCGCAAACACAAATCGCCGCTGCCGCTGATTTTTCTCGGCAGTTTGTGTGTGTTTGCCCTCTATTACGCTTTTACAGCCAATCAGAAAACGGTGCCGGTACTGCCGGAAAATGCCGTGCGCCCCCATTTGGTGAACTGGCTGGAGGACAACCCCGACGCCTGGCCGGCCCAGGACCCGATCTTCAATCCGGTGGCCGTACGCCGCATTTACCGGCGCACGGATTACCGGCTGCTGTGGTTTGATAACTACAGCCTCAGCGATACCGCCAACGACCTGCTGAAGCAGCTCACGGCCTCCAGCTCCGGTAATCCCAGCAGTATGGTGGACTACCGCTATCACCTGGGTTATTTCGACCGCACCCTGCGGGACTCCCCACAGCGCCTGCAGATGGCCGCGGTGCTGGACGTACTGCTGACGGATGCCTTCATTTCCTACGCTCAGGATACCCAGCTGGACAAGCTCAATCCCAAGAGCCCCAAGCATCACCCGCGTCTGCGCCGCAAGGACATCACCCCGGTCAACCTGACCGAGGGCGGCTTCCAGATGGCCAGCGCCCGCGGTGATGGCGACGACGCCGCCAGTGGATTCGAGAGCCCGCTGTATGCGGCCAACGACAGCGGCCGGCAGTATTTCCGTGGCTACAACCGCAGTGGGCAGAGCGCCCAGAGCACTGACCGCTCGCGCTACTATACCCAGCAGCGCTCTCAACAGGCCTACACCAACGGCTCCCGCTACGGTACCAGCCACGCGTCACGCTACTCCACCCATAGTTATCCACAGGCCTATCCGCGCGTGATGCCGCGCTTCCGCAGCCTGCAGGATGAGGGATCCGGTCTGACACCGAGTCACGGTGAGGGACTGTACACCGAAGAGAATACGCCTTTCGGCAGCGACGCCCAGGCCCTGCGCGAGCAACTGGCCCGCTACCGGGATATGGCCGCCCGCGGCCAGTGGCGCCCACTGCCGCCGGGACCGGCCATGACCCTGGGTGCCAAGCACGCGAATGTGGTGCACCTGCGCAACATGCTGACGGTGTACGGGGACTATTACAGCTACGGCAACGACAACAGCAACAAGTTTGACCAGCGGTTGCACGAAGCGGTGGTGCGCTTCCAGGCACGCCACGGCCTGAGACCCGACGGCATTGTCGGCCAACAGACCCGGCAGCGCCTGAATATCTCACCCACGGCACGTGCGCACATTATCGAAACCAACATCCGCCGCCGGGAAAAACTGCCCGCCAACCTCGGGGATCGCTTCATCCAGGTCAATATTCCCGGCTACAACCTCAGCTACGTCGAAAACGACCGCATCAAGCTGTCCATGAATGTGGTGGTGGGCAAGAAAGTGCACCAGACGCCGGAGATCAACACCCGCGTCGCCCGCGTGGTCTTCAACCCCACCTGGACGGTGCCCCGCAGCATTCTGGTCAACGAGATACTGCCCAAGGCCCGCGCCAATCCCCACGGCATGGAAAACATGGGTTACCGGGTGGTGAACGGCAGTGGGGATTACCTGCCGCTGACCTCGCAGAACCTGAAATCCGCGGCCGCCGGTGGTTTCCTGATGCGCCAGAAAGGTGGCGAGCAGAATATCCTCGGCCGGGTGAAATTTGAGATCCCCAATGCCGACGACATCTATCTTCACGACACCCGCGCCAAAAGCCTGTTCGGCCTGACCGACCGCGACTACAGCCACGGCTGTGTGCGCCTGGCCAAACCGCGCCAGCTGGCCGAGGTGCTGCTGCGGGACGAGCCGGGCGACTGGAGCCGCTACCGCATCGAACAGCTCACCACCGGTGACGACACCACCGAAGTTCGCATGAGCCAGAACGTGAAGGTCTACCTCACCTACTGGACCGCCTGGGTAGACGGCCAGGGCCGGATGAACTTCCGCCCGGACATCTACGGCAAGGACGGCCTCGCGGTAAACCAGTTCGACTGATCGATCGCTGGCTCCCATTGGAGCCAGCCCCCTCTTCTCTCACTGCCCACCAAACGCCGGGTGGCAACCCCACCCGGCAAACCCGGCTCCGCATCTCGCCATCTCCTTCCGTCCCGCTCTCCAATATTCCGAAACCACTCGAAAGCCTTTCCCCGAATACCGCAATCGTATTTGGCGCCATTCCGGTCACAAGTTACCAATTAGGGGTATGTGGATCGCTGACTGCGACCAAATCCGGACGTTTGTTCGCCCTATTTGCACTCGCAGCCTCGGGACAATCGCCTTGATGAGTAATTGCTTGATCGTTTAGGGGTCAGTTGATGGGTAACAAGCTGGGAATTCCGTTGGGCTTCGGCGCCGCCATGATTCTGTCTCTATCGCTGGATGGGCTGGCCGACCAGCCAGCCAAAGATAGTAGCAATACCGAAGACGAGGCCCTGGTCACACAGGCCTCCGAAGCACGCACTGCTCAGCGCGCTTCGCCAGACATAAACCACGAAAAAGCACCCGAGAACGCCACCCCGGTAGCTGTTGCCGGCAACCGCAATGACTACAGCCCCTTCACGCCCTACGGACGCCAGTATGCGCTGATGCGGGAAGAACTCGCGCGATACCAGGCGCTGAGCGAGGGGGGGCACTGGCAGCCGCTACCCAAGGGACAGACACTGGCACCCGGCGTAAGGGACCCGCAGGTGCTGGTCCTGCGCAGCCTGCTGATGCAGTACGGCGACCTGCCTCTTAGCGACGATATGGCCAGGGCCGCCCTGGAGAACAGCGGCCCCGAAGGCGGCAAAAGCGCGGGTAAAAAGCCCGCAGAAACTTACGACGATACAGTGCGCCGGGCGGTGGAACGGTTTCAGCGGCGCCACGGTCTGCGCGCCGATGGCATCGTCGACCGCGCCACCCGCGACCACCTGAACATCCCCCCCAAACAGCGCCTCGCCACCCTGGAAGCCAATATGCAGCGCTGGCAAAAAATGCCCAAAGACCTGGGACCGCGCTACATCCTGGTCAATATTCCCGAGTACACCCTGCGCCTGATGGAGGGGGAGCGAGAGCAGTACCGCATGCGCGTGGTGGTCGGCAAGACCAAACACGCCACACCGCTACTCACCACCCGACTCACCCGTGTGGTCTTCAATCCCACCTGGACGGTACCGCGCAACATCGCCGTGCGCGAACTGCTGCCCAAGGGTACCGCCAACCTCGCTGCCGGCGGCTACCGGCTGGTGAACAACCGCGGTAAATCCGTGCCTTTCAGCGGTGGCAACCTGCGCGCCCTGCGCCTGGGTAGCGTGGCCCTGCAACAGCGAGGCGGCGAGGGCAATGCCCTGGGGCGCTTCAAATTCATTATTCCCAATCAGCAGGCCATCTTTCTCCACGACACCCAGAGAAAGGAGTTGTTCAAACGCAACCAGCGCGCCTTCAGTCACGGCTGCATACGCCTGGAAAAACCCCAGGAATTTGCCGAAATCGTTCTTGCCAATCAGAACCCTAAACGCGGTCAATGGGATGCAGAGCGCCTATCCCGTTATGCCAGTGGCACGCGCACTCGCTCCGTGGCCCTGGATCAACCCATCCCGGTCCATATTGCCTACTGGACTGCCTGGGTCGATGAAGAGGGGCTGCTGAATTTCCGCCCGGATGTCTACGGCCGCGACCGCCCCGCTGACAGCGACGATGCACAAGAACCCGATCCAGAAAGCGGCGACGCAGCAGAGTGAGGTAAGGGGGGCCCTAATGAAAATCAGCAAGAGCAGTACACCCAGCGCAAATCGACAGTGCCCGCAGCGGATCGCCGCGCGGCACCTCTCGGCAGTCGCCGCCCTGAGCTGCTGCGCGCTGCTACCATTGGCGATCATCACATACGCAGACGACGCGCAGACCGCCAAACCACCAGCTGAAAATACCCGGCAGGGCTCTCAGCCAGATAAGAGCCCTCAGCCAGACAAGAGTCCTGAGCCAGACAAGAGTCCTGAGCCAGACAAGAGTCCTGAGCCAGACAAGAGTCCTGAGCCAGATAAGGGCCCTCAATCAAATAAGAGCCCTCAGCTAAATAAAAGTCCCCAACCAGAGACGGACGCCGAGCAGCAGTCCAAAGTGCAGCAGCCTTCCGCCGACGAAAAAGTGCCGGCACCGGCGCCGGAAGATGAAGATTTAGCCGAAAATGAGGAAGAAGCCGCAGCCGGCAGCGATGATCAGGAACCAACCCCAGAAATTCCCGAGGAACAAACACCCGAGCTTGCGGTTGATACCGATACGGCAAAAACACCCCGCCCGGGAAAAGATGGCGCCATCAATTTCGCCACCGCCGGGGATGCGCTGCGCAAACAGGCCGCACGTTACCGGGCCATGACCGTGCAGTGGCAGCCGCTTGCGCCCGGCGGCCCCCTCGCCGCCGGCGATCGGGGTCCGCGGGTTGCGCAATTGCGCCAGCTATTAAAGCAGTTCGGTGATTACACCGGTCAACCGGGGCCGCTGAAGATTGCCGATGACCAGCCACAGCGTTTTGACACCGGCCTGAAGCTGGCGGTAGAGGCCTATCAGCGCCGCCATGGAATGGAGGTTACCGGGCGCGCCGATAAGTCCACACTGAAAGAACTGGAACGCTCCCCCGAAGAGCTGGCGCGCCTGATGGAACTGAACGCAGAACGCTGGGACAAGCTGCCGGCGAAACCCGGCAAACGCTACATACTGGTGAACGTACCGGACTACCAGCTGCAACTGGTGGATCAGGAGCGGGTGGTGCTGACCATGAAAACCGTGGTGGGTAAAAGCACCAAGCGCACTCCGGAAATGACCACAAAAGTAGTATCGGTAGTGTTCAACCCCACCTGGACAGTGCCCCGCAGCATCCTGCTCACCGACCTGCTGCCCAAGGCACGCAACAATCCCGAGGCGATGCACAAACGGGGTTACCGGGTGGTGAAATACGGCACCAACCGAACCAGCCCGATCAATGATGCAAGCATCGAGAGCGCCGCCAGTGGCAAGGCGACCCTGCGCCAGATCTCCGGACCGGGCAACACACTGGGGCGGGTCAAGTTCGTGATCCCCAACAAACAGGCCATCTTTCTGCACGACACCCAGGCACAGAGCCTGTTCGAGCACCGCCACCGCGCGTTCAGCCATGGTTGTATCCGCCTGCAGCAACCGGAAGAGCTGGCCTATACATTGCTCAAACCACAGGGCTGGGACAGAACCCGGGTGGCGCAGGCGACCACCGGGGATGAATCGGTCACCATCAAAGTAGATAGCCCGCCAAAACTGTTCATTACCTACCTTACCGCCTGGGTAGATACCCTGGGCCAGGTGCAGTTTCGCCCGGACATCTACCACCGGGATCGGTGACCCACAGGCCTGACTGGTCTTCAAACGCCCATTCTGGCGCCCTATACACCAATAACTGAGCATATCGTCCGCCCCGGCTTTCGGGGCGGACTGCCATCTGCAGCCCCGAATTCCCACGATCAGCCTCCTGCCAACCCCCGCGCAAACGCCCGTATTCTGTCGGCGGGCCCGATATATACCGGAATCCGCCACCAGACCGAGGGTTTCTGTACCTAGCAGTCACAGAAAAATAATATTCCCCGAAAGACAACGCTGTCATCTCACTTTGCCATGATTTCCCGTCCAACTGGGCAAAAAAAATCCGCGGTGGGTAGCCTGCTAGAAAAAAATAGCCAGGTTATTTTTTGATCAATTCGTTATCAGAGCTGATCGGTTTGTAACCAAAGGCTATTTTTTGTACAGTGCAGCCATACCGAGTAGCACTGGAAGCCACTCGAAGACTAGAGGCTCATGAAGGCAACACTTACTACGAAAGCAAAGGCGGTACAGGGTATGAAAGAACTTTCACGACGCAGGTTTTTGGCAGTTTCTGCAGCTACCGCGGCGGCGGTTTCAGCCGGCCCCGCATTGGCAAAAGTAGGCAAGTCGCGCACTCTGAAAATGCGCAACCTGCATACTGGTGAGCGCCTGAACACCGCTTTCTGGGCGGATGGCGACTACGATAGCAGCGGCCTGAAGCAATTCAACCGTCTGCTGCGCGACCACCGCGCCAACGAAGTCACGCGCATGGACCCGAAACTGTTCGACATCGTGTACAAGCTGAAGGAAAAGCTGAACTACAACGGTGAGGTAGAAATTATCTCCGGCTACCGTTCGCCGAAGACCAACGCCAAGCTGCGCGCAGCTGGCCGCGGTGTGGCTCGACGCAGCTACCACACCCGCGGTATGGCACTGGATATCCGCATGCCGGGTGTCGCACTGTCCAAACTGCGCCAGGCAGCACTGGACCTGAAAGCAGGCGGTGTAGGTTACTACCCGAAGAGTAACTTCGTGCACGTCGACACTGGCCCGGTTCGCCGCTGGTAATCAACGGCCGGTAGCAACCGACAACAAAAAACCCAGGCACTGCCTGGGTTTTTTTATGCGCGAGTGATTTCCGGTCCTGTTCCGGCTTAACCCTCGCCCTCCGGAGCCGTCAGGCTGACCGGCGTCATATCCTCATCCCGCGCCGGCACCTTGGTATCTCCGGAAATCAGTCCGATCAAGGCTTCAATTTGATGCCGGCTGCGCTGCAGCTCTGCGGGTGCTGCCAGCTCGATAGGGTCTTCCATCTTCAGCAACCGCGCTTCCAGCTCACCAAAATTCTGGGCCAGTGCCTCGGCCTGGTGCCGATCGAGCATCAGGTCCGCAAGGCCGCCGCCCCCTTCCGGCAACCAGCTGGCCTGCAGATTGCGCAATATAGCGAGCAGCGCCTGCTTGGAGTCCGCAGCGTGGCCACTTTCCACATCACTCTCCGAACTCTCCGGCAAGCGCGGCAGAATTTCGTTGCGCAGCAACGCCACATGCGTCGCCCGAATCCACTGAATGCGCGCTGCCGGACCTTGCGCCAGGTAACGCTGGGACAGGTCATTGGCCGTCAGCGGCCAGCGTTGCGCCAGTCCCGCCAGGTCCTCACTGATGCCCTGTGCAATCAGCCGGGTCAGCTCGCGGCGGCGGTTGGCGGCCTGGGCTTCCGGTTGTTCTCCGCCGCTGGCTGCAACAAACTGCTCGGCCGTGCGCTCACTGGTGGGCCCCCAGAGCATGATCTCCAGCGCGTGAAAACCGGTGCTGGCTTCCTCGTGGGCCGTGAGTCGGTGCTGTTTGCGCAGATTGGCCAGATTCAGCTCAATCGCGGTGTCGTTGACGATGCCACTGGTGGAATAGCCGGGCACCGTGTCCAGGTATCCAGCCTGGGCCGGCCAGCTGTCCAGCGCCAGCATCAGTTCGCTGCCCTGCTGCTGCAGGTCCGACGGCGAAAAGGCCACTTTGATGAATGGCAGGGCGCCGGCCAGTTCGCGGTGGGCATCCAGCCATGCGAGCTTGGCCGCCTCCAGATGATCCTCGGTGGGCGATTCCAGCAACTGCACCACCGCGCGCTCCAGCGCCTGGGCGGCGGCTTCGGCATCGATCACCTGCGCCTGTCCCGCCTGCCAGTAGTCTGCGGAGAAACTCTCGGCCGCCGCGGTATTGATTACCTGTGTCGGCGCTACCGCGCCGGCGCTTTCAACTTCGGCTTCAGGCTGCTCGCGCTCACAGCCGGTACCGGCCAGCAGCAGTCCGCACAGGGCCAGGGCCAGTGCCCGGCGGTTCAACATATACGGTTTGATGACTGCGTTTTTCACCTGATATCCAGCCCTGATCCTATTTCCAAAAAAATTAATTGCGATATACCCGAGTGCTGAGCCCCGCGATGACGCGATCGCGCGATCAACCCACCAGCACGATTAACCATCCAGCGCGCTCAGCGCACCCAAAAAGTCTTCGTGGTCCCCGCGCAAGCTAATCACCTGCCAGCCCCGCGACAGCGCCTCGTCGTGCAGCCGCTGATCCGGGTCCACGGCCACCGGGTGTTCCACCTGCTGCAACAACGGCAGGTCATTGATGGAGTCGCTGTAAAACCATTTTTCCCCCTGCGCGTACTGCGGGTGCTGATCCAGCCACTGCTGCAAACGCACCACTTTGCCCTCCTGAAAGCAGGGCTGACCGGCTACCTGGCCGGTAAATTTACCGTCAACCTCTTCCGGCTCGGTGGCCAGCAGGGTGTCCACGCGCAGCTGGGAGGCGATGGGCTCAACCACGAAGCGGTTGGTCGCGGTGATGATCATGATGTGGTGCCCGGCGTCCCGGTGCCGCTGGATCAAGGTCTCGGCATGCGGCAGCCAGATCTCACTGATCACTTCCTGCATGAACTCCCGCTGCAGGTTATTCAGTTGACCGCGGGAAAGTTGCGCCAGTGGCTCAAGGGCAAACGACAGATACGCGAAGATATCCAGTTCGCCACTTTGATAGTCCCGATAGAAGCGGTCGTTCTCACTGCGGAAGCGCTCACCGTCAACGCATTCCCGGGCTACCAGAAACTCGCCCCAGGCGTGATCGCTATCGCCACCAATCAGGGTGTTGTCCAGATCAAAAATCGCCAACTGCACAAAAATCTCCTTTATTGAATATAGGGCACAGTTGGCGCACAGGCTGTCCTGTTAACCTGTTTATGCGCCAGACCGCTCCTCGGAAGCCACCGACCTCCCTGCACGCCCTGTCCGAAGGCGCAGGATTTTACCCCGGAGCGACCGGGCTTACACGGACGGGTGTCACTGAATTGCCGTATTTCAGTCGCTGTGGAACAATGCAGAACATTATGGTGCGGCGGAAGCCCCTGACTAGCCAGGGGCCTGAGCCAGCCGGCACCGCTGAAATTTGAGGACGGTATTTTGGGCAACGGCAAGCAGACTCCCGCCGGGCGAAAACACCGCCGCAGACCCGCCAGAAACTCCGCACGCAACAGCAAATCCGACGCCGGCAACCCTGCCCGCAAAACGGACGCGGAGAACACTGGTACAGCGCCAGGCGACAGCAGCAATATCGACAGTGAGGGCTTTCGCCCCAACGTCGGGATCATTGTCCTGAATGAGCGCGGACAGGCGCTCTGGGCGCGCAGGGTTGGCGGCAAGGACGCATGGCAGTTTCCCCAGGGCGGCATCAACCCGGGTGAAACTCCCGAACAGGCGCTCTACCGCGAGCTCTACGAAGAGGTCGGGCTGACCCGCAGCCAGGTCACCTTGCTGGCAACCACACGCGGATGGCTGCGCTACCGCCTGCCGCAAAGGCTGGTGCGCCGCCGTTCGGAGCCGCTGTGCATCGGCCAGAAGCAGAAATGGTACCTGTTGCAGCTGAATGCGGAAGAAAGCAACATCAGCTTCAACAATGGCTACAAGCCGGAATTTGATCACTGGCGCTGGGTGAGTTACTGGCACCCGCTGACCAAAGTGGTGACCTTCAAACGGGAAGTTTACCGCCGGGCGCTCACCGAACTGGCGCCCACCCAAATACAATTGGAAAGACGCTGGCTGAAGCGCGACCAGTAACCCTTCGCCGGGCAACAGGTCCGGCAACAAGGATACAGCGCACGGCCAGTGACAGCCCCCGCCAAGGCGCGGGGCCACAGGAACAGGGCGAGGAAAGCCACATTGCTCGGATCACTGCGCAGCATCGTTCAGGAAGTCAACACCGCACGGGATCTGCACTCGGTGCTGGATATTATTGTCCGGCGCGTGCGGGACATCATGCACACCAAGGTGTGCTCGGTGTACCTGCGCGATAAACAGTCCGGCAACTATGTATTGATGGCGACCCAGGGCCTGAACCAGGACGCCGTCGGCCAGGTTCACCTGGCACCCGGCGAGGGCTTGGTGGGTAACGTTGCCACCCGCGAGGAGCCCATTAACCTCGAACACGCCGAGGCCCACCCCGCCTTCCAGTATTTCCCCGCCACCGGCGAGGAGCGCTTCTCCGCCTTTCTCGGCACCCCCATCATCCACCACCGCAATGTGCTCGGTGTGCTCGTGGTGCAGCAGGCCGAACGGCGCCGCTTCGACGAAGGCGAAGAGGCCTTTCTGGTCACCCTCTCGGCCCAGCTCGCCGGTGTTATCGCTCACGCCGAGGCTACCGGCGCCCTGGCCAACATGGGCCAGCAGCGCAATGAAGCAAAATTTACCGGCCTCGCCGCCTCCCCCGGCGTCGCCATCGGCCGCGCGCATATTGTCGCGCCGCCCGCCAACCTCGCTGCGGTTCCGTTCGCCTGCACCATGGATGTCGACGGTGAGCTTGCCCTCTTCCACCAGGCCCTGGCCGCCGCCCGCGATGAAATCCGCGATGTGGGCGAGCGCCTGAAGAACGACCTGAACAAGGAAGAGCGCGCCCTCTTCGACGCCTATATCAGTATGCTCGACGACAGCTCGATAGCAGTCGAAGTGTGCGAGCGCATCCGCCAACAACTCACTGCCAGCCGCGCCTGGGCCGAGGTCATGCTGGAGCATGTGCGCCGCTTCGAGGCCATGTCCGATTCCTACTTCCGCGATCGCGCTGCCGATGTACGCGACCTGGGTGCACGGGTGCTGATGCACCTGCGCCAGCAGGAGCAGAGCCAGCGGGAATATCCCGACAATACCGTGCTTGTCGGTGAAGAACTCACCGCCTCGGTGCTGGCCGATGTGCCGCGGGAAAAACTCGCTGGCCTGATTTCCGTCAAGGGTTCCGCCAACAGCCACGTGGCCATTATTGCCCGCGCCATGGGCGTACCGGCGGTGATGGGGGCCCAGGAGTTGCCCTGGGAGCAGGTGGACGGCGTCGACCTGGTGGTGGACGGCTACCGCGGCGAATTGCACATACACCCCGGACCGGAGCTGAAGCGCCGCTACGACGCCATTGTCGAAGAGGAGCGGGAGCTGGCCCGAAACCTGGACCACCTCGCCAAACTCCCCGCCGAGACGGCCGATGGCCACCGCGTGCGCATGTGGGTCAATACCGGCCTGATGGCAGACGTAGTGCGCTCCCTCGAGCGCGGTGCCGAAGGCGTCGGTCTCTACCGCACCGAGGTGCCTTTCCTGCTGCGGGATCGCTTCCCCTCGGAGGAGGAGCAGCGGGAAATCTACCGCGAACAACTCCAGGCCTTCGCCCCCCGCCCGGTAACCATGCGCACCCTGGATATCGGTGGCGACAAGGCCCTCAGCTACTTCCCCATCGAGGAAACCAACCCTTTCCTCGGCTGGCGCGGCATCCGCGTGACCCTGGATCATCCGGAAATTTTCCTGGGGCAAGTGCGCGCGATGATGAAGGCGAGCCTTGGTCTCGATAACCTGCGCATCATGTTGCCGATGATCAGCGGCGTGAGCGAACTGGAGGCAGCGCGCAAACTGGTGGACCGCGCGTACGATGAGTTACTGGACGAAGGCTTCAACATCCAGCGCCCACCGCTGGGGATCATGATTGAAGTGCCTTCGGCTGTGTATCAGGCCCGCGAACTGGCCAAGCGCGTGGACTTCATGTCCGTGGGCAGCAATGACCTGACCCAATACCTGCTGGCCGTGGATCGCAATAACAGCCGCGTGGCGGGTATCTATCACAGCTTCCACCCGGCGTTGCTCCAGGCCTTACTGCAGGTGGTAACGGCGGGGCACGAGACCAACACCAAGGTGGGTATCTGTGGCGAGCTGGCCGGCGATCCCGGCGGCGCCCTGCTGCTTGTGGCCATGGGCTACGACGTCCTGTCCATGAACGCCACCAACCTGCCCCGGGTCAAAGCGGCACTCCGGGAAGTCAACAAATCGGAATTGGACCAGCTGCTGCAGCAGGTTCTACTGATGGAAAGCCCGGAGCAGATCGAAGAGAAATTGCGCGGGTATTTGCAGGATCTCGGTATCGGCGGTCTGGTACAACCGCAGCAGACCGAGGCGAATTCGGACTCTTGAAGGGGGCCGGTGGCGCACCGGGCGTGGTCTTACGGGACACGCCGCACCGACTAACGGCACCAACTAACGGCACCAAAAAAAACGCCGGGCATTAAGCCCGGCGTTTTTGCATTGAAAAGAGAAAAGGGTAATCAGCCCTCTTCGCTCTCCGCCTTGTACGCTTCCGCGTCCATCAGTTTGTCCAGCTCGCTCTCATCGCTAGGCTTGATCTTGAAGAACCAGCCGTCGTCGTAAGGGCTGGAGTTGACGGTTTCCGGCTCGTCTTCCAGCGCTTCGTTGATCGCGATGACTTCGCCGGAAATCGGCGCGTAGATATCGCTGGCCGCTTTCACAGACTCAACAACACCCGCCTCTTCACCGGCAGACAGGGTAGTGCCCACTTCCGGAGTCTCCACGTACACCACGTCACCCAGGGCATCCTGGGCGTGGTCGCTGATACCCACGGTTACGGTGCCATCCTCTTCCAACCGCGCCCACTCGTGGCTGGAGGCGTATTTCAGTTCGCTGCGAATCTCGCTCATGGGCGTTTTCCCTCAAATAAGCTGCTAAACAGTACTTTCAAAAATGAATTAAATTAGAGTGCGCGGCAATCGCTGCGCACACCAAGCTCACACCAGCGATTTGCCGTTGCGCACGAAGCTCGGCTTGACCACCCGCACCGGGATCAGCTTGTTGCGGATCTCAACCTGCGCGGTGTCACCAACACTCACCGGCACCCGCGCCATCGCAATGGAATAGCCCAGAGTGGGGGAGAAAGTTCCGCTGGTGATGATACCGCGGCGATCCGCGCCGTCTACCACAACCTGCTGACCGGCGCGCAAAACACCGCGCTCTTCCAGCACCAGGCCCACCAACTTGTTTTCGACACCGGCGGCTTTTTCCTGCTCCAGTGCTTCACGGCCAATAAACGTGCGATTCTCGGGTTCCCAGGCGATGGTCCAGGCCATATTGGCCTGCAGCGGGGAAGTGTCATCGTCCATCTCGTGGCCGTAAAGGTTCATGCCCGCTTCCAGACGGAGGGTATCCCGGGCACCGAGGCCACAGGGAGCAACACCAGCCTCTGCAAGCGCGGTCCAGAAACCGGCGGCATCGTCGTTGTTGAGCATGATTTCCAGACCATCTTCACCGGTATAGCCGGTGCGGGCGATAAACCAGTCACCGCGAGCAAAGCTGTTGAATACCTTCAGGCCGTCGATGGCAGCGGCCCAGTCGATGCCGAGAACGTCTTTTACCTTGCCGATCGCTTCCGGCCCCTGAATGGCGATCATCGCCAGGTGCGGGCGCTCGGTCAGGGTTACCTCAAAGGCTTTGGCCTGCTCGTTCATCCACGCCAGGTCTTTCTCGCGGGTGGCGCAGTTAACCACCACGCGGTAACCGGGGTCGCGCAGGTAGACAATCAGGTCGTCCACCACACCGCCCTGTTCATTCAGCATGCCGGTATACAGCGCCTTGCCGGGGTTGCCATCGAGCTTGGCTACGTCGTTGGCCAGCAGGGTGCGCAGGTAGTCCTTGGCGCCGGCTCCGTCTACGTCCACGACAGTCATGTGCGAGACGTCAAACATGCCCGCTGCGCGGCGTACCTTGTGGTGCTCCTCCAGCTGTGAGCCGTAGTGCAGCGGCATATCCCAGCCGCCGAAGTCCACCATTTTGCCGCCCATGGAAACGTGGGTATCGTAAAGCGCGGTTTTATTTCCCATTATTCGCTGATTCCTGTGATCTGATCCCCTACCCGAAGTTGCTCAGGGTAGCCGGAAAGTCGACCTGGCAGGCTGACTGGAGAAAGTCGACCTGCAAAGCCCCTACAAATTTAGCCGCGTATTCTAACGGCCGCCCAACAGCAGTTACCAGATGCCGATACTCTGCAAAGACTAGCAGCCGCAGTGAAAAATATGCTTGAAGCGGTGTTCACCAGCAGGCCTGATGGCGACAAATGCCCCCACGATTCGAATATCGCTATATCAATATGTGAAAAAATAACTTTTGGTGCCAAAGGGTTTGCAGTAGTTTTAGCCGTCTTATTTACTGCGAACGCACGCTCTCTGTTATGGATTGGTCCGGCTGGTTTTCCCTTTTTCTCGTCTTTGCCGTACTGGCCACACTGATTTTTTCCCGCATCCAGGCCTATCTGGTGATGATGGCGGCGCTCACCCTGTTGAGCGTGACGGGGATACTTTCCCCCGGTGAGGCACTGTCCGGGTTCAGCAATAGCGGCCTGATCACCGTGGCCGCCATGTTTGTGGTCGCGACCGGAATCCACGCCTCCGGCGGCATCGATATGATGGTCAAGCACCTGCTGGGGCGCCCCAGGACTGTGCGCTCTGCCATGTTGCGGGTATTCGCGCCAGTGGTGGCCCTGTCTGGCTATCTCAACAACACCCCGGTAGTGGCCACCATGATCCCGGCGCTGAATGCCTGGGCCAAGCGCATTGACGTGGCGCCCTCCAAACTGATGATTCCCCTCAGCTACGGCGCGATTCTCGGTGGCACCCTGACGCTGATCGGCACCAGCACCAATCTGGTAGTGAATGGCCAGTACCAGTCGATTACCGGCAATGAGGGCTTCTCCCTCTTCTCCATTGCCGCAGTGGGTCTGCCCGCCGCGCTGATCGGTGTGGCCTTTATGCTGATCTTTTTCCCGCGCTGGCTGCCAGATCGTCGGGAAAAGAAGCCCTTCGGCAACCTGCGGGAATTCACCCTGGAAGTGGCGGTGGACAGCAATGGTCCACTGGTCGGAAAAACGGTGGAGGACGCCGGCCTGCGGGGTCTGCGGCGGGTTTATCTGGTGGAAATCGAGCGCGATAACCGGGCGATCACGCCGGTGCGCTCCGAGGAAAAGCTACGCGGTGGTGACCGCCTGGTATTCGCCGGTGAGACCGAAGCCATCTCCGATCTGCTGCGCATGCGCGGCATAGTGCCCTCGGACCACGACGATAGCGACTCCGCTCTCAAGACCGGGGTGGAAGAGCGTCGTCTGGTGGAAGTAGTCGTCTCTCCCCACTGCGAAGTGATCGGCAGCAGTATCCGCGATGCCCAGTTCCGCAAACGCTACGGTGCCGCGGTACTGGCGGTAGCCCGCAACGGCCAGCGGGTGTCCGGCAACCTCGGCAGCACCAAGCTGAAGGCCGGCGATTCTTTACTGCTGGAAGCGCGCCCCGGCTTTGTACTGCGCCAGCGCTATAGTAAAGACTTCCTGCTGATCAATGACCTGGAAGCAGAGAGCCCACGCCACGAAAAAGGCCTCACCGCCTGGCTGATTCTGATCGCGATTGTACTGGCCGCCGGCACCGGCCTGATCAGTATGCTCAACGCCTCCCTGCTCGGCGCCGGCGCCATGCTGGTGACTCGCTGCTGCTCAGTCAACCAGGCGCAGAAAAGCCTGGACCTGCCGGTGCTGATTACCATCGCCGCTTCTTTTGCCCTCGGCGTGGCCCTGCAGAAAACCGGGGTCGCCGCAGTTGTGGCAGAGATGGTGATATCCCTGTCTTACGGCCACCCCTGGCTGATGCTGATCCTGGTGTATCTGTGCGTTTCGCTGTTGACGGAAATGGTCACCAACAATGCCGCAGCCATCATCATGGTGCCCATAGTGCTGCAAATTACCGCCAGCGCCGGGCTGAACCCGGAACCGTTTATGTTCGCGGTGATGATGGCGGCCTCCGCCAGCTTTGCCACCCCTCTGGGTTACCAGACCAACCTGATGGTCTACGGCCCCGGCGGCTACCGCTTCTCCGACTACCTGAAAGTGGGCCTGCCGATGAACCTGCTGGTGGGCACGGTGACCATCGCGATTCTGCTGACCGGCTGGGATCTGGTGCTAAGCCCTTAATGCACAGCCCTAAACAAATAGCCCGGACAAATAACCCTAAGCGTTCAAATCCGGCGAATTTTTCTGGCACGCCGGTTGAACTGGTTGTATAAAGATCGACCTGTTCAACCGCCGCGCCGGCCGCCGCCACAGACCTCCCTCTCGGCCAGCACCTTCCCGCGCAGCCCCATTCCGGAAACAACCTATTTGAACGCCGTTTTATCCCTTGAGGAGAACGCCTGGCGCCGCGGCCCCGATGGCGACGACCCGCTGGACCGTATTGCCAGCGCCCTGCGTGAAACCGGGTATATCGTATTACCGGCACCCCTGCCGCCGACCCTGCTGGGGTCACTGCTGCGACACTTTCGCTCCATCGACCGCGCGCGCTTCCAGACCGCGGGCATCGGCCGCGAGCAGGAGCACCAGCTGAATCAGTTTGTGCGCACCGACGAAATTTTCTGGCTGGACAAGTCCAACCCGGCCGTGGCCGCCTACCTGAGCTGGGCGGAATCCCTGCGCCTGGGGCTGAACCGGAGACTGTTCCTGGGGCTGTTCGATTACGAGTGCCACTACGCCCGTTACGACCGCGGCAGCTACTACAAAAAGCATCTGGATGCGTTCAAGGGCAACACCAACCGGCTAGTCAGTACGGTGCTCTACCTGACCCCCAATTGGCAGCCGCAGAATGGCGGCGAGCTGCAGATCTATACCCCGGACGGGGAAGAAGTGATTGAAAAAGTGGCGCCGCGCTTCGGGCAGATGGTGATCTTCCTGTCGGAGGAGTTCCCTCACGAAGTACTCACCAGCCACCGCCCGCGCTATAGCGTTACCGGCTGGTTCCGGGTGAACAACAGCCTTGGAGATACGATCGATCCGGCCCGCTAGGAGCCGGGTCGACCCACCCGATCAAAACCCATTTTCGGTCAATGCACCGGGGCCACTGCGGTCAGCATTTCGGCAAAGCTCGCCGGGGTATCGATAGCAAAGTCCATATTCAGGCGCGCCGCCACATCTTCGGCGCTGATCACACCACGCACGTGGTGCTGGTCAACATCCACCACCAGGCAGTGGCGCTGCCCCGCGCGACGCATGGTTTCCAGCACATCGCGAATCGAAGTCCCCTGCAGCTGGGCATAGCTCAGCAACTGCAATTGATTGCGCCTATGCATCAGGTCGGCAACCGTCAGCTCTCCGCGATTCTGTCCCGCCGCCACACACTGCATTACCCGCTGATAGGACACATCTTCTGCAGTGAGGAGACCAGTGAAATCACCGCGATGATCCATCACCAGCACCCAGGATCTGTGTCCGGTGCGCAACACTTGTGCCGCATCTAACGCGGATACCGATGCCGTCAGTACTGCCGGGTGGTGTTTTTTGAAATCGGTAACGAACTTGAGCGCAGGAGAACTCAGGGTAAGCTCGTGAAACTCTTCCGGGAAAACCAGTTTGTCCACATCCTGCAGCGGTACCAGATCCAATTTTTTCATGACAACAATTCTCTTTTTACGGGCGCAGCAATCCGTAAACCTGGACATTGCGACCGGATTATTCTGGGGGGACCCGGCAGCAAAGCGGTACTGCCGGAGCCTGATTCGATAACACTCAGAAAATTATTGCCGGGCTGGCGGCCCGCGAATGGTATGGGCCGCACGGGCTGCAGAAGAGAGAGGGGAAACACTGGCTGACTCGGGAGCAACAGTGGCAGCCTCAAGGACTTGCCGCTGAGCAACAGGAAGAACAGCAGCAACGTCCGGCTGATCCGGCTGTTGCTCGTCGCCATCCAGCAGCAGTGTGCCAATCACTTTGTCGACGGAATCCAGCTGTACCGACTGCGACTCCGCGCGACCTTCGGCGCAGAGCAGCATGGACTGCAGCAGTATCAGTAGGATTCCAAGACGCACGTTATGACTCACTGGCTTTTCGAATTATGTCTTTGTCGCGAGGAGTGAACCCGCCGCCGACAACTTAGTTATCCGTCCGCGACAGGTATTTTTCAAGGGCCTTGCGGTGAACCGTTGAAAAAATTCGTTCACAAGATCAGTAAACAAAACCGCCACAAGAGTTCGATAGCACTCATTGGGACCGCAAAATACTGACGGGGTTCTAATTTTCCCCGCGGTCATCCGGTTTCGTTTTCTCCTGTGGCCCTTTGTCGAACGGCTCGGCCCCCGCGGATTTTTTTTCAGGATTACCGTCCTCACCCGCAACCGATGACGACTCACTGTCCGGTCTGTCTTCCCTGATAATTTCCTGTAACTGCTCCTGGGGCTCGGTTTCTGCCTGTTGCTCCTGCGCCGTTTCATCCACCCGCAGACCGTAGCGCTTGGAGCGCCAGCGCCACAGGCGCTTGGCCAGTTCCTGGCGATCCGGGGTTTTATCGGCTTCGTCGACGATTTCCTCACCCAGAAGCGTTTCGAGAATATCCTCCAGGGTTACCAGCCCCTCCAGGCTGCCGTATTCATCCACTACCGCGCTGATCTGCACCCGGCGCGACAGCATTTTGTGGAAAGCCTGGTAGATGGCCGCCGTCTCCGGCAGCATCAACAGGTCCCTGCGCAATTCCCGCAGCTGCCGCTGCTTTAAATCACCGCCGGCGTCACCGCGCGCATAGGCCGACAACAGATCCTGCTTTAGCACAAAGCCGACCACATAATCCGGATCATCCTGCTCGTACACCGGGATGCGAGAAAAGCGGCTCTTGTCCACATACTCATAGGCATCGGCGATGGACATATCCTGGGACAGCGAGAACACCACGGTGCGCGGCGTCATCACTTCCCGCACCGTGTGATCCCGCAAGGTATAAAACAGGTTGTGCAGAATACTGGACTCGTGCCGTTCCAGTTGCCCCTCGGCTTCCCCCAGTTCCGCCATCACCGCAAACTCTTCGCGACTGAACCCGGTCATGGTGGGCCCGCGGGCCATGCCCTTGGTCAGCCACTCCGACAGCCAAACAAATGGCTTCAGCAAAATCACCAGATAGCGCAGAGCATAGGCGGTTGCCGGGGCCAGCTGACGCCAGTAAACCGCGCCAAGAGTTTTGGGAATGATTTCAGAAAAGACCAGAATCAACAGCGTCAGTATCGCCGAGGCAATCCCCAGATAATGACTGCCAAAGACAGCCGCGGCCTGCGCCCCGGCACCGGCGGCGCCCACGGTGTGCGCAACCGTATTGAGGGTAAGAATGGCTGCCAGCGGCGCATTGATGTCATCCTTGAGTTGCCGCAACAGGCCACCGGATTTATGCCCTTCCCGCTCCAGCAAACTGATGTAGGGGCGGGTCACACTGAGCAGCACAGACTCGGCGACCGAACACAGGAATGAAAACCCAAGGGCAACCAGAACATAAACAATCAGTAGCAACATGGGTAATCAGAATCTTTTGCGCGCGTTGGCCGAAGGGGGGGCATCCGTCGAGCTGCTATTACCCGGCTCTCCCCCGCCCCCGACTCCGACTCCGACTCCGACTCCGCCCCCAAAATAGTGCCGGGCTCCGCCCGCTATACAGAAGAACAGCCCCAGAATCAGCCCTGCGGCAAAACCGCCCAGATGTGCGGCATTGGCTATACCGCCAGCAATAAAGTAATCCACCAGGCCACTCATACACACCAGCAACCACACGACCGCAAGCCACACCAGAGACGAGGGCAGATCCCGCCACTGAGGCTGCCAGCGCTGGATAACAAAGGCGACGCCAATCAGCGCATATACCACGCCGGACATACCACCAAACAGGTTCTGTGGCGCCCAGAAATACTGCGCCAGATTGGCAACCGGTGCGCTGATCAGTACCAGCAGGGCAAACCACAGCGAACCGGCACGGGCCTCCAGCGAGCGCCCGACAATCCAGATACCAAGGCTGTTAAACAGTGCGTGCGGCAGGGAAAAATGCACAATGGCCGGCGTCCACAGGCGCCAGTATTCCCCGTGCGCCAGATGCCGGGACAGGGAGGAAACCGAGGGACCAAAATCGCCGGTTTGCTGCGGAAAGATCACCAGGGGTTCGAACCAGCCCTGGCGCAGCAGAAACCAGCCGATAAAGCACAAGGCAATCAACAGCAAACTGACCGGGGTCTGCAACAGAGGCCAGTCGGGAATGACCGAATACACTGCCGTTTTCTTTCGGGGCTCTGCGCCTGGCTTGGCATTCGCGTCCACCGACTCCGGCAAAATTTTATTCTGCGGTTCATCAACCTGCGCTTGTCCGGCCGATGCGGATTCGCTTTCGTTTTCGTCGTAGACGTGCACCTTGACCTGCGCGAGATCCAGCTCACCAGACTGCCAGCGCTCCAGCAACTGCTTCATGGGATCCACGAGCTGCGGTGCCAGGCAGGCAACCCGCTGGTGATTGTTCTCTTCGGTGATGCGCAGAGGCAGTTGGTGGCGGCGAATAAAATCCGCCACTGCAGAAAGGTCTTGCTGCAGGGGGAAGTCGCACACGGTGATCCAGTTACTCAAGTGCCGATCCTTTTACTCTCGGGGCAGAAAAAACAGACCGCGGGACTCTAACAAATTTTGTCGGGAGATTCTGAATGCCGCCATTTTTGCGCCTAGCTCCTCACACACCAGCCTCACACCTTACTCCTTGCACCTCGTTCCTCGCGCCTCACCCCTCGCACGGCGCACAGCAGGCCAATAAAAAACGCGGCCCAGCGCCGCGTTTTTTATCGAACACCGCGACCGCTGGATCTCCAGGGCCTGCAAGCCTTACACCGACATGGCGCGCATGATGATGCGTTTCTTCAATAGTGGGCTGGCATCCACCATGCTCAGCCCGGTATTGCGCAACCAGCGCCAGTGCAGATCACCGGCACCGAACAGGGATTTGAACGTGCTCATGGCCTTGAGCGTGGCCGCGTTTTCACCGCGGCGACGGCGCTGGTAGCGAGACAGCACTGAAGTGTGCGCCGGCGAAATTTCCCGTTTCAGGGCGCGGCCGATCTCCTCACTCAATACCAGCACATCCATCAACCCCAGGTTCACGCCCTGACCAGCCAGGGGGTGAATGCTGTGGGCGGCATCACCAATCAGCACCGCACCCGGACCGAAATAAGCTTCCGCATGGCGCGCGCGCAGCGCAAAAGAAAAACGCTCACTGACGGACTCGATTCCGCCGAGGCGGCTTTCAAACGCCTTTTCCAGATTCAGGGCAAACGCCTTGTCATCCAGCATCACCAGTTCGCGGGCAAGGACATCGTCGGCGGACCAGACCACCGCACAGTGGCGATCATCGCCCAGCCCCGAGAGTGGCAGGAATGCCAAGGGGCCGGTATCCAGGAATCGCTGCCAAGCGGTAAATTGGTGCGACTGCTCGCACTTGGCGATACACACCAGCGCGGTCTGTTGATACTCCACATCCCGGGTGCGAATGCGCAACAAATCCCGCACCCGTGAGCGGGCGCCGTCGGCGCCGATCAACAGGCGCGTGGTGAGTACCGGAGACTGGTTGTCCAGCCCCTCTACGGCATCGCGGTCCGGGCTGCGGGATTGCAGGTGCCAGAGACCGCAGTCCCGCCACCAGCTTTCCAGCTTGAACCCGGTCACCAGGTCCACATTGCTCAATGCATTGATACGCGCGCGCAGTGCCGCCAGGATCACATTGTTTTCCACAATGTGTCCCAGGTTCGGCAACTTGACGTC
Organism: Microbulbifer sp. ALW1; assembly: GCF_009903625.1. Lineage (NCBI taxonomy): Bacteria > Pseudomonadati > Pseudomonadota > Gammaproteobacteria > Cellvibrionales > Microbulbiferaceae > Microbulbifer > Microbulbifer sp. ALW1. The sequence goes on along the minus strand of NZ_CP047569.1, from coordinate 1,266,072 downwards.
GCGACAGTCAAACCACACGGAACCGGTACCCTCAGCATCCCACACCCGCATCTGCGTATAGGGGCACTCGCGCTGGCCGGCTATCTGCTGCCAGGCCCCCACCTCTTCCAGCAGTGCCCGGGAGGATTCCGTCAGCGCGACCACGCGAGCGTCGTAGTGCTCGGGGTCTACCGGCGGTTCGATCGAAGAGGCCTCCAGCAGCGAAATCCGCAGCTGCGGGTGGCGCACGGCCAGCAGTGCCGCCTGCGCCATACCCACCATGCCGCCGCCGACGATGGTGACGTCCATTCGCTGTCTGTTCATAGGCAGTTGTTCTCCGCGCTGAATTGCGTGTTGACCGAATCAGATACTTATAGGGTGGATCAGAGCGCCAAACCAGCGGCCTGGCGGGCAAAGCCTGCGCGCAGGGGGGGAAACAGCGACAGCCCCAGCAATCCGGCCTGCCGCAACCCGCTGATCAACAGGTTGCGGGAGGCAAACAGGGGGGGGATGCGGTCACTGAAACCGATGGTCAGCTGCTGATCATGTTGACGTTCGCGCCAGTAAGCCTGAAGTAAGTCTAGCTCGCCGGGGCGGAATTGCCCGCAACCGGTGCCCTGATCCGCCAGTGTCCGACCGGTGGCAATCGCCCGCACCAGGCCATCGCAGTCCCGCAGGGTGAGATTGAACCCCTGGCCTGCCACCGGGTGCAGGAAATGCGCACAGTTGCCCACCAGCGCCACGCCCCTACGCACCTGTTCCCGCGCCAGCGACAGCTTCAGCGGATAGCTCTGCAGCTTGCCGGCGCGCAGGATGCGCCCCGCACGCCAGCCAAAAGCCCGCTGCAGGTGTTGCACGAACTCGGCCTCCGACAGGGCCGCCAGTGCGTCCCTGTCGCTATTTTCACAGGTCCATACCAGCGCCGCCCGGTGGGTGCCATCCCGGTGTGGCAGTGGCAGAAGTGCCATGGGGCCGCTGTCGGTGAAGCGTTCGAAGGCCACGCCGCCGTGGTCGCGCTGTAGGCCCACGGTAGTCACCAGTGCCTGCTGGTGATAATCCACTTCCGAGGAGGCAATCCCCAGCTGGCGACACAGCGGCGAGCCAACACCGTCGGCCACGACCAATAAGCCCGCCTGTAATTGCTGTGGCTTATCACCGCTGTGCCAGCTCAATCGCGCACCTTCCGGCAACATCTGCACTCCGGTCACTTCCGCCGGTGCCAGTACTTGCACGTCGGTTTCTGTCAGCGCCCGGTACAGCAGAGGTCCCAGGGCGGCATTTTCAATCACCGCGCCGAGCATGCCGTCAAAACTTGCCGCAGCCTCCACCTTTGCATCCAGGGTGGCACCGAGGCTGTGGCCGCGGTCGCTGACCTGCACTTTGCGAATGGGCGCGGCGTACTCCCGCAATTGCGGCCACAAACCGAGCTGGGCAAACAGTTGCAGGCTGCCGGCGGCAATGGCTGTTGCACGGGTATCAAAACTCGGCAGCGTCAGGCTGGCATTACTGTCTGGCAGCGGCTGGCGTTCCAGCAGGGAAACCGTTATTTCAGGGCACTGCTGTGACAACATCAGCGCGAGACAGGCGCCCGCCATACCGCCACCGACAATCGCCACATCGGTTTCCGGCGGATCGGAAGCGTTGATAACTTCGGTGGACTCGTTCACAGCAGTGTCTCCTGCACCAGATCTCCGGTACTCATCAGGTGCTCGATATCCGCGACACTTTTGGGCGCCGCCGCAGACAAAACCTGAGCGCCATCTTTCATCAGTGCCACATCGTCTTCGATACGGATGCCGATACCGCGAAATTTTTCCGGCACCGCATCGTCGTCCGCAGCGATATATATTCCGGGCTCAACCGTCATGGTCATCCCCGTTTCCAGTTGTCGCCACTGGCCATGGACTTTGTAATCGCCCACATCGTGCACATCCATCCCCAGCCAGTGCCCAACGCGATGCATATAAAAGCGGCGGTAGGCGCCGGACTCGATCAACCCGTGTGTATCGCCCTTCAGCAGTCCGAGGTCCTTGAGCCCGCGCACAATCACTTCCACACTGGCGCGGTGGGGCTGGTCCCAGTCGTTCCCGGCCACGATCTGTTCGATCGCCGCCTGCTGGCTCGCCAGCACGATTTCGTACACAGCTTTTTGCGGGCCACTAAAGCGGCCGTTGACGGGAAAAGTGCGAGTGATATCCGCCGCGTACCCGCGGTATTCACAGCCGGCATCAATCAATACCAGGTCGCCGTTTTTGAGCGGTGCATTGTTGGCGCAATAGTGCATCACCAGAGCATTGCGACCGCCACCGACGATACTGGTATAGGCTGGCTCGCGCGCGCCCGCGGCGGTAAAGGCGTGCAGTAATTCTGCTTCCAGGTGATATTCCGACAACCCGGGCTTGCAGCGCGACATGGCGCGGCGGTGCCCTTCGGCACTGATCTCGGCCGCGCGCGCCATCAGGCGGATTTCCGCCGCACTTTTATACAGGCGCAAATCGTGTAGCAGAGGGTCCAGGCTGACCATTTCCGGCGCGCCACTGCTCGCCGGCGCGCTGTCGATGGATTTGAGATAGGACTGCAGGCGACGATCCAGTTGGGGAAAGCGCCCCATGGTGTAACAAATCAGGTCCCGCCCTTCCAGCAATCCCGGCAAGATATCGTCGAGATCACCGATCGGGAACGCATCGCAGAGCCCGCAGTATTCCGCCGCCCGCTCCGGCCCCAGGCGAGGGCCATCCCACATTTCTTTTTCCTCATCCCGCTCGCGACAGAACAGCAGCGCCTGCCCCTGGTCGCGCCCGGGGATCAGTACCAGCAGAGACTCGGGCTCATCAAAGCCACTGAGATACAGAAAGTCACTGTCTTGGCGAAAAGGAAAATAGGTATCCCGCGAGCGCAATTGCTCACGCGCCGCCGGCACTATGGCGAGGCTGTTTGGTGGCAGCCCATCGACAAGGCGTTGCCGGCGACGGGCATATTCTGCTTTGGAAATATTCATGAACTGGAAAAATATCTGGGCTGGCGGCGGGAGTTTGGCACCTTTAGCGCACCCCTTCAGTGCAATGTGGGCGCATCAGTGGCCGGCGTCTCGCCGCCATCCGCTGCAGAGTTGCATTCCACAAAGATATTCAGGGCTGCCATACGCACATATTCCTGCACTTCGAATAACTCACGCTCCTGCTCAGGATTGTTTTCCAGGTCGGAGGCATTCAGCTGGGCAATCTCTGCCAGGTCTTTCAATGCCTCGCTGCTGGTGGGCAAGAGTTCACCGGCATACTTGCCGATTCCGAACCCGTGCAAAAAGCCCTCACACCAGTGGCACAAGGTCTGGCCGCGCTCGGCCAACTCATCGCTACTGCTGAGCAGAGGCTGGAATGAAAAATTGTTATCCGCAAGGTCCTGCTGGCTTCGCTCGGCCAATTGCAGCGCATCCCGTAGCAGGTCGGCAGGTACCGCATCCAGGTCGAGAAATTCCGCCAGCTCTTTCTGCCAGCGCGACTTGTCCGGGCGTGCACCCGCGGCCAGCAGGCCACAGATAAACCCGTGCAGTTCACTGGGGCCGATTTTTCCGCCGGCCACCACAATCTGGTTGGCGAGGTCATCAAAGGATATTTCCCTGGCTGACGCTGCGGAAGGGGTTGATGGGGACATAAACTCTCCTGGTGACACCGGCAAACAAAGCTAGGGTGCGATTAACGCACCAAACTGGTGAAATAATGGCTAGCGCCCGTTCACACTAAAGACGCGGGGCAATTGACCCCCTATTACACCGGCAATATAGTAGCGGAATCCCCCGACTCCCGCAGTCGTGGCGCTGGATTTTATTCCGGTCAATGCAAAGAGCGGCCGCCGTTGACGAGCGGCGGCGCAACAAGTCGCAGGGGTAAGCGGCGCACCGAATACGCAGGCATTATGGACAAACTACAGGCGTTAGAATTGAAACTGGACTCGCTGATACAGCAGTGCCAGCAGCTGACCGCAGATAACCGATCACTGCGTGAACAGGAAGGCCAGTGGCTGCAGGAGCGCCAACGGCTGATTAAAAACAATGAAGTGGCCCGCAGCCGCGTTGAAACAATGATCAACCGACTGAAAGGCCTGAGCCAAGAAAACTGATGAGCAGCAAACCGCACAATTCCGCCACAGTGGCCGTCACGATTCTCGATAAAGAGTATCGCGTTGCCTGTTCGGAAGAAGAGCAGCCGGGACTGCAGGCGTCTGCGCGACTGCTCAATGAGCGCATGGCCAAAATCCGCAATAGCGGTTCCGTGATCGGCGCGGAGCGCATTGCGGTGATGGCAGCCCTGAATATCGCCCACGAGCTGATCCAGGCCAAGGCCGGGCTCGCGCGTCAGCCGGTGGAAGAGGAAATGCTCGATCGCCTGCACGAAAAAGTCCAGGCGGCGCTCAACAAATTCGACCAGGCTTGATCCCGGCGTCTCTCGCGTCGCGAATCACTCACAACTATCTAACCAACTCTTCCCTGCCTGCGTTCCACTACTCTGTCTTCTATTCGCTACACAGCTTTATATAAGACCTTCGCAACCGCGATGCTTGACTATCGCCAAAAAGCACATTTTTCACGGAAAGTGCGTTTAGCCAAGATAGCTTCCAAGTTGTATAATTACCCCTCGCCCTGAAGTGTTGGCCAGTTGACTATGTCCTGAGCCGATAATTCTACCCTGGAGGTTCCCAGCGGATGTTGGTGTGCAAGTCCGCCTTGTAGCGGAAAGCCTTATGCATTCCGGTAACCCCCACCTTGAGCCTTACGGTTCAAGGCTATGTCATCAGCCGCATCTTCGGGGCTCCTAATTCCTTACGCCGGGCAGTGCGCCAACTTCACTGCCGCACATCCAGCGTCCGCCGATGTCAGACACTCCCGTACCCACAGTCAAAACCCAGCTGCGCCGACAAATTCGCGCTGCGCGACGCGCCCTGAGCCAATATCAGCAGCGCCTGGCCAGCCAGCGGCTGTGTGCACGCCTGGCACTGTGTCCAGAGCTGAAACGGGCCCGCCACATCGGCATTTACTGGCCCATGGACGGCGAGATCGATCCGCGCCCGCTGCTGACGCGCTTCCCCGACAAATACTTTTACCTGCCGGCACTGCCCCGCGGCAGCCGCTCCACCATGACCTTTCTGCATTGGTCGGGCACCCCCCTGCGCTACCGCAACCGATACGGTATTCCTGAACCGCTGGTTCGCCGCAACCAGCCCTCAGGCATTGCGCCCGGGAAGACATCTCGCATCGCGAAAGTCCGGCCACCACACAAAATGGACCTGGTGCTGCTGCCTCTGGTGGCCTTTGATCCTTCCGGGGCGCGCCTGGGTATGGGTGCCGGTTACTATGACCGCACCTTTGCCTTCAAGCGTTTACGGCCGGGCAGTGGCCCAAAGCTGGCGGGCATTGCCCACCAGTTGCAGTGCGTACATCAGTTAACGGTGGAGAGCTGGGATATTCCGCTATCAGTGGTGGCCACAGATCAGCAGTTATACCGCTGCACCTGAGCCTCGCTAGATCGCAATGGGTGCCCCCGAACGGCAGGCACAAAAAAAGCCAAACCTTTTCGGGTTTGGCTTTTTTTGTGGCATTCAGCCTGCGGGCGAAGGGGTCAGCGAGTAACCACTCCCTGCTGCAGCGCCGCCGGGGCCTCTTCCTGGTCGGAAGAGAACACCTCGGTCAGACCACTGCTGCTCAGCAGTACGCCCGCAACAAAGACAACTACAGCGAGTGTCAATGCATCGGGTTTCATGGGGACCATCCTGTTAGATCTGAATTCTTGTTGTTTTTAATTCGTTCGAGTTCTTTTTTACCTGGCGATCTGCGCCGCCAGTTGTGATTTAGACGTAGGCTCCCAGAAAAGTTCCGGTCCAGAGGAAAAATTCCTCCTTCTCACAGCTGCTCGGTCACCCGCATCACTACCCTTGCCAAACTGATGCCAAGTTGGCATTCAGCTGGCCCACAAGGGCTAATCACCGGTCAAAAGATACTCGATCGATGGCCAAATAGTAACCCGTCAAGCGCTTTTTTTTGAGAGAAACCTCACATTTTGGAAATTGCAAGTTCGACAGACCCGCGCGGGTGAACTACCCACCGCAAAATCTGACGACTGGCACACATATTCCACTGCACCCGGTTCATTTCCCCTGGGAAAGGAAGAACTGGTAGGCCGGATTCTCGGTTTCTTCCCAGAAGGGGTAGTGCAACTGGTCCAGCAGGGCCCGTAGCGCCGGGCGCTCAGCCTCGGCTACCTCCAGCCCCACCAACACACGTCCGTAGGCCGCGCCGTGGTTGCGGTAGTGGAACAGGGTAATATTCCAACGCCCCGCCAGTTGCTCCAGGAACTTGCGCAGTGCTCCGGGGCGCTCGGGGAATTCGAAGCGGTAAACCACTTCATCCTCGATACCCGGCGCGCGGCCGCCAACAAGGTGGCGGATATGCAGCTTGGCCATTTCATTGTCGGTGAGGTCAGTCACCCGGTAACCGCCCTCCTGCAATTGCGCAACCAGCTGCTGGCGATCCGCATCGGTGGTCACCTGCATGCCGACAAAGATGTGTGCCTCGCCGCTGTTGGCATAGCGGTAGTTGAACTCGGTGATGGAGCGATCGCCCAGATCCTGGCAGAACTGCAGGTAGCTACCGGGCTTCTCCGGAATGGTTACCGCCAGTACCGCCTCGCGCTTCTCGCCGATTTCAGTGCGCTCACTGATATAGCGCAGGCGGTCGAAATTGGTGTTGGCGCCACTGCATACCGTGGCCAGGGTGGCGTTTTCACCGCCGCTCTGTTCCACATACTTTTTCATCCCGGCGAGGCCCACAGCACCGGCGGGCTCGGCAATGGAGCGGGTATCCTCAAAGATGTCCTTGATCGCCGCGCAGATTTCGTCGGTGGTCACGGTGATGACCCCATCGAGGGTCTCGCGCAGTACCCGATAGGTTTCCTCGCCGATCTGCGCCACGGCCACACCATCGGCAAACAGGCCCACTTGCGGCAGGCGCCCGTCGCGATTGCCCTCGTCCATGGCCAATTTCAGGCAGGCAGCATCTTCCGGCTCTACCGCGTAAACCTTGATCTCCGGGCGCACATATTTGATGTAGGCCGCCATACCGGCCGCCAGGCCGCCGCCGCCTACCGGGATAAACACCGCATCCAGATTGCCGGGCTGCTGGCGCAGCAATTCCATCGCCACGGTGCCCTGGCCGGCGATCACGTCCGGGTCGTCGTAGGGGTGGATAAACACCAGGCCGCGCTCTTCCACCAGCTCTTTGGCGCGGGCAGCGGCCTCGTCAAAGGTATCGCCGTGCAACACCACCTCGGCACCGCGCATGCGCACCGCATTCACCTTGATCGCCGGTGTGGTCGACGGCATGACGATGGTCGCGCGCACCCCCAGTTGCTGGGCCCCCAGGGCCAGGCCCTGGGCGTGATTGCCCGCCGAAGCACAGATCACACCCTTGGCGCGCTGCTCCGGAGGCAGCTGCAACAGTTTGTTATAGGCGCCGCGAATCTTGAAAGAAAACACCGGCTGCAGGTCTTCGCGCTTCAGCAGAATGCGGTTTCCCAGGCGATGTGAAAGCTGGCGCATGGGCTCCAGCGGGGTTTCGATGGCGACATCATAAATACGCGCGTCTAAAATGCGCTTGATATAGGACTTGGGCATGACAAAAACCGACTGCCGGTGGACGTTTGCAAGCCCGCCAGTCTAATCGCTATGCAGCAGCAAAGCCACTTTCAGGCCATTTTTGCGCGAAAAAATATTCGAAAGCGGGTATTTTTGTGGCAAAAATTGCACATGGACGCATATTTTCCTTACAGGACAGCCTTACGGGACCAGCTATGAACCAGGATCAACTGAAACAGGACGTCGCCCGCGCCGCGGTGGAATACATCACCCCCATGCTGGATGCCGACACCATTGTCGGCGTCGGTACCGGCTCTACCGCCAATTACTTCATCGATTTCCTCGCGGAGAAAAAGGGCCTGTTTGACGGCACCGTCGCCAGCTCCGACGCCTCCGCCGAGCGCCTCAAGTCCCACGGTATTCCCGTGTACGACCTCAACGCGGTGGACAGCATCCGTGTCTACGTGGACGGCGCCGATGAAACTAACCCGCTGCTGCAGCTGATCAAGGGTGGCGGCGCCGCGCTCACCCGCGAGAAAATTGTGGCGGCCTGCTCCGAAGAGTTTGTGTGTATCGCCGACGGCAGCAAATGGGTCGAAGTGCTGGGCAACTTCCCACTGCCGGTCGAAGTCATTCCGATGGCGCGTTCCTATGTTGCCCGCGAGCTGGTGAAGCTGGGTGGAGACCCGGTGTACCGCGAGGGAGTGACGACCGACAATGGCAATGTCATTCTCGACGTGCACAATATGCAGATCGCCAAGCCCCTGGCATTGGAAGACGCCATCAACAATATCACCGGTGTGGTCACCAATGGCCTCTTTGCGGCCCGCCCCGCAGACATATTGCTGCTCGGCACCGCCGATGGCGTGAAGACGATCAAATCAAAAGTCTGAGCAACAATCTAAGTAACAATCTAAGCAACAATCATTTGGAAGCTGATGATTCATAAGAATAAGAAACTGAAACTGGCGTTGCTCGCCCTGCCCATGCTGTTGATGGCGGGCTGCGCCACTACCCCACCCAGTAATACCGACAATATCTGCGAGATCTTTCGCGAGAAAGACGACTGGTATCACGACGCCGCCAAGTCCTCACGCAAGTGGAATACCCCCATCGCCACTATGATGGCCACACTGCACCAGGAGTCCCGCTTTGTGCACGACGCCAAACCGCCGCGCACCAAGATCCTGTGGATAATTCCCGGACCGCGCCCTTCGGATGCCTACGGTTACGCCCAGGCACTGGGCCCCACCTGGAAAGGCTACCAGCGCTCCACCGGCAACTACGGCGGTGACCGCGACGATTTCGCCGATGCCATCGACTTTGTCGGTTGGTACCACAACACCAGCCAGCGCCAGTGCCGGATCAAGCCGAACGATACCTACAGCCTGTACCTCGCCTACCACGAGGGTCAGGGAGGCTTTAATCGCCGCACCTACCGCAACAAAAAATGGCTAAAAAATGTCGCTCAGAAGGTTTCAACCAGGGCCCAGAGCTACCAGCGACAACTCAATAGTTGCGAGGCCTCACTGAAAAAACGCAAAAAATTCCTCGGACTTTTTTGACGCCGCACAAACGGTGAGTTGGCACTGCCACACAAAACGACCGCCGCCGGTGCAGACTGGCGGCAAATGGCCCAAACGGGCCTGAATACCAACTACCCTAAGCAGACAGCGCCTCAACACCGCCAAGGCTCTGTAGCCCTCATCCGACGCTGGGCGTGCACTCCGCACAGATGCGTGATCTCAATAACGAGAGGTGCTCATGAAGCCGACCGCCATTTACTCCGCCGCACTCGCACTGGCTCTCGCCGTTTCCAGTGCCTTTGCAGAAACCGCTGTGAGCGACGCGCAGCTACAGAAATTTGCCGATGCCTACCGCTCCATTGTCACCCTGAGCCAGGAATACGCGCCCAAGATCAAAGCGGCCGCGGATGCCGCAGCTGCCGAAGCCATCAACGTGGAAGCCCAGTCCAAAATGGTCGCCGCGGTGCAGGGCGCGGGCCTGAGCAAAGAAGAATACCAGGGCATTGCCACCCAGCTGCGCAATGATCCAGCGCTACTGCAGAAGGTGAACGACATACTGCAGAAGGCCGCCGCCCCGCAGTAACGGCTACGCCAAAGAGCCTAGGGCGCCGGAATCCGCTCCGGCGCCAGCTCCAGTACGGCAGCAATCTCTTCCAGGTGCGCCCGCACCCAGCTGCCATCGATCGAACCCCAGTCTTTCAGTTCGTAATAACCGTCGTTATTGCGCACCCCCTGCTGCACAAACTCCACCTGAGTGCCGTGCCCCGGCAACCCCTTGGCGATCACGTCCTGCACCGTGCGCCGCGGCCAACCTGTCACCTCCTCCAGCGCAGGATTGTTGGGGCGCGGTAACTGCTCGATCAGATAGGTAATCAGCAGACGGCGGCAGATGGTGGGGTTGAGTGCACAGGTAATGGCTTTGTCCATGATCACTTCCTGTAGTTTTTAGATTGGCGGTTGGCAGACGACAGAAAAACCATTTGTAGCACATTGATTTCCCAATTTCCCGGAAGCGGGACTTTTTATGCACCTTTTTGCATAATCCCCCCATTCAGGTGCGTAATAACAATGCACTCCCCCTCAACGACACCGGAGCCGGGAATCGTGACCGTGGAGACAGAAAACCAAGCCCTCGACCATGAGCAGTCTGACGCGGGCCACAAGGACCCCGGCATTCTGGCGGCCGCGGTATTTGCCCACCTCGCCGGGGCCAAGGCCGCGGGCGTCGACACCGACCAGCTGCTGCTGAGCGCCGGTATCGAGCCCGCCACCACCATCCGCAACGACGCCCGTATTGGCCGCGAGCAACTGGCCCTTCTGTTGCGCCTGTTGTGGGATCAGCTGGGGGATGAGTCTGGCGGTTACCTGGCGCGCCCCTGGCTGCGCGGTACCTTTGCGATGATGGCCCATGCCACCATCACCTGCCCCAATTTGCGGCGGGCCCTGCTGCGCTCCGGGCGCTTTGTCAGCATGGTCAGTGACGACCTGCACATCAAACTGGTGGAAGATGGGGAAGAGGCCCGCCTGATTTTCCATCACGGCAACCAGAAACAGTTACCGAACCAGAATTTTGTCGAATCCCTGGCGGTCATCTGGCTGCGTTTTTTCAGCTGGCTGATCGACCGCACCATTTTGCTGGAACGGGTACACCTGGCCTTTCCGCCACCGGATTACGACGAAGACTACAGCGATATGTTCCCCTGCCGGCACTACTTTCACCAGCAGGAAAGCTGCCTGGTATTCAGCACCCGCTACCTGAACATGCCGCTGGTGCGCGACGCCCAGCAGCTGAGTGAATTCCTCGCCCGCGCCCCTGAGTGCCTGCTGACCCAATATAAGTCCGATAACAGTTTCACCGGCCGCATCCGCCGCATGCTGCAAAGCCACAACAGCATCGAGAACCTGTCCCTGGACGATGTGGCCGAGCGCCTGTTCACCTCGCCACAGACACTGCGTCGACGCCTGAAAGACGAAGGCAACAGCTGGCAGGACATCAAGGATTCCGTGCGCCGGGATATGGCCATGTACCAGCTCAAACAACAGGAAACCGCAGTGGCCGAAATTGCCGAGCGCCTGGGTTTTTCCGAGCCCAGCGCCTTCAACCGCGCCTTCAAGAAATGGACCGGTCTCGCACCCGGCGCTTATCGGGACAAGTACCGCAATTAAATTTATTGCTCCAGCAAAAAGAAAACCCGCGGCGAACCGCGGGTTTTCTTTTTCAGGCATTCACTGTCGATCATTTCTACTCGAAGGAGGTCACCTTCACCACGATACGACGGTTCTTCTGCTTGCCCTCTTCGGTGTCGTTGCTCGCCACCGGGTCGGCGGAGCCCACGCCCACCGCCTTGATACGGGTGGCATCGATACCGGCATCGGTCAGCATCTTCATCACCGCCTGCGCACGGGATTCAGACAACTTCTGATTGGCCCCGGCATCGCCGTCGCTATCCGTGTGGCCTTCAATCATGATCGAGAGCCCCGGGTTTTCCTGCATCACGGTAATCAGCGCCTGTACGTCCGGTAGTGATGCCGCGTTGGGCATGCTGCCGTCGGTGGGGAACTCGATATTCAGCGGGAACTCGCGGTTCGGGTCGCGCTGGGCATTGGCCAGGTAATCGCGGAAGTCTTTGCCGAAATCGCCACTGGTGACCGGCTCCTCGGCCACCACCACATCGTCTTCGACCACCGCCGGTTCATCGGTTGTTGCCGGCTCCTCGGTGACCACTACCTCATCCTGTTCCATGACCACACCACCGGTGCCGTCATCCAGTTTTTCTTTCTTGGCGCACATGTTCAGCGCCCAGAGTACACCCAGGGCAATCAACAGTGGCCACAGCCACTTGCCCCAGCCACTTTTTTTGACCGGCGGCGGTGTCCGGGTGTGCGCAGTCTGACGCGGCGTGGTTTCCACCACCGTGCGCTCCGCCAGTTCATCGAGGTTTTTCACCCCCAGCTCCTGCAGCAGCCCCGGTGGCAGCTTGTCTTTGACATGCGCCTTCTGCCCCAGCAACAGCGCTGCCAGGCCCTCCATATTCAGGCCTTTGCTTTTTACCAGCTTGCCGATCAGCGACATGATCACCGGCGCGGCAATGCGCAGCAGGCTGCCGCCCTTGGTGCTGTTCAGCCCCAGCGCGCCGGCAACCGCGTTGATCACACCGTCGCGCTTACCGCCAAACAGGGATTCCAGCATGCTGCCGCCCACATCCTGCAGACTGGTCATCTTGTCCGGTGTGGAAAAAATATCCGCCGGCGACGACAGGTCCATGCTGGTGCTCTTGGTCGCCATATTCAGCAGAGCGCCGAGACCGCTCTCGCTGCCGGCCTTGTTCAGCATACCCGCAAGTACCGATGCGGCCCCGGTGGTGAATGCAGATTCACTTTTGCCTTCCGGCAAACCCAGAGCACTACCCAGTGCGCCCAGACCCGATGAACCCAAATGGCGTACCGCCATTTCCAGAAGATTGTCAGCCATTTGCGTACCTCACGTTTACTTGCACTGTTGCCGCCGCGATTGCCTTCGGCGAAATCACTCTCAACAGTGTACGGCACCAAAATCCTCAAGTTAGGCCGTTTCAGAATAAGAAAAACCCGCCACATCAGGATTCTTAATGCGAACCGTCCACAGACTTGGCGTCAAAAGCCATTGTGCCCGGCGCCACATGAGCTAATTTATTCAGACCAGCCATTCCGTATTCACCAACGCGGCGATGGACAACGACAACAGCAATAAAATGGCCCCAACATGATCCCGAGAACCGTCTTCAGTACCGAACACGAACAGTTTCGTGACAGCGTGCGAAAATTCCTCGAAACCGAAGCCGCCCCCTATCACCACCAGTGGGAAAAAGACGGCCAGGTTGACCGCGAACTCTGGCGCAAGGCCGGCGCCATGGGTTTTCTGTGCCCGCAAGTGCCGGAAGCCTATGGCGGGCTGGAACTGGACTTCGGTTACAACGCCATCGTCGATGAAGAAATTTCCCGCCAGGGACTGACCGGTATCGGGTGGGGACTGCACTCGGATATCGCCGTGCCTTACATCGTCAATTACGGTACCGAAGAGCAGAAGCAGAGATACCTGCCCGGCTGTATCAGCGGCGACATAGTCACCGCCATTGCCATGACCGAACCCGGCGCCGGTTCCGATCTGCAGGGGGTGCGCACCACTGCGGTGAAAGACGGCGATCACTATGTGTTGAACGGTTCCAAAACCTTTATCACTAACGGCCAGCATGCAGACCTGGTGGTGGTGGTTGCCAAAACCGATCCCGCCGCGGGCGCCGCCGGTGTCAGTCTGCTGTTGGTTGAATCCGACAGCCCCGGGTTCAAGAAAGGCACCAATCTGGAAAAAGTGGGCATGAAAGCCCAGGACACTTCCGAGCTGTTCTTCGACGATGTGAAAGTGCCGGTGGAAAATCTGCTCGGCGGAGAGGGCCAGGGTTTTATTTACCTGATGCAGGAGTTGCCCCAGGAGCGATTGAGTGTGGCGGTCAATGCCATCGCCAACTGTGAGGCCGCCATCGGCTGGACCATCGAGTACGTCAAAGACCGCAAGGCCTTCGGCAAGCCCATTTCCGCCTTCCAGAATACCCAGTTCAAACTCGCCGAACTGGATAGCGAGCTCACCGCACTGCGGGTCTTTATCGACCGCTGCCTGGAATTGCACTACGAGGAAAAGCTCGACGTCTCCACCGCTGCCAAAGCCAAACTACTGGCGACGGATTTCCAGTGCAAACTGCTGGATGAGTGCATGCAGTTGCACGGCGGTTTCGGCTACATGTGGGAGTACCCCATCGCCCGCGCCTGGGCCGACGCGCGGGTACAGCGGATCTACGCCGGTACCAATGAAATCATGAAACTGATCATTTCGCGGGAACTCCTCAAGCGCGAATGAACAAGAACAACCTGGTCTGGTTCCGCAACGACCTCCGCAGCAGCGACCACCACGGCCTTGCCGAAGCCTGCGGTAATGCGCAGCAGCACGGCGGTAGCGTGGTCGCACTCTACTGCCTGGACCCGCGCCAGTTTGAAAAAGACCAGTACGGGTTTCGGCGCACGGAAAAATTCCGCGCACAATTTCTGCTGGAATCTCTCGCCGATCTGCAGCGGCAGCTCGCGGTCATCAATGTTCCACTACTGATCAGCCAGAAACACCCGGAGTCGGCGATCCCCGCATTAGTGGCGACACTCGGGATAAGCGACCTCTACCTGCAACGGGAGTGGACCCGCGATGAGCGGCTGGTACAGGAGGCCGTGCAGACTGCCGCGGGAATGGCCGCAGTGAATCTGCACGAATTCTATGGCCAGTTGCTGTTGCACCCGCAAGACCTGCCGTTTGCCCCGCAGGATCTGCCTCGTGTATTTACCGCCTTCCGCAAGGCGTGCGAGCAAGCGTGGTCGGTGCGCCCGCCGGTTCCGCGCCCGTCGCCCATGCCCGCCGAAAACTGGCAGATCGGGGCTGATGAAAGTTTTCACACCACCCTGCCGAGCCTCGCTCAGCTTGGTCTGGAAACCTTCACCCCGGATCCGCGTAGCGCCTTCCCATTTCATGGCGGTGGTGCAGCCGCCCAGCAGCGGATTCAGGATTATTTCTGGAAGTCCGAAAACCTCTTACGCTACAAACACACCCGCGACGGCCTTGTCGGCACCGACTACAGCAGCAAGCTCTCCCCATGGCTTGCCAACGGCAGTCTTTCGCCGCGGCAGGTGTACTGGATGATCCGGGAATTCGAACAGGACGTAAAAGCCAACGAGGACACCTACTGGCTGGTATTCGAGTTGCTGTGGCGGGATTTCTTCAAGTTCGTCAGCCTCAAGCACGGAGACCAAATCTTCCATCTCGGTGGCATCCTTGAACAGGACTACTCCTGGCAGCGCGACCCGGAAGAAATCCAGCGCTGGATAAATGGTGAAACCGAGTACGACTTCGTCAACGCCAACATGCGTGAAATCGCGGCTACCGGCTGGATGAGTAATCGCGGCCGCCAGAATGTTGCCAGCTATTTCGCGCGCGAACGGCAGCAGGATTGGCGTATCGGCGCCGCCTACTTTGAAAGCCTGCTGCTGGACTACGACGTCCACAGCAACTACGGCAACTGGATGTACAACAGCGGTGTAGGCAACGACCCGCGCGATCGCCGCTTCGACATCCAGGGGCAGGCCGAGCGCTACGACCCGGATAGGAGTTTTCGCAACCGCTGGCGGTAACCCGAAAAGAGAAAGCCCATTGAAAACTCTGCGCCTGATCCTGGGCGACCAGCTCAATCACAAGCACTCCTGGTACCACAATGACGATGAAGACACCCTCTACTTCATCGCCGAAATGCGCCAAGAAACCGACTACGTAAAGCATCACATCCAGAAGGTGGTGGCATTTTTCGAGGCGATGTCCGCGTTCGCCCAGTGGCTGCAAGACCGCGGTAAACGCGTGATTTACTATCCCCTGGATCACCCGGACAACACCCAGAAGCTCGGCACCAATATCGCCAACCTGATCCAGACACACGGGATTGAGAAGTTCGAATACCAGCTGGCCGATGAATACCGCCTGGACCAGCAACTCCAACAGCTGAGTGACGACCTCAGTATTCCCAGCGAAGCTTTCGACAGCGAACACTTCCTTACTTCCAGAAGCGAGCTGGAAGCGTTTTTTGCGGATAAAAAATCCCTGCTGATGGAAAGCTTTTACCGGCACATGCGCCGCAAGCACAATCTGTTGATGGAGGATGGCAAGCCTGCCGGTGGCAAATGGAACTTCGATGAAAGTAACCGCAAGAAATGGAAGGGCAAGCCGGCAATACCCCATGAAAAAGGCTTCCTTAAAGATGTGCGCGAAACGCTCCAGCGCATTGAACAGGCGGGTGTAAAAACCTTCGGCAATATCGATCCGGAACATTTCAACTGGCCCACCACCCGCGAAGGCGGCCTGAAGGTGCTGCGCTATTTCTGCGAGCATCTTCTGATCCACTTCGGCGACTACCAGGATGCGATGGACCCCGAACAGGTATACCTGTTTCACAGCCGCCTCAGTTTTGCCATGAACAGCAAGTTGCTGCACCCCCGGGAAGTGATCGATGCGGTCATCGAATACTGGCAGCAAAACAAGAACACCATTTCCCTCAATGAAGTCGAGGGGTTTGTGCGGCAGATCCTCGGTTGGCGGGAATACATGCGCGGCGTCTACTGGCGGGAGATGCCCGGCTACGGGCGCTGTAACCGGCTGCAGAATCACAATGATCTGCCGGCGTTTTACTGGAACGCAGACACGCAGATGAACTGCCTGCACCACGCCATCAAAAACAGCCTCGATCACGCCTACGCCCATCACATCCAGCGCTTGATGATCACCGGCAATTTCGCACTGCTGACCCAGGTGCACCCGGACCAGGTGGACGATTGGTACCTTGGGATCTATATCGATGCAATCCAGTGGGTGGAAATCACCAACACACGGGGCATGAGCCAGTTCGCCGATGGCGGCCTGGTCGCCACCAAGCCGTATATCTCCAGCGGCAGCTATATCAATAAGATGAGCAATTACTGCGCGGAATGCCGCTACAAGGTGAAGGAAAAAACCGGAGAGGACGCCTGCCCTTTTAACAGCCTCTATTGGCACTTCCTGGCTGAAAAGCGCACACATTTCGAGGGCAACCCGCGGATGGCGATGATGCTCAGTCTGCTGGACAAAATGGACAGTGATGAGCTGGACGCTCTTTCGGCACGGGCCAGGCAGATCATCCGCAACCCGGACAATTTCTAACGACGGTATTTTCACCGCTGGCAACAGACGCCAAAGCCCCCTGACGTGATGCGCTCAGCACTCTGTGGCGTGCTCGGTTTATTTCGCCTAATCGCGGCGGTATCCTTGCGCCCCTCCATTGATCCATCAGCGCTGGCAAATCTGGCTGTTATGACGCACCCCGAACTTCACATCCCCGGCTACCAAGTGCACGGCCCAATTGGCCAGGGTGGTATGGCCTCGGTCTACCTGGCCACCCAGGAATCGCTGAACCGCAAGGTTGCCATCAAGGTACTGCGCAACGGGAACCAAGCGCAGCTCAATGAGCGCTTTATCAACGAAGCGCACTTTATTGCCAGCCTCAGCAATCCCCACATCATCACCATCCACGATATTTCGACACTAGCCAATGGCGATCACTACATCGCCATGGAGTTTCTCGAGGGCGGTGACCTGAGCGAGAACCGGGAGCGTTTCTGCGAACCCGGAGCAATCCTGCGGCTGATCCGGCAAATCGCCACGGGCCTCGGTGTGGTACACGCCAAGGGTATCATCCACCGGGATGTGAAGCCGGCGAATATCCTGTTTCGCAAGGACGGCACTGCGGTGCTCACCGATTTCGGCATTGCCAAGGATGTGGAGAACGACTCGGACCTGACCCTGGTAGGACACAGCCTGGGCAGCCCCTCTTACAGCAGCCCCGAGCAGGCCCAGGGACAACCGCTGGATATCACCACAGATATCTATGGCCTGGGCGTGATCCTGCTGGAGCTGCTGCTGGGGCACAACCCGTTCAAGGGCAGCAGCCATACCAGCACTGCCATCAACCATATTCAGCAGGCACTGCCGCCGCTGCCCCAGGAATACGTGTATCTGCAGCCACTGCTGGATCGCATGCTGGCCAAGCGCCCCCAGGACCGTTTTCAAACCTGCGAGGAACTGGCCGCCGCCATCGAGCCCTTGCTCGATCCCACCGCAACCACAGCGCGTCCTTCTGTTATGCCCGCCGGCCAGGCCGGCATCACCGGTCGGCTGCCGCGATTCTTGCTGCCGGCAGTCGGTGCGATCGCAGCGTTGCTACTGGTCTTTTTCGCGACTTACGAGAGCGAAACCGAACGCGAAATCAATCGACTGCTGGAGCAGGCGGAGCTCGGACTCGAAGAGGGCCGCTTCATCGCCCCCGAACAGGACAACGCCCGCTACTACTACCGCCAGGTACTGCTACTGGAACAGGACAACGACGAGGCGCACGAAGGCCTGGAGCGCGTTACCGAATCGCTGGTGCAGGACTATGTCAGCCGTGGCGCCGAAGCCATCGAGCGGGGCGACCTGGTCAAACCCGCAGATACCAATGCCCTGCACTTCTATCGCGAGGCGCTCGCCCTGGAACAAGACAACCCGCAGGCGCTGGCAGGTATCGATCAGCTGGCGGCGGAGTACTCCCGCCGCGCCCGCGCCCATCTGCTCGAAGGCGATCTGGACCGCGCGCACCGAGATGCCAATACCGGTCTCAGCATCCAGCCGGAAAATGCCGAGCTGCTGGCGTTGCGCGCCGAGATTGAAGAGCAGATGCCCGCCGCGAAAAAATTAATCCGCAACGTGTTCGGCAAAATCCGCAAAACTATCGACGGCAAAAACTGAGCGGCAATCTCCGACAAAAATCTCCGCCATAGCCCAGAGGCTCCCTGCGCGCCCTCCCTAACCCGGCTATAACTTGGCATGGGAGATTAGGGAGTTAGTCATCAAATGCCGGGTATTCTTGTCGCACTTCTCAAGCGCTGCTTGCCAATGCTGGCCATCACCCTGCTGGGGCTCTCTGCAACGTCGGTGCTGGCAGAAACCATCCAGGGGCGGGTTCAGGCCGCCACCAAGCCGATATCAGGGGCAGAAGTCACACTGTGGCGGGCCGGGTCGGGGCACCCCAGCAAACTCGCCCAGACCAAGACTGACAACGAAGGCCGCTTCACCCTGAGCCCTGACGCAGCCGGCGGTGCTGCCGGTGTCCTCTACCTGACCTCCAGCGGCGGTATCGCGCAAACGGCAGAAAGTCCGCAGGCAAATACCGCGCTCCAGTTCCTCGCCATTCTCGGCACGTCACCGCCGAAATCCGTGACGCTCAATGAGCGCACCACCGTCGCGTCTGTATGGACCGCCGCAGTATTCCTGAAAGACCAGATTCTCACCGGTCATCTGCAGGGCCTGAAGATTGCCGCGGGCAATGTGCCGAACCTGGTCGACCTCGAGACCGGCGAACTCGGCCCGGTAATCCAGAATCCGCTGAACAGCGCACAGACACCGACGCTGGCCAGGTTCAACACCCTCAGCATCCTGCTTTCAGGTTGCGCCCAGGCACCGGGCAACTGCAACAAACTGTTTGCCGCTGCCACGCCGCCCGGTGGTAAAGCGCCGGACAATACCCTCTCGGCCGCCCAGAACATTGCGCGTAATCCGTGGCATAACGCGCAATCGCTGTTCGCACTGCTCGATGCATTCTATCCGGTGCCCGCCGGCAAACGCTGGCGCAAAACGCCGTTTATTCCCTATCTGAATTTCGCACCCAGTGCCTGGACGCTGTCACTGGTTTATTCCGGCGGAGGCCTCAACTCCCTGGGCGGCATCGCCATCGACGATGACGGCAATATGTGGGCCGACGACAATTTCCTCGTCGGCGCACAATCCACGATTTTTGCCGGCTTTGGCGGCGGACTTTCCAAGCTCGCGCCGGATGGCAAACCGCTTTCCCCCATGACCACCGGCTTTCGCGGCGGCGGTATCGATGGCCCAGGATTTGGCATTGCCATCTCCGCTGACGACAAGGTCTGGGCCACCAGCCTTGCGGGCAAAAATATATCGGTATTCGACCGCAAGACTGGCGCACCGCTGTCACCGGAGAGCGGCTACGACTTCGGCGGAAAGCTCGGCTCCATGCAGGGCATCATCGTTACTCCCAACGGCGATGTATGGGCGCTGGATAACGGCCGCCATCAGATCGTGCACCTGCCCGGCGGAGACGCCGCCAAAGGGCGCATTCTCGGCAGCGCCCTTACTGGCAAGCCAGAAGAAGGGAAACTCCAGTTCAAAGCACCCTTTCACCTCGCCATCGATCACAAGGATCGCATCTGGGTAACCAACAGTGGTGGCGACACGGTGACCCGTTTCCCCGCCAGTGATCCGGACAGGGCCGAGTATTTCAAAGTGGGCTTCGCACCCCGCGCCGTCGCCATCGACAGCCGTGGCAATGCCTGGGTGGCGAATACCGTGGGCACACCCACTACCCGGGAAAAGCTGGCGTTTATCGAGGCCAAACTCAAGGCAAAGGCGGAGAGCCACAAACGCGGTGTGTCGGAGGAGCAGCAGGCGGCCCAGGAGTGGATCGATCTCTACGAAATCATCACCCGTTTCCCCGGCGGTAACGTATCGCTGCTCAGCACTGAAGGGACATTGCTGGGTACTTTTGATGGCAACAACAGCACCATCGGCGCCTGGGGTGTAGCGATCGACGGTAACGACAATGTGTGGATAGCCAACTCCACCGGCCGCTCGATTACCCAGCTGTGCGGGGTACGCACCGACGCCTGCCCTCCCGGATTCAAAACCGGGCAGGCAATTTCTCCCCCTTCCGGTTATATCGGCGGCTTGCAGATAGTCACCGATGTGGCGATCGACCCCGCCGGCAATGTCTGGGTTGCCAATAACTGGGACAGGCCCGATGAAGGATTCAAGAAAGACCCGGATGAAGCACTCTCCACCCGCTTTGGCGGCAATGGTGCCGTGGTATTTTTTGGCCTCGCGGCACCGGTAAAAACACCACTAATAGGCCCGGTAACACTTCCCGATGCACTCGGAAAAAACAAACGTTAATTGGAAAGCCATGATGTATTTATCGCGTTTAGTAACCGCTCTGTTTTTTTCGCTTATGACTCAAATTGCACTCGGCTCAGAAACTGCAGACACCATCTTCCATAACGGCACCATTATCACGATTAATGACGCGCAACCATCGGCAGAAGCCGTAGCTGTCAAAGACGGCAATATCCTGACGGTGGGCAAACTCGCGGATGTGCTCAAGACTGCGGGCGAAAATACAAAAAAAATCGACCTTGCTGGAAAAGCTCTGATTCCCGGTTTTGTGGATTCCCACGGCCACGCCTGGATGATCGGTTTCCAGTCCATGACCGCAAACCTGTTGCCACCGCCAGATGGCACCGGTAAAGATATTGAATCCCTGATCACACTGCTGAATGACTGGGCGAAAAACAATAAAAAAGCCATCGACCAGATCGGCTGGATCGTGGGCTTCGGCTACGACAATTCCCAGCTCACCGAACAGCGCCACCCTACCCGTCGGGACCTCGATAAAGTTTCTCGCGATATTCCCATACTGATTATTCACCAGTCCGGGCATCTTGGGGTCGCTAATTCCAAGGCCCTGGAAATTGCCGGTATCTCTGCAGAAACCCAAAATCCAAAGGGCGGGGTATTCCAGCGGGAGAGCGATGGCAAAACCCCCAATGGCGTTGCCGAGGAATACGGGTTTTTCCAAATCCTCGGGGCATTTGGCAAATCGCTGAACAAAGACGCAAATGATCTTTTTGGGATCGAGGGTACAAAATTGTTGGCCTCCTATGGCTACACCACCGGACAGGAGGGCCGGGCCACACAAGCGTCCCTCGATGCACTACAGCGGGTGGCCGATAGCGGTGCACTGAAAATCGATCTGGTGGTCTACCCGGATATTCTGGAAGTCTCGGATATGCGCCCAACCCGGGCGTATAAAAACCACTTTCGCGTCGGCGGAGCCAAGCTCACCATTGATGGCTCTCCCCAGGGGAAAACCGCCTGGCTGACCAAGCCCTACTTCATACCCCCTCCGGGTCAGAACAAGGGTTACCGCGGATACGCTGCCATTACCGAGCAACAGGCAATGGATGCAGTGCAAAAAGCCTACGCGAATAACTGGCAGATTCTGGTTCATTGCAATGGCGACGCAGCCATCGACCTGATGATCAAGGCGGTCAGGGCCGCCGAAGCCAAATACCCGAAAGTCGACAACCGCCCGGTGCTGGTTCACGGGCAAACACTGCGCCGGGATCAGGTGGACGAGATCAAGGCGCTGGGCATCTTCCCCTCGCTATTTCCCATGCACACTTTTTACTGGGGCGACTACCACCGCGACTCCGTGCTGGGCCCGGAGCGCGCCGAGAATATTTCGCCGACCGGCTGGATACTGGAACAGAACATGATGTTTGGCACCCACCACGATGCACCGGTGGCACTGCCGGATTCCATGCGCGTGCTGTCTGCCACCGTCACCCGCCGCACCCGCAGCGGGCGCGTACTCGGTGCAAAGCACCGCGTGCCCGTCGCCACGGCCCTCAAGGCGATGACACTCTGGTCTGCCTGGCAGCACTTTGAAGAGAACAGGAAGGGCTCGATTGAAGTGGGGAAAATGGCGGATCTGGTGGTGCTCTCGGACAACCCGCTGACTGTGCCGCAAGAGCAACTTGCGGACCTCAAGGTACTGGAGACCTACAAGGAAGGCGTTTCGATTTACCAGCGTGGGAAAGAAAACGCTACTGCGCCTACACCCGCCATGTTTGGTGTAACCCTGCCAACGTTCAGTGCCAGCGGCAGTGAAGCGCACATACATCCGCCTGGCATCCGCCACCAGCATGGTGACGGATGCTTTAATGATGCGTTGAGCCTGTTGATGCAGGCGGTAGAACAGGGCACTGGTGAAAAGTGATGCACCGGGGAGCCGCTGATCCTGGACAGTTTTTTCCTATCCAGTATCAGTGCAGAGTAATTTGCGGGACTGTTTGGGCCCTGATCGCAACTAAGGGTAATGCGGTCTAGGGGTAAGTGCAGTCGGTACAGAAGCTGCCCTCAAGTGTACCGCTAGCGCCACCAAACCAGTTTTCACCGCCACCGTTATCATTGAATTCCAGCGTCGTGCCTGTTGAGGTGCTGATCAATTCGCCCTTGGCTCCGGCAAAAGCACCGGTACCGCCCACAACCCTGTATTTCACCTTCAGATCGAAACCTCCAGCGATATCCGCAAGCTCTGGTCTTTCTTCAACCAGTACAAGATTGAAAAACGCACAGCCACTTGCATATTCACGTATGTCAGCGATAGGGGTATCAACCGGAGTTTCCATTGGAAATTCCGACTTCAGAAAAAGCTGCCCCTTTTTGAAGGTCAAAACCACATCCGATTTCACGACAATGAAAAAGCGTTCGACCCGCATTGGATCCAACCCATCATCCGGAGTGCAATCCGAGCTCTCATTGCGAAAATCCGCCACGGTATGACTCTGAAACGCCCCCATTTTTTTGCCCGCGGCAAACCCGTTGGCAATGGTGGTAATCGTTCTATCACCGGGCTTATAGGTCAGATACGAGGTGATGAAAGAGCCAGAAAACTCGCCCTTTTTCATTTCGAACACCTCGGCCTGAGCCGCACTGCCCAGGGCTATGGTGCCGAGCGCGATACTGGCAGCGGACACAAGCGCCTTCAGCGCATATTTCTTTCCTAGATTCGCAGTTTTCATGCTTTCTCCATTTGCACAATAAGCCCCACTCTCGAGCCGAACTGCTTGCTGCCAAATCGGGGATTTGATTGGTTGATTGCCCAGGTGAACTCCGGGATCCCTGGGCAACTGAAGATTAGACAGATGTTTTATTTGCGCCGGTCAGTTGGCAGGTGCTTCAACTCAGAATCCCAAAATTGCGGGCATGGCACTTATCGCCTTTAGCGAGCCGATCACACTCAACAATCCCGTATTCCTCCAGCTGGCGACTTCACTACCGCCTGCGGGACTCGGTAGTGGATACCGCCAGTGGTAACAGGGCATAATTCCGGGCTGAACTCTTCCAGAACGCCAATTTGTCCAGGCAGTCACTTATGCAGGATTCACAACCCAACAATCCGCTCCACGGCATCAAGCTCGCCGATATCGTCGAGGAACTGGAGGCCCACTACGGCTGGGATGGTCTGGCGGAGCGGGTCGATATCAACTGCTTCAAGAAAGACCCCTCGGTGAAATCCAGCCTCAAGTTTCTGCGCAAAACCCCCTGGGCCCGCAGCAAGGTCGAAGACCTCTATATTGCGACCTTCTGCCGGGATAACCCCTGGACCAAATCCTGAGATCCGCCGATCAGGTACCAGAAACGCTGACTCATTCACTGTCTGTTCAGATCACCGTTGTTACTATCCGCGCCAATAGCCATTGATAAGAACGAAGCGGATATTCAGCATGAGAATCTTGACCACCGCCCTCGCCGCGCTGCTCTGCGGCACCCTTTCCAGCAGCCTGTACGCCGATCCGCCCGAAGGTCGCGGCTGGAAGAAGAACAAACATCACAAGCACGAGCGCAAAGAGGAATACTGGGACGGCAACTGCAAGGTTGAGCGCAAGTGGAAGCGCAATGGCGACTATGTGGAAGAGCGCACCTGCCGCACCCGGGATCGCTATGTTGATCACCACCACCATGGACGCGAGCCCGTGCGTGTCGTGGTACTGCCGCCCTGGTTCAACCAACAGGCACCGGAACCCGAGTACCGCCCGGAGTGGCGACCGGCTCCGCAGCCTACTACCGCCTCCCGCTGTAACAGCGATAAGGTCGGCAGTGTGCTGGGCGGCCTGATCGGTGGCGTGATCGGTCACCAGATTGGCGACGGCCGCGGCAATACCGCAGCCACCATTGGCGGCGCCATCGCCGGTGTGCTGATTGGTGGCAACATCGGCAAAAAGATGGATCAGCGCAACCAGGCGTGTGTCGGACAGGTACTGGAATTTGCCCCGGAAGGTGAGCGTGTTACCTGGCAGAACGCCCAGGGCAACGAGCAGTACGCGGTCACCCCGGGTGCCTTTGAGCAGCGTGGCGACCAGTACTGCCGCTCCTTTGTTACCGAAATCGTAGGCCAGGGCGGCACTCAAAGCGTTGCCTGTCGTCGCCCGGACGGTAGCTGGGTTCCCGCCGGCTAAACCGCTTTACCCTCTCCTTCGCCACCGGCCTCTGTGCCGGTGGCTGCCCGCCATCAATTCCGCCTGTTTATTTATTCAACCTCATGATTCCATGTCGCCAATCGGTGACCAATATCCCAATTCAGTCAAAAACTTAACTTACTCCGCCCGAGATCAAGCGAGATCCGGCTACATCCGCATAATATGCCGCGCACATCGTAGGCGGGCCGGCGCGCCTGCAACGAGTCCAGATAGGTAACCTTCACTCAAGGGCAACAATGACCATAAAACCCATTACCAGATCATTTTTGATTTTCACGCTTCTCGCACTCGTCGGTTGTGGCGGCGGTGGCAGTTCCTCCAGCGATACGCCAGTAAACGACCCGGTTGAAAATCCGGGGGACGGCGGTGATAGCGGAGATGGCGGTAATGATGGGAGCGACGGCTCCGATAATGGTGATGGGCAAGATAGCGGTGACGGCTCAAGCCCGACCCCGGTATCCGTGACGCTGCCGGATCCAATCACCCTGTACAACGACCAGCTACTGAATCTGACGAGCAGCGTCAGTGGCGATGGCCCCCTCACTTTCCAATGGCAGCAAGTTTCCGGTCCCGCGGTCACCTTTACCGCGGCGGACGCGGCAGAAACGGAAGTTCTCTACCCTTCCTCAATGCAGACGGAAGCATTCGAATTCCGTCTCACCGTAAGCAGTGCAACCTCCAGTGCCAGCGATACCATCGCCGTCACCCTCAAAGACCGCATTGACGAAGCCGTAACGGCCGGCGATCCCGCACTGCTGCCCGCCGCAACCAGTGAACTGGAGCAGCGTATTCTCGATCGCGTGGCCGAGCGCCAGGAAATGGTTGCCGACTTTCACGCGGCCATTTTTGGCGAGGGCCCCATTGTTTTTGATCCCAGCCGAAATTCACGTTACTTCTCTCTCGACAGCCTGAGTGATGTGCTGGAAGTCGTAAACGGCAACCAGGGTTACACCTTCGTAACCGCCACCGATAAATCCGGATACCGCACCGTCGCCATGGGCGACAACGTTATCGTGGATCTCAATGGCGGCGGTCACGGGGAATTTTCGCAGCCGATGATTAATCTGCTCGACTGGCTGCTGGCCCCACAAGACACCAGCCTTTCCGGCGAAGGCGCGGTCACCGTGGCGCTGATGCAAATGAGTTCCGGCAACATGAGTGCCACAGAAAGCTGGTTACAGGGACAAAATAGTCAGGCCGTCATTAACCGCTGCGCGGTGGAAGCGGAGTTGAGCAGCTGCCTGAACGGCGCCGACCTGATCATCACCGGTGCAACCGACACCGCGATGGCAACCGACTCGGTAACCGCCGCACTGCAGCTGGCGGTGAACAACCAGCAATCCCTGCTGTATGTGCATACCAACAGCTGGAACTCTACCGCGCTGACCAATCCGATCCTGAGCTTCTTTGAGGTGCAGACACAAAGTCCGGGCAGTGCAGGTAACTACTTCTCCCAGGATGCCGCCAACTGGACTTCCGCGGAAGAGATGCGCGCGAGCCATTCCAGCCTCACCCAGATTGCCGGCCTGGTAAAAAACTTCAAAAACAACAGCTTCAGCTTCGATATTTCCCAGTGCGCCGATGAGGACAACAACTGCAGCAATATCGCGGCCTACGCCAGTGAATTCAGCAGCGCGAGCAATAACCTGCAGGGTATACCGCGACGTTTCGATCAGCAGTCACTGAATATATTCAGCATCGACGGCAAATACCGGCTGGAAAAACTGTTGCTCCTGCTGGCCGACAAATACCGCGAAAGCGTGGCCTTCCCCATGTGGAAAGACACCACTCCCACCGTGGACTTCCTGAGGGCGTATTTTGCCGACGCCATGGTGTACAACAGCCGGCAACACAATCCGGGACAACCGGACCTCGGCAATTTCAGCCGCGCGGATTTCAGCCACATTACGCCGGTGGATAAAACGGTAAACCTCACCAGCCGTCGCTCGTTCCGCGCCGCAGGTGTTTACGCGCTGCCGGGGCAGACCTTTACCGTCACCCGCACCGACAGCAACCGCGACGTTGATGCCTCGGTATTTATCAACACCCAGCGCACCGGCTCCACCCGCCATATGTACCCGAGCGCTAACGGCCCGACCTGGGGCTACACGCGGCCGAAGTTCCTGCAGTCCACCAAGCTGCCAATCAAAGCCGGCGAGACCATCGCCGTCACTTCGCCCTACGGCGGCCCGGTGCAGATCGGTTTCTCCGACAAAGGCACCGACATGACCTTCGCATTCAGTAATGTCGGCCAGCATCCCTTCTGGCAAACCGGTGGCGACGATGCTGCCTTCGCGGCGGCACTAGCGGCGGATCAATACGACTGGGCCGAAATCGTCACCGACTACTTCGAGGTCCATTCTCTCGGCACCAGGCTGAGCCGCTCGCTGTCCCAGGACAGCCGCTGGGACACCCCGAGCGAAATGGAAACCTATATCACCAAGTACCATCACAACTATTTGCGCATTGCCGCCGGGGTGCAGGGGGAAGGCATCGACGTCGTGCCGGAAATCCACAACTTTGCCGCGGACAACGGTTTCGAGCTGGCAGTATGGGATCAGGTCCAGCACGGCAACATGGATCAATCCACCTGTGGCGCCGGCTGCTCCGGCAATCCTTACGATGCGACCTGGGACTTCTCGGTTCTCGGCCACGGCGACCTGCATGAAGTTGGCCACAACGTGGAAAGCGGTCGCTTCAAGTTCAACGGCTTTGAGGGACACGCCACCACCAACTTCTATTCCTACTACCCCAAGTCCCGGGCACAGGACGAAGACGGGATTGCGGCAAATTGCCAGAACCTGCCGTTCGATACCATCAGCGGCGATCTTGCGGCCAGCCAGGGTGAGGCCGACCCGGCCGCCTATATGGCAGCCCGGGGTTATAGCGGTTGGAATTACGGGGTAGCACTGATCATTGAAATGATGATGCACGCCGAAGAAAACGGCGCGCTGGATGATGGTTGGAACCTGGTCCCGCGGCTGCATATTTTAGAGCGCGCATTCAATGCCGCCAAAGGCAATGACAGCGATTGGGAGGCCGGTAAGGACGCGTTGGGTTTCTCCAGCTATACTCGAGAGCAGGCCAATGCCATCGACAACAACGACTGGCTGTTGATCGCCAGCAGCCGCGCCACCGGCCTGGATTACCGCCCCTACTTTGACCTTATTGGCCAGAGCTACAGTGCGGAGGCCGATGCGCAGGTAGCGAGTTTCGCTTACCCGGCGGTGGAAAGTGCCTTCTATCTACCTGCTGCCAACAATGCCTATTGCGATGCGCTGGTCGGCCACGCCAAGTAGACCTACTGATCATCGAGAAATTAGCCATCGATAAAACAAGTATCGATGGAATTCGAAAAAAAGGCGGCCCAAGTCGGGCTGCCTTTTTTCTTTCTTAATCTCGCCGTTGTTGTTCGCCCGGTACCCCAAGCCCAAAAACTCAGTGTTGTTTTTCCTGAAACTGCTTGGGGCTCATGCCGAATTGCTGGTGAAAGCGTCGGCTGAAATGGCTCAGGTGGCGGTAGCCCAAATCGAAACACACACGGGTGACCGTCTCGCCTCGTGCCAGGCGTTCCTTTGCCGCCTGCATCCGCAGGTGCTGCTGAAATTCCGCCGGGGTACAACCCAGGTGTTTTTTAAACTCGCTGTAAAAACGGCTGCGGCTCATGCAGGCAATACGGCTTAGCTGGTCGATATCCAGCGGCTGGTCGAGTTTCGTCTGCACCAGGTGCAGCGCCGCACCCAGCCCATTCACTTCCGGATTGTTTTCACACACCTTCAGCAGGAAAGTGCGCATCTGTTCCCGCAGCATACGCACGACAAGCTCGCTCACACCCAGATCCACCAGTAAATCCCGGTCACTGGAATTTTCCGTAAAGGTGGTCACCAGCCGCTGCAACAGCGCCTGGGTCGCCTGGCTGTGCTGGGTGTGGATCAGCGTATCCGGGCGGTAGCGCCAGTCTTCGAACTCCGGTTGAACCGCCGCCGCGCCATTTAATTTCGCGCAGATATTTTCCACGCGCTCGCGGGCAATTTCGATAGTGAGACAGGAAGTAGGGGTTTCCAGGCGGGCGTCGGGGAAGTCGATGAATACCTGCTCGCCCGGCGACATCACAAAGGATTCCTGGGGAACAAATTCTGCGCGGTAGTTTTTTGCCCCGTGCATAATCTTGCGACCGCTGATCATGCCGCAATACAGGAGCTCACCGGAACAGAGGCCAACCCGCTCTGCCGGAAGGTAGGTATCGTAAACGCTGAGTTCAGAGCTGGGACCGGCGAAGGAGACGCGGTTTTCCACCAGCTCCCGCGGTTTGTTGCGACCGCGAATGGTTAATCCAGTCATAGTTTTCTTTTTAGTTATTGTTGCTGACGTTGCGCTTGCGGTTCTGGATTCAGAATCAAGTGATCTGTACTCAGAGGAAAGCCAGAGACTCCCGCAGCCCCTATGTTTTCATCGCTCAAACCAAAAAAAGCCGGGCCACCGCCCGCGCTTCAAGACTACTCCTCGTACTGACAGATAACAACGCACGCGGGGAGCTCAGCGACATAACAACGACTCGAAAGAGGAAAACCGCGATGATCTATGCACAGCCAGGACAAGATGGCGCGTTGATTCACTTTAAACCGCGCTACGAAAACTTTATTGGTGGCGAGTGGGTACCGCCGGTCGACGGTGACTATATGGAAAACGTGTCCCCGGTTACCGGCGAGGCCTTCTGTGAAGTGCCGCGCTCAGGCGCCGCAGACATCGAACTGGCACTGGATGCCGCGCACTCCGCCAAGACCGCCTGGGGCAAAACACCCGCGGCAGAGCGCGCCAATGTGTTGCTGCGGATCGCCGACCGCATGGAACAGAATCTGGAACGGCTCGCCGTTGCCGAGACCTGGGATAACGGCAAGGCCGTACGCGAAACCATCGCCGCCGATATTCCCCTGTGCGTGGATCACTTCCGCTATTTCGCCGGTTGCCTGCGCGCCCAGGAGGGAAGCATGGCAGAACTGGACGAACACACCGTCTCCTATCACCTGCACGAGCCGCTGGGCGTGGTCGGCCAGATCATTCCCTGGAACTTCCCGCTGCTGATGGCCGCGTGGAAACTCGGCCCCGCACTGGCCGCCGGCAACTGTGTGGTACTGAAGCCTGCCGAGCAGACACCCGCCTCCATCCTGGTACTGGCGGAACTGATCGGCGACCTGCTGCCCCCGGGCGTGCTGAACATCGTCAATGGCATTGGTGAGGAAGCCGGCCAGGCGCTGGCCAGCAGTAACCGCATCGCCAAGATCGCGTTTACCGGCTCTACCGCCGTGGGTGGCCATATCCTGAAATGCGCGGCCGACAACCTGATTCCCTCCACCGTAGAGCTGGGCGGCAAATCCCCGAACATCTATTTTGCCGATGTGATGCAGCAGGAAGAGGAATACATCAGCAAGGCGGTGGAAGGGCTGGTGCTCGCCTTTTTCAATCAGGGGGAAGTCTGCACCTGTCCATCCCGCGCGCTGATTCAGGAGTCCATCTACGACGACTTTATGCAGCATGTCGTGGCGCGCACCAAAGCGATCAAGCGCGGCAACCCGCTGGATATGGAAACCCAGGTTGGCGCCCAGGCGTCACTGAAACAGTTCGACCGCATCATGACCTATATCGAAATCGGTCAGCGCGAGGGCGCCGAAGTGATTTTTGGCGGCGGCGTCGAACAGCTGGGGGGCGACTTCCGCAAGGGCTATTACGTACAGCCCACCCTGCTCAAGGGCCACAACCAGATGCGTATTTTCCAGGAAGAAATTTTCGGCCCGGTGGTAGGTGTCACCACGTTCAAGGACGAGGCGGAGGCCCTGGCAATCGCCAACGACACCGAATATGGCCTCGGCGCCGGCGTCTGGACCCGCGATATGAACCTGGCGTTCCGCATGGGCCGCAATATCCAGGCCGGCCGCGTGTGGACCAACTGCTACCACCAGTACCCGGCCCATGCGGCCTTCGGTGGCTACAAGAAATCCGGTATCGGCCGTGAGACCCACAAACGCGCCCTGGAACACTACCAGCAGACCAAAAACCTGCTGGTGAGCTACGACACCAATCCGCTAGGTTTTTTCTAACCCGGCACAAAGTCCCGATTGCGGGATCCCTCCTGTGAGACATTGCGGGGAGCGCCGGCTCCCCTTTTTTTATGTCATTACAAGGTGGGCGCTAATTCGACTAGCCGCCGAAAATCACTGCATCCGGTATTTTGTAGCGCTCGGGACCGACACGGATCAGATAATTATCGTCCTCGCGTCGCGCACTGAATGGGCGCTGTCCGTCCGCTTCCGCGGTATCGGCGCCGGCCGCAATCCCCATCCGGAAAAACAGCGCCCGTCGCATACCGTCCGCGCGGGTGATCACCACAGTAGCAAAACCGCCACCAGCGCGCGCCACGCCAAATTCACACCACTGATCACCACAGGGTACATTGCCGGTTGCATCGAAATCCCCCTTGCCCGCGCGCAGTGCCGAATCGTCTGTACCGGCCGGCATGGAGCCATCGGGAGCGATTGCGGGAGTCAGGTAATCTGCGGCGACATAGCCCACCGGGCCGCCGCCAAACTGCTGAACGTTACACCACAGCCGGCCGCCGGCCGTTTCGCAACCGAGGTTATCCAGACGCTCGCCATTGGCGAAGCGCCCCACGATACTGGCAGAGGCGGAAGCCGCCGAGCGCAGGTTCAGCCCGGAGGGTGCGCCAGTCACTTCCCATACCCTGGGTCCGCCCTGCTCCACACTGGCCTTCGGTGGAATCGGATCAAATATATAAATGCCGGCATCCGCCATCAGGCTGAGAGACAGCCGACCATCACGGATCATATAACCACGCAACATGGGCGCATCACGTGCGAATTTCTCACCCAGATTATTACCCTGGCAGAGAGCAAGCGTCGCCCCTACCGGGCCCAATTCAAACTGGCCATTGGAAGGATCCGTGGAGGATTTGAGCTGCCACCTGGCACTACCCCGATTGCAGTCCAGCTGCATACTTGCGGTGCCATCTGCCCCGAAACGGATCTGTACACTGAGAGGGTTGTCCGGCCGCATGGAGCCGACCTCATCACTCATCGAGCGGAATTCTGACAGGCGCCAAGTGGTATTCTCCAGAACGCTGGCGTGTGTACTAACGCTTGCGAGGAACAACAGGGTAAAAGCCCCAAGGGATACAAACCCGCGGCGTTGGTATATCCGCTGCGACACCTGTAGCAAGCGGGCCAGTTTCTTATTCATTCATCCATTACCTTGCGCAGTGAGCGCTCTATCTGACCACCGCAGTATCCGCGGCCGTACTTTGCCCGCTGCTGCTCTAAAAATGGCGCAATGACCGCTCGGGATTCAATGCGCCGACACAACCCCGCAATCGCCGGGGCATTCTCCTGCACGTCATTTTCCAGCTGGGGAAAAGCGTACATCATGGTACCGAACAGCGCCGTAGTAGCAATGTCCGCTACCGAGATGGTCGAGCCCAGCAGGAAACCTTTGCCATCGTGCAATCCGTGGGCGAGGCCGGTGTTCTCGAAAATCTGCATCCAGTCCGGCAGGCGGCCGTAGCGAAAGGCGTCCCAGCGCGCTTTTTCCCACATCTGCATGCCGTTGTAGTTGGTGATTTCCATCAACACATCGTTGCAGTCCAGAATCGTTTTCAGGGCCAGGGTGTGGGTTTCGGCGCGCTTTGGCAGGTAGTCGTATTTATGCGCCAGGTGCATCAGGATGGCCGGCATCTGCGCGATGGTTTTGCGGATGCCGTAATCGTAGAGGTAAGGCGGCGCCATGCCCGGGTTCTGGATGGTCAGGCACTTGTCGGGGTAGATTTCACTGGCATCCAGCCGCTGGTAGCTGGCGCCCACATCCTGCAGCAGCATTTCGATAAACACGCCGCGAAAGGGCAGGTCCCAGTAGTAGAGTTTGTAGTCCATTGCGCTCACCCCTGGTTATTCACACAAAAAGACCGGGCCACTGGCCAGGCCTTGTATTACGGGTTACCTCCAGAGCAATAATAATCCACTGCCGCTTGGTTAATTGGCGATTACCCGCCTCTTAATTCGATCGCATAGAGACACGTCGCAAACAGGGCTTTTCATGGGAATATTTCTCTGCAAACCGCCGAACTCACATGTTATAAATCACGCCGCAGCCTGTGGATAACTCGCCCAGTTCCTTCCGGGGATGGGATTCCCGGCTCGCCATCAAGACGATAAAAGCACTCAAGAAACAAAATCTGGACCGGTGAGCGCACCCCATGACGGAATATGTGATCTTCGACCACCACCTGCGCTTTCTGCGGCGCTGGCAGGAGATCTTCACGGCACTCTTCGCCTTCAGTGCCGCCCTGTCACTGATCCCGCTTCTCAACCCTGACCTGGAGCCGCTCGACGCAAGAGCGGCGTACATCCTCTCGCTGTCGTTTTGCAGCTTGCTGGGACCGGCGGCCGTCTATGCCTATTACCAGCGACAGAGGGCACCCTATCGGGCACTGGCGATCGACGAGGAAGGTATCTGGTATCAATACCGTGGGCGGGAACAGGGGCTGATCCCCTGGGGCGCGATCGCCAGTCAGCAGGAGAATACCTTCCTGCAGTACCTTTACCTGAGCGATGCCGACAGCAAGCTGCTGCTGAGCGCCAGCTTCCACCTGCAGGACTTCGAGGATCTTCGGGAAATCATTGCGCACCAGATAGCGATGAACAGCCGCGGAGCGGTAGCGTGTCGTTTTGGCCGAAGCAGCAGCTACCACATGGCCTACGCGCTGGGCCCGCTGTTTCTTCTGATCATGGGGTTTTACGTGGCGCAGTTGGGTCACCCCTGGCTCGGCTACGGTGCCATGTCGTTTACCATCATCACTGTTCTCCACGAGTACATCACCACCGCCTGCGGTGTGCGCATCCTGCACAACGCTGTTGAGGTCCGCTATCCGTTTGAAAAAAAACGGATAGCTTTTGCAGACATCGAACGGCTTCGGATCAACGACAATATCGCCTATGGCAATCGCTACCCGGAATTGTGGATCACCACCAGCGGATTAAAAAAGCCACTCAAGCTTAAGAAATTGGGGATAGACGCGAGCGCACTCTACGCGCGATTGAAGAAAGCGATGGCCAATCATTCTGCCGAGGCGAGCCACTGAACATGGGTGCAAAAACAATCATCATCCTATTGCTCAGCACCCTGTTGCTGGCGACCAATATATTCTGGGTTTACATCGCCCTGGATCAGGCGACCGCGCAGAAATACCGCCAGCAGGAAAGCCGCGAAGACAAGGCGCGTATCGCCGTGCTCGAGCAATCCTGCCGGTAATACCTGCCCCTAATACCTGTCGTTATCAGTCCTCGCCAAGAGCTTCGGCAGCAGGTTCGTCCGACTGTGACGACTGCTGATCCTCCACCAGAGTGACGTCACCCACACCAAGTTTCTCAAGCCGCTCGAACTGGCTAGCGCGATCGCCCGCCACCAGCCAGATCATGGAATCCGGCTGCATATAGGTCTCGGCAATCTTCTGCACCCGGGGAATCGTCATGGCCTTGGCGGTCGCCTCGCGCTCGCGCACATAGTCCGCAGGCCAGCCGTATTCACTCATGTTCTCCAGCAGGCCGAGTTTGGCGCCCGCGGTTTCAAACGCGCGGGTATTGGCGCGCACCAGATAAGAGCGCGAGTTTTCCAGGTCGGCCTCAGTGTAGGTGGGGGCGTACTCCTTGAGAATGTCGTGGATCAGTTGCACCGATTCCGCGGTGACATTCGCGCGCACGCCGCTGCCGATCGAGAAGCGGCCCTCGGTCTTGCCACCAGACACACTGGAACCGATGCCATAGGTGTAGCCCTTGCCTTCCCGCAGCTGCTGCATCAGGCGCGAGGCGAAGCCACCACCGCCAAGAATGTAATTGGTGAACACCGCCGGATAATAGTCTTCCGACACCGCCGGCATTGCCAGGCGGCCGATACGCAATACCGACTGCTTGGAACCCGGCACATCGACAAAATAGATACCGGGCTTGGCGGGCCTGGATTCCGGCTCGGGAATTTTCACTGGCTTGGCGGGCCACTGCTTGGCCAGTTGCGCTGCGGCGGCCATAAACTCCGCCTGCGGGATATCGCCCACTACATGCGCGCTGGCTACCGAGGGCGACAGGGTGTTTTTGTAAAAGGCCTTGAGGTCATCCATGGTGATGGCCGCAACGGAGGCTTCGGTACCCAGGCCGCTGTGACCGCGGATACTGTCTGTGCCGTGCAGCAAGCGCGCAAAGGTCTTGCCGGCAATGGCATTGGGCTCGGCTTCCGCGCGTTTGATCTGGCTGGTAACGCTCTTCTTCGCCAGCACCAGTTCTTTCTCGTCCCAGCGCGGCTCCAGCAGCATTTCCTGCAACAGCGCGAACACCTGATCAAAGTTGCGCGCCAGGGTGGTCACACTGAAGCGGAACGCATCCTGCCCCGCAGACACATTAATACTGGCACCCAGTTTCTGAATCGCGGTTTCCAGCTCTTCCGGGGTGCGGTTTTTGGTACCGCGCTCCATCAGCATGGCGGTGAGGTTGGCCACACCGGTTTTATCGATACTCTCCTGCAGCATGCCGCCATCGATCACCAGGCTGAAGGTCACAACCGGCACCTCACTGTTTTCGATACCGAAAACTTCGATCCCGTTGTCCAGCTTGCCCTGCCACACATCCGGCACCGAGGTTTCCGCCGGGTCGCCGTAGGCCGGCTCCTTGGCGCGGTCGAAGCTTGATGGGGTTTTCTCGTACGCCGCGCTGGCGGAGGCATCAAACTGCGCTTCCGCGCCCTCCACTACTTTCTCTTCCACCACCTGCGCGGCCGTGGAGCCGGACAGCGCCAGCGCCTTTTCACCGCGGGGCACAAAGCTGGTGGCCACGTAGGGCTTGCCCTTGATGTACTTGTCGTACACCCGCTGCACATCCTCCGCGGTGACCGCCAGCAGCCGCTCGATATCCTCCGTCACATACCCCGGGTCATTCGCGTAAATCTGGTACTGGGCCAGCTGGAAACCCTTGCCCAGTACGCTGGAGAGGCTGTTGTAGAACGCCACTTCCTGCCCCGCCTTGATACGCTCCAGGTCTTCCTCGCCGATGCCCTCTTTTTCAAACAGGGCAAAGCCCTTCTGGATGCCCGCGAAGACCGCGTCCAGATGACCACCGGTGAATGCCTGCACCTCCAGTTGAACCTGCCCCGCCAGTTCGGATTCGTACGCGCCCATGGCCACATGCGCGGTGAGCTGTTCGTCTTCCACCAGCACCCGGTACAGAGGCGCGCGCTTGCCACTGGACAGGTATTCCGTCAGCACCGACAGTGGATAACTGTCTTCGCTGTAACGCGGCACCGTGGGCCAGGCCATGCTCAGCTGGGGCTGACGGGCGAAGTTGTCCTCGTAATAGAGCCGCTTGGTTTCCTTCAAAGTGATCGGCTGCTTGGGTGCGCGCTCGATGGCCTCCCCCGCGGGGATCTCACCGAAATACTTTTTCACCAGCGCCTTGGCCTCTTCCGGATCAAAATCCCCGGCCACCACAAGAGTCACGTTGTTGGGCACATACCAGCGGCGGAAGAAGGTCTTCACATCGTCCAGGGTGGCGTTGTCCAGATCCTCCAGCGAGCCAATCACCTGCCAGCTGTAGGGGTGGCCCTCCGGGTAGAGATTGCGATCGATTACGTACTGGCTGTGGCCGTAGGGGCGGTTATCCACACTCTGGCGCTTCTCGTTCTTTACCACCTGCTTTTCTTTCGCCAGCACCGGATCGGTCACCGTATTGATAAACCAGCCCAGCTTATCGGCCTCTGCCCACAGCATCTTCTCCAGCGCATCCTTGGGCACTGTCTGGTAGTAATTGGTGACATCGCGGGACGTGGAACCATTGGCCCCGGAACCGCCAATACGCGCACTCATCGCATCCAATCCACCCTTGCCCAGGTTCTCGGACTCCAGGAACAGCAGGTGCTCGAACAGGTGGGCAAAGCCGGTGCGGCCTTCTTTCTCCCGCGCCGAACCCACATGGGCGGTGAGCGACACCGCCACTACCGGGTCGGAGCGATCGATGTGGAACAGCACATTGAGGCCGTTATCCAGCTGGAACTGCTCATACTCGATGGCGAATTCAGGCTTGGTTTCTTTCTGATCCGAGGCTTTAGATGCCACCTCAGTCTGGGGCTTCGGCTCGGTTTGGGTACTGGAGCGGTCGCAGCCGAACAGGCCGAGGGCCGGAATGGAGAGTGCGGTCAATAGCGCCAGGGAGGCGGTAAGGTTGCGGGGCATGGGGCGATCCTTTGCATAGTTATGCAGAGGAAGATAGCAGGAGTGGTGGGGTTGGGCGACGGGGTGTCGGTGGCGTGAGGTTAAATTGGGTATGAATGGTGGGGATGCGGCTTTAGGAAATGCCTCCCTGAAATACCAAAATGCTATGCCAGATACACGCTAGCGAACACTTATCAAGCTAAAGAAAAAATCTATTCCACGAAACTTCTCACCGATAGGCGACAAGTATGCGCCCAAAGTTAGTGAGTACAAACTTCGAAAACCACAACAGATTAGATCGTCTCGTCAGTTGAAAACCAGCATGTTATAAAGTACGTCACAATATAAAGGGGACGCGCATCACGGCCGGTAATGTATCACCATTGAATGGCAAAACTTGTTACGCCACAAAAAAATAAACAATGAGAAGCCAGCCCCGGCAACCGACCTCGGTTAAATCATAATTTTTTTACACTGAAATTGGCGAATTTAAAGACATTACATAGAAAATTATAAACAGGCATTAATATGACTTTCTGCGTACTTCATCTTAGCGACATACATATAAAATCTTCCTTTAATCAGGCTCATGTAAACACAAAGGAAATTTACAGCTCTTTGAGCAACCTTACTGGAGATATAGATTGCTGCCTGATTATTGTTTCAGGCGATATCGCATTTAGCGGAAAAAAGGCAGAGTATGAATTAGCATCAACACTGCTTAGCACAATAAAAAATGAAATATTAGAAAAATATAAAATAGCAACGCACATAGTCGTTGCCCCCGGAAATCATGACTGTGATTTTTCTAAAGCTTGTTCAATTCGAAATATAGTTATTGACTCACTGGCGTCCAATCCAGAACAAGCTAATGATGAATCGATAATAGAGAAATGCACCGAGGTGCAATCAGATTTCTTTGCTTTTCGAGACAAAATATCTACACTAAAGCCAATATTCGAACATAAATTATGGGTTGACTATCTGATACCAGTCGCCGGCAAATCTGTAAAAATATCCGTCATTAATGCAGCATGGATGTCAAAATTAAAAGAAAAGCAGGGCGAACTAACCTTCCCTATTGAAAAGTTTTCCCACGTGAAAAATTGCGATTCAGACCTAAGAATCGCAGTAATCCACCACCCACTTAATTGGTATGGGCAGCAATCATATCATCCCCTTAGAAAATCGTTGAGAAGAGACTTCGATGCTGTTTTTTCTGGACATGAACACAACACCTCTTCTGGGCTTATTGACGAGTCTGATCACGGAAAGAGTCTTTATTTCGAATCTTCGGCACTTCAATCTTGCGAACCAGGTGTAAGCGATGGTTTTTCCTGCATAAAGTTCGACTTAACGAACGCATCCGCGAGTGAAAGTAGATATGTATTTTCTGGTGAGAAAGCTATCGTAGAAAGTGAAAAGTCCTTCCCAATACTTCCCTTATCAGAAAACTCCGAATTAAAAAAAACAGCCCTACATGAAAGTATAATTGAAGAATTCATGGATGCGGGCGGCAATTTTTCACATCCCGAAAAGAAAATAATAGAAGCTAAAGATGTCTTCGTATATCCCGAACTAGAAGACAAACAGTCAGTGGAACGGAGAACTATATCAGCCAGCCAAATCAAATTAGAACCTAATAAAAATACTAAAATTCTAGTCTTGGGAGAAGATAAGTCAGGCAAATCATTCCTATTGAAAAAAATGTATCTTGATGCACATGGGTCTGGACTACTACCTGTTTACTTCGATAGCTTTGATTTCAAATCAAGCTCACAGCATGAACTCAGCAACACGCTAAAACGAAAAATCGAAAAACAATACAAAGACCCAAATACATACTCAACTTCTGAAATAGGAAAAAAAATCGCTTTTATCGATGGGTTTGATCGACTACCCGGATCGATAAAGAACAAAGATAAAATAATAAAATTTATTGAAGCAAAGTTTGACTCTGTCATCATATCCGGATCCGGAGAAATCGAGCTCAACGAATTAATCGACAAGTCACTATCTAAAACTTTTTCCGAATACGATACATATGAAATAAAGAATTTTGGATATCAGCTTCGTCACGAGCTAATTAAAAACTGGTGCATGTGTGGGAATATTGAAACAAAGCAAGAACTCGACAAAAAGGTCCACAGCGTAGAAACACTAATCAACACAGTTATAGGGAAAAACCTAGTACCGCCCAGACCAATATACATACTTATACTGCTCCAAAGCTGTGAAAATCAGCAAGAAGGAGAGCTAGAAAATGCCGGATTCGCTTATTATTACCAATACCTTATCACGAAAAGCCTGAAAGAGTGCGGCGTAAGAAATGACCAGCTAAACGAAATTTTCAACTATCTTTCTAACTTAGCCTGGTTTTATAGGTGTGAAGAAACAAAAGAAATATATACGAATAAATTAAGAGAGTTTAACAAAATTTTCTCGGAAAAATATACATCCGTTGACTTTGATAACCGATTAAAACTTCTTACTCGCGCAAAAATATTGTCCGCTTCCGATGGTTTCTACACCTTCCCCTACCCATATGTATACTATTTTTTCGTGGGGAAATATTTAGCGCAAAAATTACACGACGAGCAGATAAAAGGCCTAGTAGGCGGGTTGTGTGAGAACCTGAATAAACGTGAAAATTCTGGAATCATTCTTTTTCTATCTCACCATGTAAATGATTCTTGGCTCACGGATCAAGTTTCATTCGCGCTGCAAAAATGTTTTGCTGACGTTGCGGAGTTAGATCTAGACAATGATGTGGAATCACTAAATGCTTTAGTTGCAAGTTCTGCAGAGCTTGTTATTGAAGAAATAGATGTAGAAAGATCCCAGGTTGAACAACGAAAAGCTGCCGACGCTATAGAGGATGATGGGGACAACACTGAAGATAGCGACGATTCAGATGCTAACGAAGCAATCGATATATCCAAGAAATTCAATCTCCTTATTAAAACTGCTGAAATCTTAGGTCAAATAACAAAAAACTACTACGGCTCCATTGAAAGATCCAAGAAATCAGAATATTTGAAGGAAGTTTTCGGAGGACCGCTCCGTCTATTACGTTTCGTTCTAGAGGAAACTCTTAGAGATCCCGAGAGCCTAGTTAAGGACATTGAGCGTGCAATAAGTGATAAAGTCAAGAAAATAGATGATATAGACGAGTTAAGCAGACTATCTCAAAAAGCCGCTTTCGAAGTCGTTGGCATGATCTGTACTGGATTAATTGCGAAAACTGCTCTATTCGTAACTTCAGATCGTCTACGCGAAGATATATCTGCTGTTGTTAGAGATGATGGCTCCATATCTTATAGACTATTCGAGGCTGCCACAGAATTAGTGCGCCCCGGAAGACTTCCAATCGATCAATTAAAAAAGTTATCAAGAGATCTACGGGCTAACACCTTTTCCTTTAAAATCCTACAGACTTTAGTTGCATATCATTTACACATGTTTCACACCACGGACCTAGATAAGCAGAAGCTGTGTGACCTCGCGAATATCACAATGTCAAATGCTAGATCTATTGACGTTAAAAGTAAGAAAACACGCCTAATAAATCGATCCAGATCAACGATCGACGCTTAGCTTCAACCTTATATATATTTTTTTTGGGGGGGAGGGAGGACCTACAATTTGGCCCTCCCCACTATTTTTATCTCACCAAAAGATAGGGTTTACCATTTGTCATAAAGATATAGCGCTCGCGAGCTGATCACCTCGTAAATTGGGTTCAAATCAACATTCAGCACCTCATTGGAATCGCATATTTTTTCAAAAAATTAAGTCCTGACCTTTAGGAAAATGAGTTCCGAATGGCCTCAGGTTAAATGATGCAAAAAATCAGCAGACATCAATGTGCACAAAACAGTTGATCTGGACCCT
Source organism: Microbulbifer sp. ALW1 (assembly GCF_009903625.1). Taxonomy (NCBI): domain Bacteria; kingdom Pseudomonadati; phylum Pseudomonadota; class Gammaproteobacteria; order Cellvibrionales; family Microbulbiferaceae; genus Microbulbifer; species Microbulbifer sp. ALW1. The sequence goes on along the minus strand of NZ_CP047569.1, from coordinate 1,225,050 downwards.
ATTCACTTCCTCACTACTGAAACCCGCGATTTTTTGCCGGCAGTAATCTGCTTGTCATTTTGCCGGTGACATTCAGCATCGCCGCCGGGCCATGGCACAGTGACGCGAAATAGTCTTCGGTGAAGCTGGCGCAGGCAATGCTGCTAACCGCCAGGCTCTAGGGAAAGTCTCACGCGATACCACGGTTACCTGCATTCAATCCAGTTCCCTACTGGACTGCGAATTACTTTGTGATATAAACGTCCCTAATCATAGTGAGTAAAAAATACCCGAATCCAAAACTGGAACAACCGAACCATTTTTTCGTATAAATTAGCTACTCACCTCCACTTCTTTTCAGATTTTTTAGATGGAACGAAAAATGACTTCAACTGATATATGGATTGTATTTACAAAATGCCATCCCCTTCCCGGCTGCGATGTCGATTTTGACGACTGCGAGTTCTACTTTAGCGAGGTATTTGTACCAACTTCAGATTCAGGTGATCTACTGAACACATTTGAGGAAATCCTTGGAAAAGTTCGAAATGGACTTCTCGACAAGAAATTTGAACTTATCGATGTATCCAAAATAATCCGTTTTGATCAAAAACAGTGGGAAGTCATCGGCGACAGCGGTAATGACGTTATCGCTCACGCGAAAGAATCTGCATCGATTAATGAAATTGTATTTAGCGGTTTTCGATCTAAAGAAATAGAAGATGAGACTCAATACAAGCACATAATTTCTAACTTGGATTAAAGACTAATTTAAAGGGATTTTTAGATGATCGGTCAGAACGGTGCCACTTCTGTGGCTGAAGATAAGTATGCTTTCAAAACCGATGTGAGTCTGGTTTTTGGAAATCAGAGCGTTACCAGAAATTATGTGCTGCGCACCACACTACACAGCCTATCGGTCTGGAAAACAAGAAACTACGCCGTAGCCATGTCACCCTTTGAAGATCGCTCTGCCAGCGTATCCAAAGAAGCTGCCCTTATAGACAATGAAACCTGGACATTTGGAGTTGATGCCACAAATGCAAATGACGTCGCTTCTTCTGTAAAATTTGCGGCCAATTTCTACGATGTATCACCGGAAGTACTGCTCGCGAACATTTATGCCAAGAACCTTAACGCAGAAAACATCGACACTAAAAACGACGAAGTAAAAATCAGGGCCAACAAGGAACTATATAGCAGCACTTGCGAGGCAATCAGAAAAGCTGCATCCATTCTTGGCGTTTCCTGCCAAATGAATTTTTACGTATTCAGTAAAAGTAATAATCCCAAGATTCCCCGAAGTGAGTTGAGCGATGCCTTAATTCAAGGTGGCGCCAGCTCGGTAGCTACGGATGAATTCCGCCCCAAAGTACAGGTAGGAAACAACTCGGGAACTGCCTCCCTGACTCAAAGAACAAATTTTCACTTGGCTACCTTATAGACTTGACGACAATAAAATCAGCTCAATCAGGCCAGTTTAACTTTCGGAGAATCACTTGTATCCCAGCAGAACTTTTCTGTTGTTCCTCGCGCTGCTGTCATCGCCGGCGCTGGCCTTTGAGAATACTGCCCGCGAGGCTCTGAACCAGACGCTTTCGGAGATACGCTCTGAATTCCAGACTCCCGCGCTCGCCGTCGCAGTGATCACTTCCGGCGAGCTGGCCTATGTGGGCGGCTCAGGTTACATCGACGAAGCGCAGCAGGTGGCGGTAACGGGCGAGACCACATTTCGCATCGCCTCCATTTCCAAGTTGTTTACCGCGCAGTCCATCGTGCAGCTGGCAGAAACCGGAAAGCTGGAGCTGTCTGACCCAATATCAAAATACCTTCCCGCATTCAAAAACTCCCCCATCACCATCGCCCAGCTGCTTACCCACACCTCTGGTATCCAGGATGCGGTGCGACCAGTGGACAGCGAACAACAGCGCTCGCAGGCCGACTATCTGGCATTGATCGCATCCAAGGCACCAGCAGAGACGGCCGCTCACGCCTTCGAATACAGCGATACCGGCTTTAACCTGCTGGGTGCGATTGTCACTGCGGTCTCCGGGATGCCATTCGAGCAGTATGTACAACGGCATATACTGGCGCCCATCTCGATGAAGCACAGCGGCTATTACGATGGCCATCGGGGAGTCGCACCGTCTGCGCTACCGACCTATCAGGGCAAGGTGCTGACACCGACACAACAGCGCCCATTCGAACCCAGCTTTTATCCCAGTGAGGGGCTGGTCTCCAGCGCGCAAGACCTGGGATTGTGGCTCAGTGCCACGCTCAATCGCGATGACAGGATTTTGAGCGATGCCAGTTATACACAGATGCTGGAGCCGCGCGCAGACACACCCTGGGGCGATATCCAAGTTGCACTGGCGTGGCAGGTGTATGAGAAAGACGGCCGGTTTATCGCGCGCCATCCGGGTAGTGTGCGCGGGTACAAGTCACTGTTGATCAGTTATCCACAGGAGCGCAACGGTTTGGTGCTGCTGAGCAATGCGGCAAAGGCGCCGCGGTTTGAGACTGCCGACAGGTTAACGCAAACCTTGCGGGATGCGGGTATCTGGCAGTAGTGCACTTCTGCTGCCGGCTTTTTGACGACGGAGCGCTCAACGCTTATTAAGCAGCTTACTTTTTACTTTCTGCATATTGAGAAAAACATGGGCTTTCACGTTCTTTGGATCTACCTCACCGGGCATCGGCTGGACTTGCTTATCCAACTTTTCTTTCGGTTTGTTATTTTCCTTGCTCATCATCAGTGTTCTTTTCGTACTGGTCCGGGTTGTCGAGAAACTTCTTCATATCACCTGAAGCAAGGCCATCAGGCTCATCGAGCTCTTCCGAGTCGATATTGCGAATGTGTTGCCGCGCACGTCGAATGGCCTCCGAGATATCTCCGGAGTCGCGCTCTCGCTGCTTATCGCTAATGTGCTTAACTTTATCTTTACTCATAAGGCTCAATCACAATCGAATATTCAAGTAATCTGATTCCGCAACATAGGTAAAGCCAAACTTTTCATAGTAAGACCTTACCTCTGCATTTATCGGATTCATGATCCTGAGTTCATTAGCTCCCAGCGCCGTAGCATAACTGACCATCGCGAGGAACGTTGGCTCAAATACCTTCAGTCCCTTGCGCTTTTCTGGACTTGCTTCTAGAAAATCAAGCCGCAGGCTACCACCATTATAGGTTGGGCGCCCCAAGCTTAAGCTGGCTAACTGGTGATTGTCCCACAATGCCAGCTCAAACCGTTTCGGATATCGAAACTTAAATGACTGATATCCTCGCTTCCAGTCCCAGTCGACTTTTCTTCTCGGTAAGCCCTTCCAAAGTTCCGATTCAGTGAGCGTGTGACTATCAATCAACGTCGCCCTGAGCCCTGGCTGCCACCCAGATTGAAGTTCTCGATTGAGTTCATAAATCACGGCCTGCCGAATAACCGTATAGCGCTCTTCCGCTTCCCTGTGGGTGGCTAACATTCACTAGTCCTTTTAGCTACATATAATTAGAAACTTCAGCGAATAATAATTAATACCACCTCAACCTCAAGCATAAAACAATGTACGCCCGTATCAACTAACGGAATTTTGCTACGTACGTATAATTAACTCTGCTTTTTCTCCTCCACTCCCGCAGGATACGCTAATGTTTTCGCCAAATAGCGCGCGCAAAGAGCGTTGCTACACCCCAACGAGAGAGCATTATGGCCAACGAGCAAATTACCGAGATCAAACGCATTTTTACATCACGGCTGGACGTACTCGACCACCTTCTGGACGTTGGCGAGAAACACGTCACCGATACCGATGCTCTGATGCAGGAGCGCCTGGCGGAAGATATGTTGCCGTTTGGTGCGCAGATTGTGTTTATGTGCAACCAGCCCCGTGGCTTCTCGCAGTGGTGTGCCGGCAAGCCGGTAGATAACCACAAGCCGGAGCTGGCGACACTGGCCGAGGCGCGCGCGCTGATCAGTGAGACCCGCACCATGGTTGAAGGCATCGACGTGGACGACAGCAAGCTGGACGAGATGAAGCGCCTGGGACTAGGTCCCGGTGCCTTTTGTGAGATACCGGGGCACCAGTACGTGAACGATTACCTGATCCCGAACCTGTACTTCCACATCACCACCACCTACGCCATGCTGCGCAACATGGGCGTGCCCATTGGCAAGGCGGACTATATGACGTTCCTTCGCCCGCATATCCAGAAAGAGGCCTAACCGGCCTCGGTAAGAGATTACCGCCCGCAGAAACAGCAGAGCCCGGTGACCACCTGTGTACTCAACAACACGGGCAGCCACCGGGCTCTTTGCGTTTACCTGGTAGCGCTTGGTTAGTAGCGCCCAGTTAGCAGCGTTTACTGGTTCAGTGCCTTGGCCAGTACCCGGCCCAGTTCCGCCGCGGACTGCGGGTTCTGGCCGGTGATGATACGGCCGTCCTGTACCACAAAGCTTTCCCACGCTTTGCCTTCCAGGTAGTTGGCGCCGAGTGCGGTCAGTTCGTCCTGCAGCAGGTAAGGCACTACGTCGGCCAGGCCTACCGCCTTTTCTTCCTCGTTGCTGAAACCGGCGACCTTCTTGCCGGTAATGATCGGCTTGCCGTCTTGGCCGGTGACATTCAGCAGCGCGGCCGGGCCGTGGCACAGGGCCGCCACATAACCGCCGTCGGCGTAGATGGCGGAGGCGACGCTATTGACCGCCGGGCTCTTGGGGAAGTCCCACACGGTACCGTGGCCACCGGCGAACAGGATGGCCTGATAGCGCTTGGGGCTGACGTCCGCGAGCTTACGAGTGTTGTCCAGCAGGCTGCGGGTTTGCGGGCTGGCGAGGAATGCAAAGTTCACCGCATCGTCATCCGCCATGCTGCGCGCATCCACCGGTACCGCACCGCCCTTGATGCTGGCGATTTCCACCTCAAAGCCCGCCTTTTTGAGCTCGTGGTAGGGGTGGGTCAGTTCCGACAGCCACAGGCCGGTTTTCTCGTCGGTATCCCCCATCTGCTCGTGGCTGGTGGCCACGATCAGTACCCGCGGCGCGGCCAGGGCGAGGCTTGCGGACGATAGCGCCAGTAGCGCCACAACGATCGAAAACAGTTTCTTCATGTAAGGTCTCCAATAGACAGTTAGCGCCGGCAGCCGGCCCCGCTCGGGTGGGCCGCTGCCGGATTGGGGGCTATGCTAGGGCATATTCTGATATAAGATAATTCGATTCATTGAATTACAGTCTTTCAAAATATGAATATCGGAAGCTATGAATATCGGGAATAAAGACCTGAACCTGCTCAAGCTGTTCCAGGTGCTGTACGAGGAGCGCAACGCCTCGGTGGCCGCGGAGCGCATGAACCTGAGCCAGCCGGCACTCAGCCACAAGCTGGCCAAGCTGCGCAGCGAGTTCGACGACACCCTGTTTGCCCGCGCGCCGCGCGGACTGACGCCGACGCCGCGGGCACACCAGCTGGCGCCACAGATCCAGGCGCTGGTGCGCTCGCTGGAATCCTTTTACGACTACTGCGACGAAGAGAGCTTTCTGCTGCGGGAAGGCCGCGTGCATATCTTTGGTACCGACTTTATCGAGCAGTTGTTGCTGCCCAAACTGCTGCCGGTGATCAGTGAGCAGGCGCCCAAACTGCAGCTGGTGTTTCACAACACCCGCGGCCGCCTGCCGCGCAGCGAGCTGGAAACCGGCGCCTGTGATATCGCCATTGCGGGCTTCTTCGAGCAGTTGCCCGCGTCCTTCTATCAGCAGAAGGTACACAAGGAGGGCTTCAGCGTACTGGCGAGCCGCAGTAACCGGCACATTGGGAAGACGCTGGATCTCGAGGCCTTCCTGGCCTGCGGGCATCTGGTCACTACCCTGACCGGTGACCTGGACGGTATTGTGGATAAGAAATTACACAAGCTCGGGCACCAGCGGCGCATTGTGGCGGGGCTGTCGAGCTTCCTGTCCCCCGCCACCACCATCGAAGGCAGCGATCTGCTGATCACCTGCCTGAACTCGGTGGCCCAACAGGCCTGCCGCAGTCTTCCCGACCTGGTGACCTACCCCTGCCCGATCAAGCTGCCAGACGTGGACATTCTGCAGATCTGGCACCAGCGCACCCAGGACGATCCGTTGCGGGCCTGGCTGCGCCAGCAGATCAAGGCAGCGCTGGCAGCGGCCAGGGGTAAAAAGTAGATACTTTCCGCAAGACCGGCGAGCCACCCGCACGCCGGCGAGATACGTATAATACCCGGCTACACCTCGAAGCCATTTGGAGTAACGATGCGCTTTCCCGCCCTCGCCCTGACCGCGATCATCACTGTTTCCTGCGCCCTTGCCGCTGCGCTTTTTAGTCCAGCGGTCGCGGCAGACGCCAAGATCTTCGCCAATCCGCAATTGCAGCAGCAAATGCCCACCGCGTTCGCACTGCAGCCGCAGGCGCGCGGTTTTCTGCAACCGGCATTTCGGCAGACCGTGGAACAGGGCGATGCTCTGGTGGCAGCCATTCGCGAGGACAAGGAACTGGCAGAGGCGATTGCCCGCTGGCCCAGCCTAACCATGGAGCAGCAGATTCCCTACCTGAAGCGGGTGTTTACGCTGGAAGTCGCAGTGATGGGAGTTAAGGCACCCAAGCTACTGATCGACGACCACAGTTTCCCCGGCCGCATGGTGTATTTCGATTTTGACCCGCAGAACCCTTCGACCGGCACCGTTTATCTGAATCCGAAGATGCTGGCCGAGCGCCCCAAGTACGAGTCGCTGGCCTTTCTGATCCATGAGACCCGCCACTCTTTCCAATTCCAGCACGCGTTTAGCGATGCCAGCGATATGCAGGATGCGGTCAACAGCGGTTATGCCGCAGCCTTTAAGGCACAGAAAAACCTGAAGGGGTTTTCGTTCAGTGACTTCCTCACACTGCTGAATGAATACGAGGCCTTCCTGTTTGGAAATTACGTGCTGGGCAAGCTGACGAACTGGCAACTGGATATGCCGGACATGGGCACCTTCGCCAGTCAGTTCGACCAGCACGGGAAACTGAAGATCGACCTGATTGCGCTGGCGGCGGAGGATTCCGACCGCAGCCTACTGGAACGCTATAACGAGCTGGCGCAGGCGCAGTACGCGTTGCGCAGCCAAAAGTCCTCAGGTTCAAAGGATTCCGAAAAGGACAACAAGGGCGACTAGCCACAAACCGCCCCACTCTCGCACCACCGCCCTCTCTCCACCTCCGGCAAGGCACCAAATTCCGCGGTATTGGCCCCCGTTGTGCGCAGGCTTACCTACACTCCCTAGGCCTGTGTACAACCACTTTGCCACTACTCCGGAGCCTACGATGAAAACCATCGGTTACGCCGCCCAATCCGCCGGCGACACCCTCGCCCCCTGGGAATTCGAACGCCGCGACCTGCGCCCCAACGACGTCGCCATGGAGGTGCTGTATTGCGGCATCTGCTTTACCGATATCCACCAGGTGCAGGACGACTGGGGTTGGGGCATTTTCCCGATGGTGCCCGGGCACGAGATTGTCGGTCGCGTGATCGATGTGGGCGAAGACGTCAACCAGTTCAAAAAAGGCGACACCGTGGCCGTGGGCTGCATGGTGGATTCCTGCCAGGAATGCGATCAGTGCCACCACGGCGAGGAACAGTTCTGTCGCGAGGGTATGACCCTCACCTACGCCGGCCGCGACCGCATTAACGGCGAGACAACCCAGGGCGGTTATTCCAAGCACCTGGTATGCCGGGAAGAATTTGTGCTGCACATACCCGATGGCCTCGACCTTTCCCGCGCGGCGCCGCTGCTGTGTGCCGGCATCACTACCTATTCCCCCCTGCGTCACTGGAACATCGGCCCCGGCAGCCACGTGGGCGTGATCGGCCTCGGCGGACTCGGGCATATGGCGGTAAAACTGGCGGTGGGCCTGGGTGCCGATGTCACGGTACTGAGCCGCACCGAAGACAAGGAGGCCGATGCGCTGGACCTCGGTGCCGACGGTTTACTCGTATCCAGCGATGACGCCGCGATGGAAGCCGCCCAATCCACCTTCGACCTGATCATCGACACCATTCCGGTCAAACACGACCTCACTCCCTATCTGCAATTGCTGGATATCAATGGCGGTCTGGTACTGGTCGGACAGATTGGCCCGATTGAAGAGCTGAACAGCGAAGCGGTCGTCATGGGCCGCCGCTGCATTGTCGGCTCCGCCATCGGCGGTATTGCCGAAACCCAGGAGCTGATCAACTTCTGCGCCAAAAAAAACATCCTGCCGGAGTGCGAGGTTATCAAGATTGACCAAGTGAACGATGCGCTGGAGCGGCTCAAGCGCTCGGATGTGCGCTATCGCTTTGTGATTGATATGGCTTCGCTGGCGGCACCCTGAAGCACTGCGGGACCTTGCTCAACTGGTGCTGCCGCAAACAGGTGGCACCGCCGTACAACTTTTACTGCCGTTTCTGCTTAGCGTTTCGCTGAGAGCCTATGAAACCAAGCAGGAAGCGACACCTGTAAAATTCCGGTAAGCTCACTTTCAATTTTTACGCGACGTTAAATACACGGACTAAGGATTGAATCATGGATCTGGAATTCGAGCCTGGAAAAAACATTGCGATGAAGATCCCGGCACATGAGCATGAAAGCACCGTCAATTTTTATCGAAACATTTTGCGATTCAAAGAGCTTACGGGAAACGGTGTGAACGACACGCCCAAGTTTGAGTTTGGCGGTAAAGTGCTTTGGCTGGACTCCGTGCCCGGCTTGAGTCAATCGGAAATATGGCTGGAGATCGTCGCTAGTGATATTGGTAGAGCCGCTGAGCATCTCAAAGAGCAGGGCTGCCATCGTAGAGATGAAATTGAACCACTACCTGAGGGGTTTAAAGCGTTTTGGATCTCTAGCCCGTCGAACATCATTCATTTAGTTTCGTCGCGCAATGACAAGGAGCAAGAGCTATAAGTTCGGCCCCAAGGTCACCGAACAGCTGATTACTACCTCGTTTAAGGCTGGTGACTTGTCAGCGAACATTATTCCGGGATATAAAACATGCCAAATATATGTGATGTAATTCCCACTAGGAAGTAAGTCACCAAACGAACAAGGACGAAGAATGACTAGCACGGGCCAACCGCACTCAGAAAACACACTCAATTACGCCGGATTCTGGCCACGTGTTGGAGCCTCGATCATCGACACCCTGATACTGATGGTTATCACCCTGCCGCCGTTGATTCTGATTTATGGCTGGACATATCTCGAAAGCGAGCAGCTGTTCCTGGGCACTGCGGACGTCGTCATTAACTGGATATTTCCATTCATTGCCATAGTTGCCTTCTGGGCATACAAACAGGCCACCCCTGGAAAAATGGCCATTGCGGCCAGAATTGTCGATGCCAAAACTGGTGGCAAGCCGTCCCTCCAACAGTACGTCGTTCGCTATATCGGCTATTTCATTTCCACCATCCCGCTCGGATTGGGGTTGCTGTGGGTTGCATGGGATGAAAAAAAGCAGGGATGGCATGACAAACTGGCCAATACAGTAGTAGAAGTCGTCAAACCAACCGCAACATCTGAGACCAACTAAAAATTTCTAGAAGTCGTTGCGACCACCCTTTCCAGGCATAATTTAGAGCGAAGACGAAGTGAAGGAAAATACATGAGCGAGAACGAGTGGATTGACGCATTCTCGGTCCCAATGAAATCTAAATTAGCCCTGTTTTTACTGTCTTTCTTTGCAATCATTGGGTTTGGTTTTGTTGGCTACAAAATGGGAAGCTACACACTTATCGCCATTTGCTCACTTCTATGTATTTTTCTCTGGGGCTTTGCTTTCTACAGAACATGGATTTTTGTAGACAAGAATAGTAAATCCATAATTTTACGAAAAAGGTTTTACCTCACCTGGAACAAGAGCATTCCTTACAGCGGAATGCGGCTGAGAGTTGGAGGTGGGGCAGCTTCATCTCCGAGTTTCCAACAACACGGCCAAACCGGTTCCCATGACATCTACCTAACCGAACCAAATTCGGAGCGAGGAGTAATCATATTTTCCTCCAGTGTCGGCAAGGATTTCAGGCGTGTCAGATCCCATTTAAAGAAACATTTCGACCTTTCTTATTGAATTATCAGCCCCGGCTAAACACTCGACACGACAATAAAAATCAAGGACTCAGGTAATGATCAGAGCAAAAGGAATTGCGGGTTTAATAACATTTCTCCTGATGCTACTAGCCCCATTTAGTTCTTCTAGCGCTACGGCCACACAGGAACACTTATGCTTTGAGGGCATATCGGATAAAACAAGTTTTCTATGCTACCCAAACACAGCTGACCCAAAGCGCGAGGAGATTGTAGGGAAAGCGGTAGACCAATTGGGGTTTGCACTGGATAGAAATGAACCATTGAAAACAATGGTGACCATGGCGCCGGATATGGCCAGGTTCTATACACAGGATAAATTTTCCGCTTCACTCAAAAAGCACTTCCCCCTGCTAGACCGCAATTCTATTGAGCATATAGTGCATTACGGCGACTACTCCGCTCTCCTGCTATCCGGCGGATCACAGCTTCTGTTCAATCACGTGAAGCAGACCTTTATTTTCAGTTTTGACGAGCCAGCGCCCATTGCGGGACTGGCATACTACTATGGTCGCGGTATGAAGCCCGGAAAATGGACTGGCGCACTTCCCGCATCCAACTGCTCTCTCACACGTGATGGAATCACCTTTATCGCCGCGGAGCGCGAACATCCGCTTTATAACCAGAGCGGGTCTTTCTGTACTTACGATGGCTATTACTTCAAATCCGCACAAAATGCGGTGCAAGTCCGCAAGTTGGATCAGATTGGCCAGGGAGAAAGCTTATTGAATGAAAACGGCCTTCCAGCCTTTCTCAGTTGGATTAGACGAGAGTAGCAATATCTCTTCTCGATGAGTTTTCCGTCAAAAATTTCGCTGGCTGTCGATTTCGGCGTTTCTGATTCGACTATTAGATACCAACACCATCTATCGTTGGTCGAAATAGAGGAATTACCATGTCCAGAATGATGTTCGTAAACCTGCCAGTCACCGATCTGGGGAAATCCATCGAGTTTTTTTCCCAGCTTGGCTTCGAGTTCAACCCCCAGTTCACTGACGAGACCGCAACCTGCATGATCGTCGGTGAGAGCAACTTTGTGATGTTGCTCACCCGGGAGAAGTTTCTGGGTTTCACCCCCGGCCTTGAGATCTGCGATACCGAAAAGAGCACCGAGGTACTGGTGTGCCTGTCGGCGGAGAACCGTGCCGAGGTAGATGCACTGCTAGATAAGGCGGTTGCGGCGGGCGGCAGCAGCTATCGCGAGCCCGAGGACCACGGTTTTATGTATGGCCGCGCTTTCCGGGATCTGGATGGGCATATCTGGGAAATTATGTGGATGGACACCGCTGCAATACAGTAGTCCGATGGATAGCTGAGAAAAATATTGGCGTACGAGGGCGGCCGCAAGGGCTGCCCCCATGTTTACGGGTGGCGCTTTTCCAGGGGGGCCTGGCCTCAAATCTTCACACGATTCTGGCTAATCAATAATCCACCCGACCCTGTTACAATCGCGCCGAAATATTCACCCGGAAAACTTATGGAACATGAAATCCTCAAGGTATTTCTGGCCAACCAATGGCTGACCATACCGATATTCATCATTCTTGTAATAGGCATTACGCTTTTTTGGTTCGGTGGCCTGATGGCTGCGCTGACGGCATTGGGCAATAACCGCTGGGGCTGGGGGCTGTTGTCGCTTGTTCTCGGCCCGATAACAGGACTTCCTTACTCCCTGATTCACAAGGAAGCCGCCTACCCCAAATCACTGATGATCAAGGGCCTGCTTTGCCTGCTGGCAGGGCTGGCACTATCACTCGTCGCCTGGGCTATTACCTGAATGGAATTTGCCCCGCAGTGGTCAAGGAGCGACCGCTCATAACGCCGAATAGCTAACCAGCGCCTACGCTGTACTTTACTGTTACCATGCCGTGCTGAAACCAGCCGCTGGTCATTTACCGACCAACGCCCCTTGCTACCGCCCCTTTAGAGACTCCAGATGACATTCCGCCCCCTGGGTTTGAGCGCCCCGATCCTGCAAGCCCTTGAAGAAAAAGGGTATTCAACCCCCACCGAGATCCAGCGCAAAGCGATTCCCGCCATCCTGGAAGGCCGGGACGTGATCGCGACTGCACAAACAGGCACCGGTAAAACCGCGGCCTTTGTGCTGCCGATTCTGGATTTGCTCAGTGGTAAACGCGAGCGGCGGGCGAAGCGCTTTCGCGCGCTCATTCTGGTGCCCACCCGCGAGCTGGCGATGCAGGTGGAAGACAATGTCCGGCAGTACGGCAAGCATCTGGCGGTGACTTCCATGGCGATGGTGGGTGGTGTCGACCTGGAGCCGCAGAAACAGCAGTTGATTGAGGGCGTCGATATTGTGGTCGCCACGCCAGGACGCTTGCTCGATCTGGCGCGCCAGCGCGCGCTCCATTTTGATGAGCTGGAAGTGTTGGTGTTGGATGAAGCCGACCGCATGCTGGATATGGGGTTTATCGACGATCTCGAAAAAATTATTGCGCGCCTGCCGACACGACGCCAGAGCCTGCTGTTTTCCGCGACCATGTCACGTCAGGTAAGGTCGCTCGCCGATATCGTGGTCGAATTCCCCTTTGAAGTTTCCGTTGCCGGCAATAAGAAAACGGCTCCGAAGATTTCGCAGTGGTTGATTGCTGTCGACAAGCACAATAAATCCGCGCTACTCAGTCATCTGGTGACGGAGCGCAACTGGACACAGGCATTGATCTTTATCCGTACTCAGCATGGTGCGGCAAAGCTGGTGAGCCAGCTGGAAAAGCGTGGCATAAAGGCGGAGGCCATCCATGGTGGCAAGAGTCAGGCATCGCGCTCGAAGATACTCGCCGATTTCAAATCCGGCGAGATCAACATCCTGATTGCCACCGGCGTTGCCGCCCGCGGCATTGATATCGACGAGCTTGAGCGCGTGGTCAATTACGATTTGCCCGACGATGTCGACGAGTATATCCACCGTATCGGCCGCACCGGACGCGCCGGCTCTTCAGGGGAAGCGGTATCCCTGGTATCCAAGGACGATTTCAAACGCCTGTGCGCGGTGGAGCGCCGGCTTGGGAAGATCATTGAACGGGTGACGATCGACGAGTTCCCTGTGGTAAAGGATCTGCCAGCGTCGAACCTGAATTTTTCAGCGAAGAGAGGGACGGCGAAAAAGACCGTCAAAAAAGGAGGCCGCCCAGAAAAATCGGCCGCCCCCGCGACAGGCAGTCCGTCCGGCAGCCCTGCCCGTAAAACCCCCTGGGGTTCTATCAAAAAGTGAGCAGCTGCAAATACTAAGCGTCAGACAGACGCGGCGGCCACGAATGGCCGCCGTGACAGTTACCGGCACTCAGGTCGATATCCGCTTCATAATTCACGGAACGGCAGTGACAGCTGCCCTGATCGGTTTATGGATCAGGCCTTCTCCATCAGAGCGTCATCTTTTGCATTGCCGCGCTGGTAGGCTTCGCGGTCGGTAACGCGCTTGGCGTAGTCGATGAATTCCACGCGCTTTTCAATGGTGCCGAACTGCAGGCCCCAGTTGATCTGCGATCCCACATAAACGTCGGCAGCGGTAAAGCGGTCGCCCGCCACATAGTTGTGACCCATAAACCAGTTGGACAGGTTGTCGAGCACCGCCGCGTAGCTGCCGTAGCCCACCATCATCTGCTTCTCTGCATCCGGCTCAACTCCTAGGGTTTTGGTGTCGATAATGGCCGCTTCCAGGGGCCCAGCAGCAAAGAACAACCAGCGGTAGTAACTGGCGCGCTCTTCCGCGGTTGGCGCCAGCCCCGCTTGCGGGAAGGCCTCGGCCAGGTAGGCGCAGATGGCGGCGCCTTCGGTCACCACCTGATCGCGGTGAACGATGGCCGGCACTTTGCCCATGGGATTGATCTTCAGGTAGGCGGGCGCTTTCATGCTGCCGCCGTATTCGAGAATCTCCGTGCGGTAAGGCGCGCCCACCTCTTCCAGCATCCAGCGCACGATACGACCGCGGGATTGCGGGTTGGTGTAGAAAATCACTTCATCTTGCATAGCAGCTCTCCGTTGCTTTGACTTCTCATTATCCGCCACGGTGTGTGACCGGAATGCGGATACTCTAGTCTTCAAATAGGCTATATTCCGCCCTAATAAAAAACGCAGGATGCAATTCATGTCGAATCCAACGACACGGGTACTGGCACTGCTGGAGCTGCTGCAAAGTCACGGCAACGCGAGTGGCGGCGAGCTGGCGCAAATGCTGGGCGTGGACGGCCGCACTCTGCGCCGTTATATCGCGACCCTTGAGGAAATCGGGATTCCGCTAACCGCAGAGCGCGGGCGCTACGGCGGCTATCGGCTGGTGTCCGGCTACAAGCTGCCGCCGATGATGTTTACCAATGACGAGACCCTGGCCATTTCCCTCGGCCTGCTCGCGGCCCGCAGCCTCAGTGTGGGCGATGTCTCCACCGCCGTTGCCAGTGCCCAGGCGAAGCTGGAACGGGTAATGCCGCAGAAGCTGAAACAGCAGCTGCGCGCACTGGACGATAGTGCCACCCTGGATCTGGTGCCGACGACTGCACCGGCGAGTGAAACCCTGGCCGCGCTAGCGACTGCCACCCAGAACCGCTGCCGCGTGATATTTGACTACACCAGTAGCAGGGAAAACGCAGATGAGGCGGTGACGCAACGGGAATTTGATCCCTATGGCCTGGTTTTCCGCTACGGCCGCTGGTATGCGGTGGGCCACTGCCACTTGCGCGTAGAAATCCGTACCTTCCGCCTCGATCGCTTGCGCCAGTTACGCAGACTGGAAACACCGTTTGAGCGGCCACTGGACTTCGATGCTGCCGGCTATCTCCGCGGTAGCTTCGCGGCCATGGAGCAGGGTTTTGAAGTGAAGTTGTTCCTGCATACCGATCTTGAGACCGCCACCCGGATGCTCGGCGATGAACTCGGTCTGCTGACGCCAAAAGGCGACGGGGTGCTGTGGCGCGCACAGACCGGTTGCCTGGGCTGGTTTGCCTCACAGCTGGTGCGGCTACCGTACGACTTTGAAATTCTCTCCCCAGCGGACCTCAAAACCGAGTTGCGCCGACATGCAGAGAAGTTGCTGACAGTGACCATGGCTTAATCGGCACCCCTGCTCCTGATACAGTGAAAGGTATTCGATACGGAATCCGGGTTAAGAAACAGGAAAAGCAATGAAGACCATTGGCCTGCTGGGCGGGATGAGCTGGGAATCGACCACCAGTTATTACAGGGCGATCAATGAGCGGGTGAAAGCACAATTGGGTGGCTTGCACTCGGCCAAGATCTGTCTGTACAGCGTGAACTTCGCGGAAATTGAACAGCTCCAACATGCCGGCGATTGGCCCGCAACGGCCAGGATTCTTGCGCAGGCTGCCAAATCGGTGGAGCAAGGTGGCGCAGACTTTCTGATGATCTGTACCAACACCATGCACAAGGTTTTTCACGAGATCCAATCACAAATTTCGATCCCAATTCTGCATATCGCCGATGCAACCGCGCAAAAGCTGGTGCGCGACAAAGTCACCACCGTCGGCCTGCTGGGTACGCGGTTCACTATGGAGCAGGACTTCTACAAAGGGCGACTTGTGGAAAACTTCGGTATCGAGGTAATTACTCCCACTCCCGAGGAGCAGACTCTGGTGCACGATGTAATTTACCAGGAGTTATGCCAGGGGTTAATTAAGCCTGAATCAAAGACTCGATATCTGCAGATCATCGAGCGCCTTCACCAGCGAGGTGCGCAGGCGGTAATTCTTGGCTGTACCGAAATTGCTTTGCTGGTGCAGCAGAGCGATACCCCTGTGCAGCTTTACGATACCACTGAGATTCACGCGGCCCGGGGTGTGGAGCTTGCGCTGTCTAAAGGTTAGCAAGCGGCTTTCACTCGGCCCGGAAGGATAGTCGAGATGGATGATCGGCGACACTTCCGGACAACGCTTTGGGAGATCCGAATCGGTCTATACTGACCATTTGTACCCGGCGAGCATCGATAACAATAATGAATGGATCGGAACTGCGACAGCCAAGGCTGACATCTCCGTTTCGCGTCCCAAACCGGAAGGCCACCATGTCTCTTAACAACTCCAAAGTAGACCTGCTCGGTATCGACTCACACACCATTAAGGATCTTGAGATCTTCGAATCCGACATGGACGATGCCAGCCTGTTTGATTTCTGCAATCGCACTCGCTCGATCGGTGGTGCGGCGGTACTGCGGCGACGCATGCAGAATCCCTGGGCCAGCGCGGAGCGCATTGCGGAAACCCAGCAGGCCATCGGCTTCATCACCGAACGGCGCGCAATCTTCCAGCAGCTACCTTCCATTTACGCCGTTGAAGGCACACAGAATTACCTACAGGAAATTCTGCCGAACCTGGACTTCCGTAATCGGTTCGAATTTATTCTGGGCTCACTCCAGGTCTGGATAAACCAGGACAGCCACTACTTCAGCATCGTGCGCGGTGCCCAGGCCAGCTGCCGCTTGATCCGCGCGCTGCGCCGGTTTGTCGCGCAACCGGAATTAAAAGGCGCCCCGGGTGAACTGGGGCCGCTACTGCAGCAATTGCGCGCGCTGCTCTCGCGCCCCAACTTTCGCATGGTGCCGGATTTTGATGTGGGTGCCTGGGGTACATGGAAGATGCTCAAGCTCGACCAGCTACTGCGGGTGAAAGAGAAAGACACGCTGATTCGCCTGATGGCATTGAATTACGAGCTGGAAGCACTGGTGTCCATGGCAGACGCCAATCAAGAACATGCTTTCATCGTGCCGGAGATCTGCACCGGCCCGATGCAGGTGAAAGCGGAAGGACTTTACCACCCCTATCTGGAAAACCCCGTTGCCAACCCTGTCTCACTCGATCAGCAGCGCCGCATACTGTTCCTCACCGGCCCCAATATGGCCGGCAAGACCACTTACCTGCGCGCCTTCGCCACCGCAATGTACCTCGCCCACCTGGGCATGGGCGTACCGGCGAAGTCCTTCAAGTTTGTACCGGTACAGTGGCTGTTCAGCTCCATCTCCTTGACCGACGATCTGCGTCGCGGGGTGAGTTACTTCCGCGCAGAGGCACTGCGAGTGAAGGCCGTAGCGGAAGCCGTGGCCCGGAATGAGAAAGTGCTGGCACTGATGGATGAACCCTTCAAGGGCACCAACGTGAAAGACGCATTTGAGGCATCGCTGGCGATCCTCGAACGTTTTTCCACCCGCGAGAACTGCCTGTTCATGTTCTCATCCCACCAGATAGAACTGAGTGATTACCTTCACCAACTGAACAATCAGGTGGACTGCCGCTATTTCGAAGCGGTGGAGACTGGCGAGCGGTTGCATTTTGACTACCGGTTACGAACAGGTATTTCCGATCAGCGACTTGGGATGCGGGTACTCAGGGAGGAAGGGATATTTGAGATTCTGGACCAAAGAGCAGCAATCAAAAAGGATTTTTCACGCCCGGAAGATCTTATATCGTAGAACATCTTGTCCTCGGTCATCGTTGAATATTCTGGCCTCACGGCATTGATACTGGTAGCGCAGCGCTGTGGATTGGCGCGTCATTTGCATCAGATCTTCAGCGCGGCGTCCGCCTAGTTTTCTCCGGTCGCAGGCGCGACACTCAGGAACCCCAGTTTGGGGTCCGTTAAATTTGCGAGTCATCTATGCGTCCTGAATTCCTGCAGCAAATGCTGCCAACCTTCTACAAGTCTGCGGAGCAGCCGGGCAACTGGTGCCGGGCGCTCGACCTGATCAAGAAAGAAATGCAGCTCGGTAGTGTGGTGGTGCAGATGCTCAAGCGCGATGGCAACCGCCTGAATCAGCAGTGGATCGTGCGGGATTCCGTTTCCACCGAGCATGCAGAAACCCACGACTGCCTGGTGAACAATGCGGACAACCCGCGCCTCGATCTCAGCCAAGCCAGGCTGCCGATGGCCGAGAGCATCGTCATTCGCGATGAGTACCGCACCACTGCCCAGGTTCCGCGCTTCAAGGCACTGCGCGAGCGCATGCAGCTACTGGGCCTCGGACGCCCTGCGATTCTGGGCGTGCAGCTGGGCGAGGATCGCAATCTGTGCATGATATTGCACCGACGTTACGACGATGCACGGGAGTTCAGTGAGGAGCAGGAGCGCTTCCTGCACCTGCTCACACCCCATCTGAAGCAGACCTTTTCCCTTGCGGAAAAGATCGGCCAACTGGAAGCCCGCTCGGAATTTCTTTCCCACTCTCTAGATCAGTTCAACACCGGCGTCGTAGTGCTCGACCGCCACGGCGGCCTGCACTGGAGCAACCACTGCGCCCGCCAGATTATCCAGCGCTCCCGCCATCTATCCTTGTCCGGAACAAAACTGCGCTGCGCCGCCAGTAGCGACCAGCGAATGCTCACCGAGTTGATCGACCGTGCAGGTACAGAACCGGGTACCCGGTTTGTGGGTGCCCTCGGCGCAGCCTGGGAGTCGCCGCTACAGTTACTGGCGGTCCCCATGCCTGCTGCGGGTCCTGCGGCGGCCCCCTACATTGCCCTGTACCTGTCCGAGAGCGAGGTCAGGCTGAACCTGCAGGCAATGGATATTGTGCAGCTATTCGGCCTTACACCCGCCGAGGCGAGGCTGGCGATCGCCCTCTGCGAGGGCAATTCGGTCAATGAATATGCCGCGACGCTGGGTATTGCCGTGGGTACAGTCCGCATCCAGCTGAAAAGCATCTTTTCCAAACTGGGAGTCCACCGCCAGCCCGAGCTGGTGCGTATGATCGGCTCGTCCATCTCGGCCAAGACCCTGCACAGCCTGAACTGATTTCTCCCCCTGTGCGGCGCCCGACATTGGGCGCCGCTGCCCTCCTGACAGACACCTCCCCTCGACTACTAACTGCATATTCTGCCTTCCGCATATCTCATATTGGATATGACACTCCGCTCGCCCATCCATAGCATCTAATCAGGGTTCGAAAATGATGACCGTGACAGCAGACGCTGTCCGGGTTTTGCCAGGAGTAATGGACAATGACAAAAAAACCAACCAAACAATTTCTCGCCAATGTTGCCGGCATTCTATCCATCGGCCTACTGCCGACATTGGTACACGCCAAAGTGACCCTGGAGCCTTTGGTGGCACAGGTTGGGCCCGAATCGGACGTGCCGGTGGCGATCCAGAATGCGCGCTGGCATATGAACGATGGCGATATCAATGTGCTGACCTTTCGCAGCATGGAAAGCCTGTTCACCACCCGCAAGGTCGCCCGCTCCGGCAACCCGTTCGCACTACCCCGCGAGGATCACACCCTCGACTTCAGCTATCGCTTTGAGGGCAAAACCTACACGCCAGAGGCCTTTCTCGATCGCACCTACACCAATGCCATGCTGGTGATGAAAGACGGCAAGATCGTCTACGAGAACTACCTCAATAACAGCAAGCCGGATACCCACTTTATGGGCTGGTCCATGACCAAGTCCCTGACTTCCCTACTGGTGGGCTGTGCGTTGGAAGAAGGGCGTATCCGCTCCCTCGACGACGACATCACCGACTACCTGCCAGAACTGAAAGAAGGCGCCTACAAGGGCGTCTCCATCCGCCAGGTACTGCAGATGCGCTCCGGGGTGGATTACGAGGAGAGTTACGAATTTGACAGCCCGGGAATCGCGGCGCGCAACCATATTCAGGCGCTGGTGAAGAACGTGGTGCGCTTTGCGGACGTGGCACGAAATATCCAGCACGCGCACCCGCCGGGTGAAGTGTTCCAGTACAAGACCATTGATACCGCGGTGCTCGGCCTGCTGCTGGAGCGCGTGAGCGGTGGCAGCAACCTGGCTTCGTATATGACCAGCCGCCTGTGGGAACCCCTGGGGGCCGAGTTCGATGGCTTCTTCATCATGGACGGCGAGCCGGGCACTGGGCGCGAGTTCAGCGGTGCCGGGTTCAACGCGGCACTGCGGGATTACGCCCGCGTGGGGCTGATGATGCTGAACCAAGGCAAGTTGAACAATAAGCAGATCATTCCCGTCGACTGGATCAAGGAATCAACCAGGCCCGCGGGCCCGGAAAAAGGCCCGATGGACTACGGCTATCAGTGGTGGACGGTTTCCAATACCCCGGCCTATTCCGCCATCGGCCTGCAGGGCCAGTTTATTTTCGTTGATCCCTCCACCAACACGGTGATCGTCAAGCTCAGTTATTTCCCGCCGCACGACAAGGATGACGCCGCGATGCGGGAGACCTTCAGCTTCTTTGAGGCCGCGTCCAAATGGCAGCCTGAATAAACCAGCCAAAAATCGGGGATGTAAAGCGGGCGAAGCGGTACTCGTCCATCGCAAATAATAAAGCAAGAGACCAAGGAGTATTCCGTGAAAAATCACCAGCTACTACTGGCGACACTTTTGGGTTCCGCCAGTAGCACTGTGCTCGCCCTGGCCAGCACACCAGAATTGGGTTCCAGTGCCGGATCCACAGCCGCGATTGAGGAAGTTGTAGTGACGGCCCAGCGCCGGGAAGAGAGCCTGGAAGACATACCCATGTCGGCGACGGCCTTGAGCGGCGACATGCTGAAAAGCCGGGGCGTAGCTAGCCTGAATGACTTGCAGACCGCATCGCCCTCACTTTCCATTAGTAACACTGGCCCGACGCTGAGTGTCAATATCCGTGGGATCGGGATCGCCACCAATACCCCGAATGTGACTGCCGGGGTGGCCACCTACATCGACGGTTTGTTCCAACCGCCCATCGTCCAGTCCAGCAGTTTCTACGATATCCAATCGGTGGAAGTATTACGCGGACCACAGGGCACCTTTGTGGGCAACAATTCCACCGGGGGGGCGATTTTTATCAATTCCAAATCACCGGATCTGGAAACCGTCGGCGGCTACGCCGAAACCTCCGTCGGCAACTTCAATAACCTCGGTTTTGAAGGCGCGGTCAATGTACCCGTATCCGACACCCTCGCTGTCCGGCTTGCGGGCTTCAAGCGGGACCGCGACAGTTTCTATAAGGATACCGGTCCCTACGACAACGACGCCGGCAAGTTGGAAGAATACAGCGGGCGTTTGGGTGTGCTCTGGGCGCCGGAAAATTTCGAGTTGCTGTTCAAGGCACAGACCAATAAACGGGATACCGGTGGCTATGCCGCGGCACCGATCCCCGGTACCACTTATGGTGATTTCCGCACCGGAGACGCGTTTACGCTGGCGTTTGACGAAGATGTGTCCTACGAAGATCGCGGCGATATGTTCAGCCTGAAACTGGATTACACACTGGCAAATGGCATTGTATTGCGTTCGCTCTCAGGCTATCAGGACAAGGAAATCACCAACGTATCCGACCTCGATGGCTCTTCAGCGCCGGTGATGGCCAATGGCGATATCGTGGAAGATTATTTCGCCAATGAAAAACAGCGCAGCCAGGAAATCAATGTGATCTCGCCGACGGATGGCAAGTTCGATTGGGTGCTGGGCGGTTACTACCAGGAAACCGATATCGACATCATGATCGTCGATGTCCAGGCCGGCTTTCCCACCGACATTCCCGGCGGGAATGCACGCACGGTGACCGGACTGTTTGCCCAGGGTAACTACGAATTCCTGCCATCCTGGGAGGTTCAGACCGGCATTCGCCACTCCACCTATGAAGTGAACGGTTGGGGCGGTATTTACGTGGGGCGCGATATTCCGGGCTTCCCCTCCGGTGGCCTACAGGTGGGCGACCTGTCGGGAGACTACGATGACAATCGCGTGACCGGAAAACTGGCATTGAACCGCTATCTGGACAATGGCCTGCTCTACGCCCAGATCTCCACCGGTTACAAGCCCGGCGGCTTCAACTCCACCACGTCCACCTTTGATGCGGAAGATGTCACCAGTTACGAGCTGGGCTGGAAGTTCAGTGCGCTCGAAGACCGTGTGCGCACACAGCTGACCGCTTTTTATAACGACTACCGCGATTTCCAGTTTGCCGCGCTGGAACCCTCTACCGGGGTGGAGGGTTCCGATAATATTGCGGACATGACGATTCAGGGGATCGAGGCACAGGTGCAGGCGCACCTGGGTAACTGGTTGTTAAGTGGCAACCTCGGTTATACCAACTCCGATCTTCCCGGGCAGAGCTTTGTGAATGCCCGCGCGCTGCCGGGCAGTGCGCTCGGACCACAATGCCCTGCGGGTATGCCCTCAATGCCGCCGGTCTGCTTCGACTATACGCCGTTTACGGAATCCACTACCGGCGGCAATGCACTCTATGCACCGGCGTGGACCTACAACCTCTCAGTGAGTTACGAGTTCGGCATGTCCGGTGGCCTCTACCTGATACCGAGCTTCAACTATTCCCATGTAGACAAGCAATACACCTACCTCGCCTACTCGCCCGAGTCCGATGTTCTGGAGAGCCGCAACTTGCTCAATGCCTCCCTGGCATTGGTAAGTGAACAGTGGCAGCTGGAAGCCTACGGCAGCAACCTGACAGACCAGGAGTATGTATCCGGCCAGTTTGGTATTACCGAGTTTTACGGTGCCCCGCGCCAATACGGACTGCGCCTAAGCGCCACCTTCTGATCAACCATGCGACCGCGTTTCGGTCGCTACTCCCTTTGGCCTGCGCACCCGGATTGCGCAGGCCTTTTTTGGCACTCAGTTTTTCAACAACTCAGTTTTTATGCAGTAACGTTTGCGGAGGATTTATGAGCGCCAGCCGTATGCGCAGCCAGCGTTTTCCAATTATTTATTTTTTTACCTGCACGATACTCGCGGTACTGGTATCCGGTTGCGAGCAGTATGCTGACCGTGTTCTCGTAAACGGCAATATCCATACGATGGACTCGGCACGGCCCCGGGCGACCGCGCTCGCAGTCACGGATGGCAAATTCTCCTATGTGGGCGATGAAGCGGGCGCCCGCGCCCAGATCGGGCCAGATACTGAAGTCGTTACCCTGGATGAAAACCTGGTATTGCCTGGGCTAATCGACACGCATACCCACCCGGGCATCCTCGCCCTGTTTGCCTCGACCGATCTGGTCGCTGCGCCCGATCCAGAACCGGAAGCATTGGTGCAATGGCTCAAGTCCTATGCCGCAGAGCACCCGGAAGTGCCGTTCATTATTGCCGGCTACTGGCGCACCACGGATTTCGGTATTGAGGGCCCCGACAAAGCCATGCTCGATCAGGTTGTGAGTGATCGCCCCGTCGCACTGATGGATGACTCCGGCCACAGCATGTGGCTGAACAGCAAGGCACTGGCGCTGATGGGCGTGACCGCCGAAACCCCGGATCCGGCACCTGGACTGGCCTACTACCAGCGCGGAGAAGACAACGAACCGACCGGCTGGATCAAGGAATTTACTTTCGCATCGATTCAGGAGCGGATTTTTGAAAGCGCCGATCCGGCCGTATTTGAGTCCAACCTGGAACATTTTCTGAACTACCTGTCCAGCAAAGGCGTCACCAGCCTGTACGACGGTGGCAACCTCGGGCTGCACGACAAGGTTTACGGAATACTGGCGAAACTGGACCGGGCTGGTCGCCTGCCCCTCCGCTATGAGGGCACCTACCACGTTCACCTGCCGGAGCAGATCGACAGCGCCATTGCGGAAATAAAACGCCTGCGCGCGACTTACGCCGGTCCGCACCTGCAGTTCAATGCGGTAAAAATCCATTTTGACGGGGTACACGAAATCCGTACCTCCGCGGTGCTGGACGACTTCGAAGACGACCCGGGCAACCACGGTGGCACCCTGATTGAACAGGCGCGCCTGATCGAATTTATCGGCGAATTGCACCGGGAAAAGCTTGACCTGCACATGCACGTGGTGGGCGACAGGGCGACCCGCCTGGCCCTAGACGCCTATGAGGCGGCGAAACACGAAGACTGGGATTATCCACAACTGACACTCTGCCATCTGGAACTGGTGGACGATGCGGATATTCCCCGGTTCAGGGAGCTCGGCGTCATCGCCAACTTTACCCCGCACTGGTTCGGGGATCTTTACCAGGGTGCAGCATCCAGCCTGGGTGAACGCAATACCCACAAGATGCGCGCTCGATCGTTTATCGAGTCCGGCGCCACCGTGACCTTTTCCAGCGACGTGGTAGTGCCAGAAGAACTCGAACGCGCGAATCCCTTTCTCGGTATGCAAATCGGGATCAACCGGCAGGATCTAGAGGACGGCGTAACGGCAAAGGTGATGCAACCGGCTTCCGAACGCCTCGAACTCCGGCAGCTTCTCACGGGGTACACAATCAATGGCGCTCGCCAATTAAGGAAGACAGAGGAGCTTGGGTCCATCGCGGTCGGTAAAAACGCGGACCTTGTTATCCTCAAAGACAATGTTTTTTCCCGCGACCGCTACCAGATTCACAGCGCAAGAATCACCAAAACCATGCTGGGCGGAGAATTTGTTTTCGACGACCAGCGCGTACAGACAGAGAACTAATGGAGTAAATGTATGGCTACCGATATAAAAAAAAGATCCACCTTACTCGGGCTGGCTGGTGCAGTGGGCGCGCTGGGTATGGCTGCGCCGGTTTCAGCGCGGACGCGGGAACTGTTCAAAACACCGGAGGAGCGCACACTGAATGCGGAGCTGGTGCTGCAAATTCACGTAGAGCTCGGCGAGACTGAAGATATGGGAATGAGTGCCGATGGCCACCGTATCAATTACCCGATTGTGGGCGGGCATTTCAGTGGCCGCGGCTTGCAAGGCAAGGTCATACCCGGCGGTGCCGATATGTCGGTCGAACGCAATGATGGGGTCACCATGATCAACGCCCTGTATCGCCTGAAAACCAACGAGGGCGACATCATCATTATCGACAACGCTGGTATCTGGCGCCCGAGTCATACAGGCCTTAAAAAATTACAGGCCGGTGCAAAGCTCTCGGCTGAGGATTATTACTGCCTGACAACGCCCAAATTTAAAACTCCACCGGGTAAACACAACTGGCTCACACAAAGTATTTTTGTCGGCACGATTGATGATACCAGCGAAAATGCCGTACTGATCGGTTGCTACCTGATGAACCAGATTGGATAGGCTTGGCATACAATGCCGATCTGAAAACTGCTAGTGACCGTATTCAGCTAACCGGGTTATTTGGTTAGTCCTTGGTTGCGGCAAGTCCCTCGGCTATCCTCTTTGGTGCAGAGGGACGAGCATACATTCGCTCCAGATACTCCTGCAGTCGGGGCGCGCTTTGCAAAAATTTCTCTTCATTAGCCCAATCGAGTGTATAGGCCGCATTGAAGTCGGCCACACTTAACCGGTCGCCAACAATGAATTCACGTCCCTCCATGTGCTGCTCCAATACAGACACCATTGCAACCCCGTCTTTTCTCGCCAGCTCGATATCCTGTGGCAATCGCTTGTCCTTCGGGTATATAAAGGTTTGTCGGGCGATACGCCACAGCGGCTGTTCGATTTCCGTCACCAGGAAAAACATCCAACGGTACATCTGCGCCCTTTCCGCTATGGACTGGGGAATAAAGCCGGCTTCGGGATGTTTTTCAGCAAGATATAGCTGGATCGCTGCCGATTCAGTCAGTACTAGGTCACCGTCCACCAGAACGGGAACTTTGGCGGCGGGGTTAAGTGCAAGAAAATCTTTCTGATGTGCCTCACCTTTTAATAGGTCAACCGGGTGCAGTTCGTATTCCAGACCCAGCTCATTCAGCATCCAAAGTACGCGTATTACGCGGGTTGGTGGCGATCCGTAAAGTTTGATCATCATGAACTCCTCCGTTATCAGTGGCGATGCAATTTCGGATTACTATTTTGCACGCATCTTGTGCCGGCCAATAAAGGCCGATACGCATGTAAGAAAATCGAAAAGATAAGGATAGTCACCAAACTTCGCTCCAATTTGTGAAGATGGCGCCAAATGGAACGGACGTGCAATTGATGCCGTCATTACTCGATAGTACGATGACTGATCCGCCACAACATTGCACAGGAGCAATACATGGATTGGAATTATGCGGTAAAGACGTTAACGCTTTCCCTTTTTCTAACCGCTTGTGGAGGAGGCGGGGGAGGTGGAGGTTCCGAAAAGCCACCGGAACAGCCAGCTCCTTCTATTACTCAATATTCAATATCCGCCAGCGCTGATACGGGAGGTAGCATTTCACCCACCAGCGCATCAATCAATAGTGGCGACGCTCTTGAACTCACAATAACCCTGGACGAGGGTTACGAAATCGACCAAGTGTCTGGCTGCAACGGCTCACTCTCTGACCTCGTATATACCACTGGCCCAATAACGCAGAACTGCGAAATAACCGTATCCTTTCTGGAAATCATTCCGGATACAGTTATGCCTTCTGTATCCGTACTTTTCCCGGGCCCGGTATCATTAAGTGGTGCGACCAATCTGACAATTTCAGGTATCGCATCGGATGACAGGTCAGTAGCTTCTGTCCGGGTAAATGGACTTGAAGCGCTCCTAACGCGACCTTCGAAATCTTCCAGCTCATTGAGTACGGAAGATAGCGACCATACCGACTGGAGCCTATCGCTACCCATGGAAACAAACGCTTTGATGTCATTGAATATCGAAGTGGAAGATGAATATGGAAATATCGCTAGCGCCATTCGGTCAACTTCCATTCAGTCCGATCAGCGAAGAATTCCGGACAATTTTGAAATTGATCAAGCAACCCGCAAATTGATCGGAAAAGTGGACAGCCGCACATTCGTCACTTGGGGGTTGGACGACGGCTCATACATGGAGAGTGTCAGCTTTAACAATAACAATTGCTACGCCACCGCGCTTAAGTTTGATACAAGTGAATTTCTTTGCGTGTCCAACAATGGGCACAAAATTAGCGTATATGGAAAATCACTCGCAACCGGCACCGAGAGAATAATATTCGACGCCGAATACCCGATTAACCAACAGGAATGGCCTTATTTAACGGTAAAAGATGCACAGGTTTCACCAGACAGCTCCATCGTCTACATTCTATTGCGCCTGAATTCAGCAGATGGAGATTACTATTCGATGCGCTCGTCGCTACTGGCGCTCGACCTATCTTCCGGAAGTTTGACGACCACGATAGATGGAACCACTGGTTCACCAGATGTTTTTGCCTCGCCAGAATTTTCCATTGTAGAAGATGGCTTTATTGCCTTCAGTGGGATATTCGACAGCAGCGGCCTAAAGAAATACAGTCTCGACGGAAAAAATGTTACCACCATCACCGAATCACCAATAATTTATGGGCAGGAAATAACCGTCGATTCCGCAAACCAATATGCGTACATAACTGGCATCAATGGTATTGAAAAAGTTGATCTCACGACGGGCGAGCAAGTTTTGCTTTCCTCGGAAACCAAAGATCAAGAGATTCCTGTCACCCAAGTCTATTCTGTCGCCCTGGATGAAAGTACCCAGAGACTTATCATTGGAGATGGTGGCTACGGTTATATCTACACTGTCGACATCAATTCAGGAGAAAAATCCGGCTTGATTGCTCGCAGTATTGGGACAGGTAAGCATACCTACTGGCCCTCAGCGTTGGCTCTGGATGAACCCTCAAACATTCTGTATGCACTTGACGAGGGAGGAAATTCAAGTGAAACCCTGCTTGCCATTGACTTGCAGACAGGCAACCGCGCAACCATGGGCCACTTTGACTTAGATTGTTTTAGATCCGTTCGTGATTTGATACATGACCCGGAAGGTCAAAGACTTATCGCGGTGTTTAGCCATGCCGTTTTTTCAGTATCCACAGTAGACAATCAATTAACACCGCTAGCGGGATCAACGGAGAATGCCTGTTCACAAACGTCGATTCACTTCGGCGGCGCAAGTCTCGATAAAGCCAACAACCGTCTTTTCCTGACCGATTTATATAGCAGCTCCATACTGGCTCTGGATCTGGCGACGCGATCAATAACTACCCTGTATTCTTCTCCAGATCTCGGCGGCGCCATCGATATAGAGCTGAATGAGTCGACAGAAAATCTTCTAATAGCCTCCAAGTCACTCGCAAAAATCATCCAATTTAACCCCGAAACCAAGGAGCACTCTGTACTCGTTGACTCCTGCCAAATGTCGGATGGTAGCGATGCGTTCGAAGAAGATTATCGCGGAATAGAATACATGCATTTGGATGCCCACAGTCGAAGGCTGTGGATCATGGCCAATGTTCTGGTTCGCTATGATCTGGATAGTGGCACATGTACCACAATGCCGTTCAAGGGCAACGGATACGGTATTACCACTCAGGATCAGATTCGCGATGTCGCCCTAAAGGCGACCGGCGAGCTTTACGGTGCAGGGTACAATAATGTGGTACAGATTAATTTTGAAACGGGAGATATGGTAACCGTTTCCCAGTAGCTGAGCTCTTGCCGCCTGAATCACTTCGGGCGGCATAGCCCCTGAATTACAACAAGATGATTTTCTGACCCTTTTCGCTGCTCAAAGTGTCGGAATCGGCATACACTCCATCACTTCCACACCATCACCCGGGAAAATACTGAAGCTTGGGTGCCCTTCAAACAGCTTTGCAGCGGCTTCGTGGGATTCCGCCTTGACGATGACGTACCCGGTCATGTTATTACGGGTATCGACGATACCGTCATCATCGATGCGCTTGGTTTTACCCAGCGGTCCACCCTCGACCACCAGAATATCTTTATGCTGTTCCATCCAGCCGGTCCAGGCGGCCATGCCTTCCTTCATCCTTTGCTGCTGTTCAGTTTCGGATAAATTTTCCCATTTCTTCATGGAATCCGGCGTGCCGAGATATATAGCGAGGAAGTTTTTCACGGTGTCTCCTTGTGTTGATACTGTTTGTCGTGAAAGTAGGATTGCAGTGTTTTCCAAAACACGCGTTACTGATTGATTTCCGGTTCAACCAGGCGGGCCAGTGCGGCCATGGATTCTTGCCAGCCCAGGTAGCACATCTCCACCGGAATCACCTCAGGGATGCCCTCCTGGACGATTGTGAGTTCGGTTCCGCAGGTAACAGGCTTAAAGGTGACCGTCACTTCCATGGTGCCGGGCAGGTTGGGGTCATCGAAGGTATCGATGTAGCGAATCCGCTCGTTCTCGGCGATCTCCTTGAATTCGCCGCCAAACGAGTGACTGTCTCCGGTGGTGAAGTTGGTAAAGGACGCCTTGTAGGTGCCGCCTACTTTAGCCTCCAGGTGCTCGTAGATAGCGTAGAAGCCATCCGGCGGGGACCACTTGGCCATGGCGTGCGGGTTGGTAAAGGCGCGGTACACGCGCTCCACGGGTGCGCGCAATACACGGTGTAGACGAACGGTACCGGTCATGATTTGTCTCCCCTTCTGTTAATTGGCATTTGTTAGTCGGCGTCGCCGCCGGCCTGATTACCCTCGGCCAACAGCTCCCGCGCAGGGCGGACTTCTACCGAGCCGTAGCGCGCCGGTGGAATTTTTCCGGCCAGCGCAATGGCCTCGTTGAGGTCCCTGGCTTCGAGCATGTAAAAACCGGCGAGCTGTTCCTTGGTTTCGGCAAAGGGGCCGTCGGTAACGGTGACCCGGTTGTCGCGGACCCGCACGGTGGTCGCCGAGCTGGTGGGCATCAGTGGACTGCCGGAAACGTAGTGACCGCTTTCACTCAGACCGGCAACACAGGCAATACACTCCTGATTGAGCGCATCCCACTCCTGCTGGGACTTGCTCTCCATGAGCTTCTCGTCGTAATAGACCAGTGCCAGATACTTCATTCTCTGCTCCTTTTGTGTCAGCCCGGTGTGGGTAATGGCTGGTTCATTAACTAGTCGTTCGGAGACGACGGAATTCGACAGCGGGATGAAAATTTTTTAAAAAATTTTTCGGATATTCAGTCGTCTTCCAATTCCGCCAGGCGGCGCGCGAGGAAACGCTGTTCCGGCTCCTGCTGCGCCAACGCCAATGCAGCTTGGTATGCGGCGCACGCCTCCTCTTTTTGCCCCAGGCGACGGTAGAGATCGGCCCGGGCGGCGTGGCAAAGGTGATAATTTGTCAGCAGCCCACGCTCAAGCAGGTTATCGATCAGTTGTAACCCCTGCGCGGGTCCATCCCGCATCGCCACCGCGACCGCGCGATTGAGTTCGATCACGGGGGACGGCGACATTTCCAGCAAGGCATCGTAGAGACCAACGATCTGTGGCCAGTCAGTATCCTCCATGGAATGGGCTTCCGCATGCACCGCGGCGATGGCTGCCTGCAGGGTATAGGGGCCGAACCGACGGCTGGCCAGCGCCCCCAGCACCCGTTCACTTCCCTCGTGAATCTGTTGCCCATCCCAGAGTGACCGGTCCTGCTGCTCCAGCAATATCAGTTCGCCATCGGCAGATACCCGCGCCGCACGGCGCGCATCCTGCAACAGCAATAGTGCCAGTAGCCCTTCGGCTTCCGGCTCCGGTAGCAGCTGGCACACCAGGCGCGCGAGGCGAATGGCCTCTGCAGCCAGGTCCTGACGAATCAGGTTTTCACCGGCCGAGGCGGAGTAGCCCTCATTGAAGATCAGGTAAATGGCATGCAGAACGCTATCCAGGCGTTCGGGTAACTGTTCCGCTTCGGGAACCTCATAGGGGATTTTGGCGTCGCGGATTTTTGCCTTGGCGCGCACAATGCGCTGCGCCAGGGTGGGCGTGGACGTCAGGAAGGCGCTGGCTATCTCTTCCGTGGTAAGCCCGCACACTTCGCGCAGGGTAAGCGCGAGTCGCGCTTCCGGCGCCAGACTGGGGTGGCAGCAGGTAAAGATCAGGCGCAGTCGGTCGTCCTCAATGCTCGGCTCGTCCTCCCCCTCGGTGGTCAGTTCTGATGCAAGTCGTTCGGCGACATCCTCATAGGACACATCAAAGCGTGCCTTGCGACGCAGCTGGTCGATGGCCTTGAAGCGCCCGGTGGAGACCAGCCAGGCGCGGGGGTTATCCGGTACCCCATCCACCGGCCATTGAGTGATGGCGGCGGCAAAAGCATCGTGCAGGGCCTCTTCCGCCAGGTCGAAATCCCCCAGCAGGCGAATAAGGGTGGCGAGCACGCGGCGTGATTCGGTCTGGTAAAGCTGGTCAAGCCAGGCTTGGGATACGACAGTCATAGGTAAATGGTATTGATCGACAAGTTATAGGTAGAACAGTTTAGCTAGAGCGTTTATAGCGAGCCCCGTTATGACAGGATTGCTGCTGGTATTATTTATCGATATTTCCGCGACAAATAATGTTAAATAGGTCCAAGCGATAAACTCTGTACATTCAGCTTTGGATCAACTGGCTGGAAATCGGTTCTGTTTTGTTTTTATTATTCGACCCGGGTATCCATGAAAAATATCTTGTCGGGCTTTTTAAGTATTGCCCTGTTAACTTCCAACAGCATACTCGCCTCCGCAGATGCGACGAACGATGCTGGTTATATCATTGAGCGCGAGACTGAGATAGCCACTCAGCAGCCGGGTCCGCACAAAGGTGGCGGTGAAACTACCGGCTTTTCCTTTTTCGCCGATGCACCGTCCATGGATACGGTATTCAAAAAGCGGATACTGCATCCGGGTTCTGCCATTGGCTATCACGAGCAGCACAAGGACGAGATCTATTACGTGGTCAGTGGCAGCGGCGAACTGACCATGAACGGCCAGAAATCCGAGGTGGGTCCTGGCACCGCAATTCTCACACGCCCCGGAAACTCCCATGGGCTCAGGCAGATTGGAAAAGACGATCTGGTGATTTTTATTGTCTACCGCAAGCACCAATAAAAAAGGGGCCGCGCTTAACAAGCGCGGCCCCTTTTTCGCATCTCCAGACCTGACCAGGTGTCAGAGCGAAGGTTAACTCGCCAGCTTCGGCAGGAAAGAAATATCAACGTAGTACTTCTTGGGATTATCCTTCTCGATCAAGACGGTAATCTCTTCATCGGCAATGTGATCCGTGGGGTCAAACCAGATGTTCTCACTGCGGAATACATGTACTTCCGATTTCTCCGGGTTTTCCCACTGAACGTTAATCTGGTACGGGCTTCTGCCGTTTACCTTGAGGGAATGATTGAGATCAATGCTCTTCAACCTGGCCTTGACCGGGGTTCCGTTTTTCTTCAAAAACGCGATCTTCTTGTTTTTCAGGTTACCGAAAACAATGATGGAAAGGCCTACGATCAGGAATACCGAGCCCAACCCCGCCAAAATGGTTGCCCCGCCCCACAAGGAGAAGAAGCCGTTGATCTTGGCTCGCTGTGGAGCACTTTCTGGATACAGAACCTCAACAACTTCGCCCTCGTGATAGCTTGGGGGATTGCTGCTCGATGAAGATCTGAACTCGATCAACACACCGTTTTTGTCCATAAATTGCACCACGGGTGCATAGGTAACCGAGTCGCTGGAGCGGGAGGGCACCAGCGCTACCACGGTGCCATCGGCAGATGCCGCACTCTTCAGAAAATCCTGGGTGCTGGTAAAGAAGAAAAATGCCCCCGCGAGCATCGCAAGGCCGATTGCGGTGAACACAAACTTAATGATTGAAACTGCTTTCATTACTATCCCTATAGTGACTGATAGTGACTGAATCCTTCAAAGCGGCAATTGCTTCCCGCTTATCGTCGACGCCCCCGCAATGCATACGCAACCTATGTAATACCAGCAAGGGTGGCGCGCAGTTTAACAGAGACCACAGGCCCAATGTCAGGCGATTACTCGAGGACCGGTTTTTGGCCCTCGGAATCACGAAACTGTAATTCAGCCAGCCTCTTGTAAAGGGGAGAGGTCGTCACGAGCTCCGCATGCCTGCCCTGCGCCACCAGCTGCCCCTGATCCAATACCGCAATACTATCGGCGTGCAATATCGTCGCCAGCCGATGGGCAATGATGATGGTTGTGCGGTTTTGCATCAGCGCTTCCAGCGCCTGTTGCACGTGGTACTCGCTCTCGGCATCCAGTGCGCTGGTAGCTTCGTCCAATAGCAGAATTTTCGGGTCTTTGAGGATGGCGCGGGCAATGGCGATCCGCTGCTTCTGGCCACCAGACAGGCGGGTGCCCTGCTCCCCCAGATGGCTGTTGTAGCCATCCGGCAGCTGTTCAATAAATTCGTGGGCATGGGCGGCCTTGGCGGCCGCAATCACTTCCGCGTCGCTGGCATCGGGTTTGCCGTAACGGATGTTGTACCAGACATCATTGGTAAACAGCGCTGGTTGCTGCGGTACCACCGCGATCTGTTTGCGCAGGGTTGCGGTATCCATTTCGCGAATGTCGATACCACCTAGGGTGATGCGTCCGCGCAGTGGATCGTAGAAGCGCTGCAGCAATTCCAGCAGGGTGGATTTACCGGCACCGGAGGGGCCAACCAGTGCCAAGCTTTTGCCCGCCGCCACCATCAGGTTCAGTCCGCGAATCGCGAGCTGATCGGGGCGGGATGGGTAACTGAATGCAACCCCCTCAAAGGCGACCTGGGCACTGGCCATGGGACTCACTTCCTGGCTCTGCACATGTTCGCTGGCGGCGGGGATTTCCGCTTGAACATTCAGCAAATCCACCAATCGCTCGGTGGCGCCGGTCGCCCGCTGCAGTTCGCCGTAGACCTCCGAAATGGTCGCGACCGCAGAGCCCATCATGATGGCGTAAAACACAAAGGCGGCCAGGTCGCCGGCGGTCATGCGGCCGGCAATCATGTCATTCCCGCCTACCCACAGCAGGCCGCTGACGGCACCAAACATCAGCAGTATGACCACGGCGATTAACAGCGCGCGCTGGCGAATACGGCGCTTGGCAACACCAAAGGCGGTTTCAACCTCTTTGCCGAAGGCCTGCTTCTCGTAGCTTTCCCGGGTGTAGCTCTGAACGGTTTTGATGTGCTGAATAATCTCCCCGGCGTAGCTGCCCACATCGGCAATAGAGTCCTGGCTGGCCTTGGACAACTTCCGCACACGTCGCCCGTAGAGCACGATGGGCAGTAATACCAGGGGCACTCCCACAAGTACGATCAGGCTCAATTTAATGTTGGTGAAGAGCAACAGAATCAGTGCACCGACAAACATCAGGGCACTGCGCAAGGCCATGGAGAAGGAGGTACCGACAATATGTTGCAGCAGGGTGGTATCGGTGGTGAGGCGGGACATGATCTCGCCACTGCGGTTGGTTTCAAAATAGCTGGGGTGCAGGGTCACGATGTGGTTGAACACTGCCTTGCGCAGATCCGCCACTACCCGCTCACCAATCCAGGACACAAGGTAAAACCGCGTGTAAGTACCTATGGCCATCAGGAACGCCAGCCCGATGATCACCAACACCGCGTGGCTCAGCGCTTCACTGGAATTTGCCACAAAGCCCTTGTCGACCAGTAGCCGCACACCTTGGCCAATGGCCAGGGTGACTCCCGCAGTGAATACTAACGCCACGCCGGCGGCAAATAGCACTTTCTTGTAAGGGCGCATAAACCGCCAGAGCGCGGCCATCATTGCCGGAAACGTCATGCTTGATGCGCTTTGGGGAACTGTCGTAGTGGCTACTGGGGTATGGGGGGTATTGGACATATTGCTGTCTGTATTGATGGGCAACTGCTTGAATTCACTGCGAATAATGCACCAGCGCTTTCGCCATCGCATTCTCGAGTCCACCCATAATCGCACATTCGGTGGCGTATGCTGCCAACTTAAATTACACGCCGCCCGTCGCTCTTTCTCTCCGCTCTATCGTCGTTCCTGGTGCAACTACCGCTTTTTCCGCAATCCGGGAATTTCCAAATCTTCACACTTCAGCAATAATAATTTCACGATTCAATTTCCGGCCGCGCTGTTTGGTCATGGATGTCCTGCCTGGCAGGCGACCGATGGCGCCAATAACAACGGAACATATCGCTGATTTTTATCAGTGTTTGACTTGAAACAGGGACGTTTCATGGAAAATGCCATCAGATCCCGTGCGACGGGAAAAAAAGTGATCAATGGTGAGTATGAGACCAGAAAGGTGCTGCTGAAGGTTGGCACTGACTCGGTGACAAAATACTTCAAAGAACGCCGGGGCATGCAGCGGCGTTACCTGACGGAAAAGGCGGCACTGGCACGATTGAAGGGTATTGCCGGGGTCCCCGAACTGATCCGCAGTGCCGATGCTTCACACCTGCTGGAGATGTCGCGCCTGCCGGGCGCCTCGGCAACCGCACTGAACGAACGCAACCTTCAAGGCCTGGCAGCGATTGTCGAAAAAATGCTTTCCGCAGGAGTGGCGCGCCACTCATTGCCAATCCGGGATGTACTGGTCGACGCTGAGGGTAATGTGGGACTGGTGGACTTCGAGCGCGCCACTCTGCGCTCCCGGATCTGGCGCCCCGACTGGGCAATCGCCAAAGCGGTTACCCGCTATCACCTTTACCGCCTCATCTCCGAGCACCAGCCACAGTTGCTCAAGCCGGAACAGTGGCGCCTGGTCAATATTGGCCTGAAACTGCGGCGCGCGGTGAGCTTCTTCCATACCAGCACCCATTCCTTGCGCAAACCGGCTTGATGCCAACGAGCTCTTTCCCGGTTTGCGCGCCGGACAATGTCCTTGGCGTAACATCGGGTCAGCCGTCATCGCGCAACAGTTAATCCCGTGTGGGCAACTCCAGTCCGGGTGGCGATTTTTTCCAGGGGTTACCTTTTGCCGCCATGCGATAGCCCAGGTCGAACAGTTGTCGCATATAAACCGGGTCAAACTTTTCTTGGGGCTTTACGGAAAAATCTGAGGGGATATAGGCGAGATTAAAGTCGTTACCATCCCGTTCACACAGGGCGTAAATCTGGTAGAGATCACCGATACCCTGGGTGCGGATGAGGGAACCTATCGAGCGGGAGGCGATGGGTAATACATGGCTTTTTACCGCGCTGTAATCCGGGTTCAGCAGGGAATTGCGGATCACAAACACCTGCGGCTGCCCCTGTACGTCCAACCGGCTATTGATCTGCCGCCAATCCACCGCGGCCGGATACACAAATACTTGTGAACCACTGCCACCATCCACATGCATCTCTTCGTACATGCGGCCACCGGCACGGACCGGAATCATCACCGGCGGAAACACGCCGGGAATCGAGGCTGAGGCGAGCAGCACTTCCTGTATCAGTTGATGTTTATTTGCGGAGCTACTGTTTGCAATCGCTCCGATATTCCAGATAACGGAACGACCGGCATCGAGATCGAAAGTACCGATCAACAGGCGACGACCCGTGCGGTGTTCCCGCGCTATGGCATCAATCAGTTCCGCATCGACATTTTCGGCAATCAACGCTTTCAGGGGGGAGGTATCGAAGGCGGAGTTCCCTAACAGGGTGGTAATGATGTTGTGCTTTACAGCAATGTCCCGGGTACTGATGGCGGTATAGAGACGTTCCAGCTGGTGATCGTAAGCCGAACCAAGAAAGGCGAAGGGGGCCATAAGCGCGCCGGTACTGACGCCAGTTACCATGGTAAATTCCGGCCGCGTGCCGGCCGCCGACCAGCCGACGAGTAACCCGGCCCCAAAGGCGCCATTGGCGCCACCACCAGATATGGCGAGATAGTCGTGTGGTTTTCCGTAAATCGCCGGATATTCCTCGCGCAATTGCTCGGCGGTGTGGTTGGCGTACATTGACTTGGAAAACTTCGGCCATTCATCACCCCAGAAGCGGGCGTCCCTGACACCATCAACATGCGCGGCTCCAGATAACGCTGCGGGTACGGGATTGCGCTCCGCGAGGCTGACGCAGCCCGCCACCCCCATCAGCAGTATGCCAATAAGCGGCAGAAGTACCCTTCGATGGAACACAGAATGTCGCATAGCGGATTGCAGGGAGCGTCGTATGGCTTGTATACGCTGGCGCATTTTCGCGCCAGATTTGATGACGTGGTTTATCGAAACATCAGCTCAGGGTTCACCATTGATTTCATTTCCAGCACATTGCCATTGGGGTCCTGGATGAAAAAGGTCTCCTGCTCGTATTCGTCGCCCACAAAACGGCGGTAGGGCTTATCCAGATACTCGAGGCCGGCGGCTTCGATACGGGCCTTGAGCGCCTGGAACTCATCGTTGGGCAAATGTGCTCCGAAATGCGGTACTGCCACTGCCCCCATATCCACATCGTGGCGCACACTGGGCAACTGCTCTTTGCTCTGGTGCAGGGTGAGCTCATTGCCCCAGAAGTCGATGTCCACCCAGTGCCCGGCCTCGCTGTTGCCGGTTTTACAGCCCAGCACATCGCAATAGAATGTTTTCGCGACTTCCAGGTCCCCGGCGGGAATGGCGAGGTGCATGCAGTTGGATTTCATAACTCCTCCGGGGGCAGTGGGAATCCGGGTCGTGGCGAATGCGCCGAGCAGGCTGCTTTACAGTTTAGTAAACCGAGCTTGAGAGGGGGTGATCCGTGTCGGGCGCCTTGCTGCAAACGCGCCCGTGGCGGCCCGCTCATCCTTTCGGCCATTCCTCTTTTTCCGTCACAGCTGGTAGATTACCCAGTGCCATTACCCAAGGAATGAGACTATGAAAACAATAATGACTCTCCTCTCCCTGATGCTATCCCTGTTCTGCCTTCCGTCCCTTGCGGCAGAACCGCCAATCTACGGGCAGTCACGCACAATTTCTTCGCACATTCTGGGCGATGACAAGCAGCTGGATATTTATTTACCCGCGATCAGTGCCCTCCCGGATCAGAAGTTTCCCGTGCTCTATCTGTTACACAGCCAGTGGGACATGCTGCCGGCCATTGCCACACTGGACCTGATTGCAAACACAGTGCCGGACTTCATCGTGGTGGGTATTGAAAGCCAGGGGCAAGAACTGGATGTTAAGGCGGGTGACGCAGAATTTGCACAATTCCTGGAGAAAGAGCTGTTCCCGTTTATCGAGCGGGAGTATCCAGCAGCGAGCTACCGGATTCTTTCCGGCCACTCCCATGCCGGGAAATTTGTGATGCAGCAGTGGCTGTCGAATACCCTACCGGTCTCCCAGTATTTCGCCTTCAGCCCTTCCCTGGATGATGGCGATATTCTGCACAAAGTGGAGTCCTTCCCAAGGCAGGCTCTCACCAACCAGAAACCGCTGATACTGACCATGGCCAATGAGGGAGAGCATATGCACGCCCCCTATACCCGGATCAACGCCATTCTGAGTTCCACCAGCAAATTCCGCTACGCATCACACCATTTCCCAACAGAGACGCACCGCAGCACCAAGCATCCCTCCATGAAATTTGCCCTACAGGCAGCGTTCCCGGAGTGGGCGCCAACTGCGGAGGTGAAAATGTCTGGAGCCCCGGGTCTTAAGCGCCACTACGATGCCTTGTCAGCCCGTCACGGGCTAAAGGCAGTGCCATCGGTGGAAATGCTTCAGCAGATTACCGCCCGACACTCCGTCGGCAGTGACGAAGCGGAACGGGCAAAATTGCAGCCGTTATTCGACTATGCCATCCACGACCTGCATGTGCAGCCATCTCGCTTTGTGGAAATTGTGGATTACCTGACGGACAACGGTTACGCAGAGGCCAGTCAGCGCTACCTCGAAGCCCTGTGCGAGACAGATGCCATCCACCCCCGCTGTGGCACGGTAACCCTGGCCAGGAAAAAGTACTGACGCGGGAACCACTATTTTCCAGAAGCCAATAAGCGGAAGGGTGCAGGGGAATCCGTTAGCGGTACTCTCAGCAGAACTCTCAGCGGTACTCTTCGCCACCTGTTCCGCTTATTATCCCGGCGCCCAAACTGAAACACCCTGGAACCGTGCGCTGCGCCCCCGCCTGCGCCAGTGAAAATCGTGAACGGAAATCGTGTTAGACCATGAGTGATTTAAGCACCCCATCAGCGCCCGAAACGTCCACTGAAAATGCACGTCTCCAGAACAGCGAGGCGAGCAGTAGTGAAGTAAGTAGTTGCAGCCCTGCGCCAGAGATACCCGATGCACACGCGCATTGCGCGAACTGTACGGCGCCCCTGCTTGGCCCCCACTGTTACGCCTGCGGCCAGCCGTCCAAAGGGCTGGTGCGCGAACTACCGGAAATGCTTGGCGACTTTCTCAATTCCGTATTTGGCTTCGATTCCCGGATCACGCGGACTCTTGGGCCACTGCTGTACCATCCCGGCTTCCTTACCAATGAATACCTGGCTGGTCGCCGCGCACGCTATGTCAGTCCGGTGCGACTGTTTGTCTTCCTGTGCCTGACGGCCTTCTTCGCTGCCAACCTCAGCAGTGACTGGGGCAGTGCCTTTACGATCAATCAGTCCACGACCTCTCAGGCCATGGGTGATTTCGACCTGAAAAGTGTGGAGCACTCCATTTCAGCCGCCAGCAGTGTGGATGAAGTACTGCGGTTACGGGAACTGGCAATAGAGGAGATTGCCGAGGCGGCGCGGGAAAGTGGCGATTTGCCCGGTGTGTCCGGGCTGTTAAACGGCGTCGAGCAGATAATTCGCCATCACGCAGACCAGCGTATTGCACAACTGGATCCCGCGGCGGTTGAGCGTCTCGCCGAAAACCATCAACAAGAGGAAACCCCGTCACCGCAGATCGACGGCACCTCGTCGGCGATCGATGCCTGGTTTGTTCGCCAGAGCGCGCGGCTGACGATGAATATTTCCCGTATCGAGAAAGATCCGAACCTGCTTAAAGATGCGCTGTTCGGGTCCATTCCCTCGGCACTGTTTATCATGCTGCCCATCTTCGCGCTGTGCCTGAGCCTGCTGTACCTGTTCAAGCGCCGCCTTTATATGGAACACCTGATTGTCGCGCTCCACAGCCACGCCTTCCTGTCGCTGGCGCTATTGCTGGCAGTGTTACTGTTCGACCTGCGGGCCTGGCTCACCGAGCCGCACACCTTGCCACAGGCACTGTTCAACCTGGCGCTTGTCGCGCTGGCTCTGTGGGTGCCGGTCTACCTGCTACTGATGCAGAAATGGGTATACCGTCAGGGCTGGCCGATGACCCTGTTCAAGTATTCGTTGCTCAGCGTGGTCTACCTTCTCCTGCTCAGCATGGCGACCACGATTGCCGGGCTGACCAGTGTTGCCAATTTCTGAATGACACCCCGTTGTAGCTGACCTGGCTGCAACGGGATTGCTCAATTATCAAACAAGTTTCTCGACACCTCTTCATCGCCACCGTATAGTGCGCGGCCCGCCATAGCGCAGGGTTAATTAACCCTTCAGTCATGGCGACGCCGGCGACTCACGCACTTGCAGCCGCCAGCGACCATTCACTTGCAAGCTCCCGGGAATACACTCTTGATCACCACCGCGAACATCACCATGCAGTTCGGTGCCCAGCCGCTGTTTGAAAATATCTCCGCCAAGTTCGGCAACGGCAATCGCTATGGCCTGATCGGAGCCAATGGCTGCGGCAAGTCCACCTTTATGAAGATCCTGAGCGGTGCCCTGACGCCCACCGCTGGCAATGTATCCATCGCACCCGGATGCACTGTCGGCATCCTGAGCCAGGACCAGTTCGCGTTTGAGGAATACACCGTGGTGGACGCGGTGATCATGGGCGATACCCGCCTGTGGGAGATCAAGCAGGAACGCGACCGCATTTACTCGCTGCCGGAGATGAGCGAGGAAGACGGGATGCGCGTGGCGGACCTGGAAGTGCAGTTTGCAGAGCTGGACGGCTACAGTGCCGAAAGCCGTGCCGGTGAGATCCTGCTGGAAGCCGGCATCGAGGAATCCCTGCATTTCGGCCTGATGAAGCAGGTGGCCCCCGGCTGGAAGCTGCGGGTGCTGCTGGCGCAGGCGCTGTTCGCGGACCCGGACATCCTGCTGCTGGATGAGCCCACCAACAACCTGGATATCCACACCATCCACTGGCTGGCGGAAGTGCTGAACCAGCGCAAATCCACCATGATCATCATTTCCCACGACCGCCACTTCCTGAATCAGGTGTGCACCCACATGGCGGACATCGACTACGGCGAGCTGCGCATCTTCCCCGGCAACTATGAGGATTTTGTTGCGGCCTCCACCCTGATTCAGGAACAGCTTCACGCGGAGAACGCCAAAAAGAGTGCAGAACTGGAAGAGCTGCAGAGCTTTGTAAACCGCTTCTCTGCCAACGCGTCCAAGGCCAAGCAGGCCAGCTCGCGGGCGAAGAAGATGGAAAAGATCAAACTGGAGGAAGTAAAACCCTCCAGTCGGGTCAAGCCCTACATCACCTTCCAGCAGTGCAAGAAACTGCACCGCCAGGCCCTGACCCTGGAAGGCCTGGCCCATGGCTTTGAAGACCTGCCCCTGTTTAGCGGCGGCGAGATGATTCTGGAAGCTGGCGCGCGACTGGCGGTGATCGGTGAGAACGGTGTCGGCAAGACCACCTTCCTGCGCTGCTTGGTGGACCAACTTCAGGCCAACAGCGGTGTCATCAAGTGGTCCGAGAATGCCGCCATCGGCTACTGTCCCCAGGACAGCAGCGCGGACTTTGAAGGCGACCTCACCATCTTTGAGTGGATGACCCAGTGGCGCACGCCCAAACACGATGACCTGGCAGTGCGCGGCATGCTGGGGCGCCTGCTGTTTACCGCGGACGATGCCAACAAAAAGGCCGCGGTATGCTCCGGTGGTGAGAAGAACCGCCTACTGTTCGGCAAGCTGATGATGATGGATACCAACGTGTTGATCATGGACGAACCGACCAACCACCTGGATATGGAGTCCATCGAGGCCCTGAACAAGGCACTGGCCAGCTACGAGGGCACCCTGATCTTCGTCAGCCACGACCGTCAGTTTGTGTCTTCCCTCGCCACCCGGGTGCTGGAGATCAAAGACCGGCAGATGATCGACTTCCAGGGCACCTACGACGAGTACCTGACGGACAAGGCCAGGGCCGCCGCCCAAGCGGCCTGAGCGCAACCGGCAGTGACCCTCCCGTCACATTGCGTCGAATAAGCTGAACGATTAGTAGACAACCAGCCGCCGCCCATATAGAGTGTGCGGCAGCTGGAAAGAAAGCCATATAGCACCACCTATAGTACGACCTAGAATTTCACTGTCTTTACGTAACACCCTCGTCCTGCAGTTTCTACGGTTTCGCTTACATTTCTAAGCAACACCCGCCTCATTAAGAGGCATAAATCTGTTTAAATTTCAGGATGTTAGTTATGTCTGATACCGTTAAAGGAACCGTTAAGTGGTTCGACGAAGCAAAAGGTTTTGGTTTCATTGAGCAGCAGTCCGGCCCGGACGTTTTCGCTCACTTCAGCGCCATCTCCAGCACCGGCTTCCGTACCCTGACTGAAGGCCAGGCCGTTGAGTTCACCGTGACTCAAGGTAAAAAAGGCCCTCAGGCTGAAAACATCGTAGTGGTTTAATTACCTCTCCAGATGTAAGAAAACGGGCCCTTCGGGGCCCGTTTTTGTTTGTGCGATATATGCACCAATCTGATATACACCCGCCTGGAAAACTCCCCTCGAATCCTGTACATTTCGCGATCATTTTTTAACCGATCAGCAATTCTCCAGCCTGATCGCGTCGCGGGACGGACTCCGCCAGCTGCATTTAGAGGTAACCGATGAAGCTGACCAAGTCCCTCCCCCTGCTGGCCAGTGGCCTGCTCTCTGCCCCGCTCTCCCTGTGTGCCAATGCCGAAACCCTGTGGAGCGACAACAGCCTGACCGCCCTGCACGGCAAGGATTACAAGGTTAACTACAGCCTCAGCAGCGACGACAGCACCCGCAATGTGCTGACGTTTGAGCACGTCAGCGGCCACAGCTGGGGCGACTTTTTTATGTTTGCCGACTACCTCTCTTCCGAAGACGGCTCCAAGGAGCTCTACACCGAGCTGTCACCACGCCTGAGCCTGGGCAAGCTGGGTAGTCGCGAGCTGGGGTTTGGCCTGATAAAGGACATACTGCTGGCCGGACAGCTGGAGCTCGGCAACATGGATGACCCCAACGGCCTCACCGCTACCGGCCCGCACTTCACCAACAAACTGGCCGGGGTGGGGTTTGACTTGGCCGCGCCGGGATTCAGTTATCTGCAGGCCAATGTCTATCACCGCAACAACGAAGCCAGGGCTGACAATGAGCAGCTGACCCTGGCCTGGGGCCTGCCGTTCACCCTCGGTAGCGAAGCGTTTCTGTATGACGGTTTCCTCGACTGGGCCAGTGCGTCGAGAGATGTGCATGCGAGTATGAACTTCACCTCACAGCTGAAATGGGATATCGGTGCCCGTGTGGGCAAACCGAAGAAACTCTACGCAGGACTGGAGTACGTGCACTGGAACGACAAGTTTGGCATCAAAGATGGCAGCTTCGGGGTCGATTCCAACGAGCGCAATATCAACCTGCTGCTGAAATATCATTTCTAACCGGAACTACCCCTATACTCCCCGCAATAGACTGAATAAGCCGCGGGGAGTACCACTTGCTACAACTGCGTCATCTAAGCCTCGTTGTAAGCCTCCTTGCCGGGCTCTTGCTTACCGCCTGCGCTAGCCCCTCGCCTCTGGTTTGCCAACCCGGAGAGACACTGCAAACCCAGGATCTCCTGTACTTCGGGACCCACAAAGACGATGGCTTTGTCACTCAAGAGCAGTGGTCGTCTTTTCTCAAAACCACCATCACTCCGCGTTTTTCCGAAGGGTTGACCGTCATTACTGCAGCCGGCCAATGGCAGGACAGCGACGGCAATATCGTGCACGAACCCAGCCACATTCTGTCGCTGGTATATCCGCAAAATCCCCAGAAAGAAGCGGACATCACAGAAATCATCTCGCACTACAAACAGCGTTTTAACCAGAAAACCGTACTACGTGTGAGAAACTTCGCCTGTGTTTCTTTTCGGTAGCAAACCTGTCGGAAAATAACACTGCTCGTTATGGTGGAATTAGAAATTTATTAATTCGTGCCAGAGTCGAATTTATCACTAAATAATTGACATCGTTATACTGCCAAAATAACGATTATTTGTGACCCGCACGTTCGTACCACAAAACTTCATTTCTCCCTTATTTGCAAGAGTATTCCATTTCCGATCCTCGAATATCCCCATCTATGAAAGGAATCACTCAATATACATCCCCGTAAATCTTCGGTAGAGTTTGCGCTTTAAAGGTGCACATACCTTATCAGCTCACATTTCAATTGATGGATATTTGAAAGGGATATTTCAATGAGCCAGGCTCCTGCCAGTTTTTCCGCTGTCACCCCGTACCGCCCCAGTGATGCAGGTCGCTCACTAATGGTGAATGACAAGCATCGACAAATACTAGATGGTCTACGCGAAATTTCACAAGAATCAAGTAGTCGCGGCTATCATGCAAAAGCGGTTACTAGCGCTGTCGATGGCCTTCGCGGATGCGCTTTTCCGGTTAATTCCTATCTAAAAGATGGAAACCCAAATCGTCGCTGCATCGTCTACCCTGACTTTGAAATTGAGTTTGAAGTAGGAAGTTATTACGGCGGGCCTCAAACTGACGTAAGCATTGTCGATATTCGAATTTTTCGTAGCGAAACTAAAACCAATACACGAGCAGCCCTCTGGAATGTCACTCACACTGAAAACGAATCTGGCTCTGAATGGAAACGCAGTCGTGACCCAGAATCGCAGTTAAAGCCCACACCAAAGTGCTCAGGGACAGAAAATGATTCTATAAAAATTGGAATCAATGGATTCTGCAAAGATATTGACCATGCCATATCTATGCTTCCATCTCATATTACCCGAGGCAACGAAACATCATTAGGAAAACTGAAGTCTAGTGGGTACCAAC
Source organism: Microbulbifer sp. ALW1 (assembly GCF_009903625.1). Classification (NCBI taxonomy): domain Bacteria; kingdom Pseudomonadati; phylum Pseudomonadota; class Gammaproteobacteria; order Cellvibrionales; family Microbulbiferaceae; genus Microbulbifer; species Microbulbifer sp. ALW1. Next base: position 1,180,399 of record NZ_CP047569.1, on the reverse strand, counting down.
TCTTCTACATTCCACAAAGCAACTCTTACTTCAGAGCCGGGTGGAGTTTCGTGCGGGACCTTGGCCGTACAAGTCCGTCAGATTTTAAGTCCTCCCAAATTTTGGCAAGCCATATGCGAGAAGCACATGAAAATGGGCTATTTATCGAATGGACCAGCCACCGGGGCGGCTCAAAGCCCTTGACTCAAGCCATGAAGCTACTGGCAAAACAAGGCGTAAATGTAGCCGGAAAGCAGAAGGTTTTCCTAAGTGATCACACTTCGAGCCATTTCGAAGCTGATCGAGCTCGCAGAGCTATAGGAATGAATACAACTGACAGTAAATGGCACAACTCCACAAAAGGTATCGCACAACTCGTTGGCGGACAAATATTTGGCGGAGCTAGCCTAGCATGCTCAATAAATGAGTTAATAAATCATACCAAGCGTGAAGAACTAGGTGGAAAAATAGCTGTTATAGGTTCAACTGCCATCGGAGGGGGGATTGCTATAAACTCTACCTACGAAAAAATTGGGAAACTCATTGCAGAGCATGGAGTAAGCCCAGCACTCGCATTGAGCGTGCTTTCAGTTATCGGAAAGACAGCTATTGTCGGCGTAGCCGCTGCAAGCATCCCGAGTCTCAACGAAAACTATCATAACGGGCCGCAGGACCCGATAAAAAACCTGGGAAACAAAATAGGTAAAAAACTTATCCCGCAAGGTTAACCAGGAAAAAAACATGATTTTCGGCACCCAAAAAAACCCCAAAGGCCCCAGCCTCGGAAAATCTAGAACCATAAATAAAAATATATCTGGCCATTCTTTAAAATTTTCTGCGCCTCCCAGTAAAGACCCATTTTCAAACATCGAGAGCTGGGAAGATGAACCGGACAACATTGACTTGTTAGATAAAAACTCTTACAAGCCAACAGAAATTTCTGACAGTGATGTCAACAAACATCTACTGTGGTCGAGAATATATTCCAACATATGGGAATTTCGAGGATTACCCATAATCGATGGTTACTGCGGAAGCTTAACAATGCTCATCAACCTCCATGAAGTTGATGACTTACCTGTTAACGAAAGCCTGCTAAAAGATGAAATTTTAACTAAAGAAGCCATCCGAATCTTACAAATATCCAATGCTAGAGACTTCAACACTGGAATTTCATACGATCCTTTCGACCTGACAGAGCACCAATGGCCCAGCCACATCGGACCGCTTAACTTACAGTGGGTTACGTTAAACAACAACGAATGGCTTTATTTTGAAAACCAGCCACTAGTAGAAAATAAAAACCAATATTTGTGGCATATAGCCATCGACGAAAAGCATTATTTGCGCTGTATATTTTCAATAAAACGTTCTGCCATGAACGCCGGAAATCCATTCCGGATAGAGAATCACGTATCAAAAGATAACTTCTTAGATTTCATGTATAAAATCATGGAAACAATGGAAGTTAATTTATCTGCCGAAAGCGCATCTAGAAAACCCACTGCCCAATCCCATCAAGCAGGCAACAAAAGACCCCATTACAAATTAACACCAGATCAAATTGAAGAAGCCAAACATGTAATGTACATGTGGAGCGCAAAAGGTTTTACAGAAAATGGAAAAGACGAAAACTCTGATCATCGAGCATCACCAGAGGACGTTTCCGCATTTATCGAAAATTACTTGCAACCCCGCCTCCTTCCTGGCGGCCACCCACCGAGCAACTCTTTGAATCTCGACTACAACGAATGTAAACCAAAAACCTCAACCACGGCCTAAGTGAAGTAGATATCCGATATGTTCCCGAGCCAGTGGCACCGACTTCGACTAAAGTACCGCGAAGACACTGTACACTTTATGGCCGGAAGCGGAAATCTTCGCTCACAGTTACACGCTGCCTTTATCCGGCTTGCCGCCCTCGGCGGCAATGTTCAGGCAAAGTTGATGGTGCATCACCACCGACACGGCTGGTTGCAGGTTTGTGATACCGAACAGCGCTATCCCATTATCCAGAATCCTCTGAAACTCGATTACCGACGGCTTTGGTTATCCGTGATCTATACGTTATCCGAGGCCGACAGCTGGCCCTCCGACGAAGAAAAAGCACGGAAAAAACTGGAACGCCAGTCACGACGCCGCGCAGAAGAAGCTAAAGCTAGACGCGAAAGGTTTCGTATCGTAGAAAATAAAAATGATTGAATTGATTAAATTTTTAACAGATGCCTTCAAAGAAATACTATTTTCAGAATTAAACCTTTCAATTGTATTATGCATTACCTTTCTTGAAGGTCTAAGTCATTGGATAAAGCTAGTTCGGACTGATGAAAATCAAAAGCTGCCTTTAGCGCTTGAAATTCCATACTTTGCCGGCCTAACTTACTTTATATCTTCACAACAGCTTCAAGTTTTTATTGCAGCCATAATATTCATAAGATTCGGGAAATTCGCTATAGCTCCGATAATGGATTTATTCTGGAATTATTATCACTACGGAAATTCGCTCAAGAGCTTTTCTTTGAGCAAAGACAATCCGCTAGGCCCCTCACAAAGATTGAAAATCAAACAGTCCGTATCCAAAAAATACTTCTCTTTACGCTTTACACTTCCCAAACGAAATACTAAGCCAAGGCGAGAAAACGAATGGTACTGGTCCGGGCACAAAGAAGAAATCTACATCAGTAAAGCTCTTCAAGAAACAATCAGCGTCCGAACCATTCGGAAATACAACTGGGACTCGCAAATATCACGAGGTTATTTTAACGAAGAGTCTCAACAAAATTATTGCCCAACTCTGATAATTAGCGAAATAGATTTCTACAACAAAGGCGCTTTGCGCTCGAAAGACGATATCAATCGAATAGTATCCGAACTAGTTATAAACGAGTTCCCTCCCGATCGGGTCTCGAATGGAGAGCTTTCACTCTCACTAATCGATAGTTCAATCGATATAGGCATAAGTAAGGAGAATAACTTCTCTCATATTCATCTGGCAATCCAATCATGGGCAACAGTGAGTTATTTGAGAGTTATCACCATACCGATGAAAAATAGAAAATACATCGTATTTTCAATGTTCAACTACCTTACTGACGGGGACTATATTTTTCGCTGCCTTATGAAAAAACTAGAAATTTTCCCTTCCCCACCAAAAGCCAACTTCGATCTAACCGCGTACAAGCCTAATATGGCTGAACTAAATGCCTTAACAAGAAAAATAGCAACGATACATTCGGAGCGATTCGATAGGTGCCAACATCTGAAAAGTTTACGTGATATGAATTTTTTCCGACCGGCCAGGAAATCCCGAAAAACAGAATGTGCACTTTAATTTTTCGCATCCGAACCAAACTATTTTCTTTCATCCGAATGCGTAAACATTAGACACTCCCATAATGTTTTCACAATCCGCGACGGCTTCGGCGATAGCCGCTGGATCGCGACAAAATCACACTCGTACTGGTAGCGCTGTGGGTGTATCGCGCGGATTTCACCCTTCTTTAAAAACGTTTCCGCGTAATGGTCTGGCAGATAGCCGATATAGCGGCCGGACTGCAGGCAGTGAACGATGGCCTCCTGGTCATTGACGGTGATGTCCCGCTCCAGCCCCAGGCGGTTGCCCACTTCCATATTCGGGGAATGGTAGCCGAGGCCGGCGTATTTACAGTCGCGGATGGCATCGTCGTCGATAGAGATGTCTGCCGTACCAAATAGCGGGTGGCGGTATCCGCAGTAGAGGTACATCTGCTCGTAGAAGAGGTGCTGGTACTCGAGGCTGGGCGAGGTTCGGTGGGCGGGAATGACCCCGAGCTGGAAACGCCCCTCCATCACACCGCGCTCTATCTCATTGATCGGCTCGATATGAATGTCCAGGCTCACCTCCGGCGCCAGGTCGTCAAAGCGGCGCAGGGCCTCGCCGATATGCGCCGCGGGGTTGGTCACCATCTTGTCGAACAGGGCAATGGCGATGTGACCGGTCATGCGCTTGTGCACATCGGCCACTTCACCGCGAAAGGTGTCCAGGGAGGCCAGTAGGCGCAGGGTCGCCTGATAGATCTGGCGTCCTTCTCGGGTCAGGGCAAAGCCTCCGCGACCACGCTGACAGAGGGTTACCCCCAGGCGCACCTCCAGATCCTTGATATGCCGGCTGATGGTGGAGCGCCCCACGTTCAGCTCCAGTTCGGCCGCGGAGAAGCCGCCGGCCTCTGCTACCGCGCGAAAGACCCGCAGCAGACGCAGGTCGATATCACTCAGCTGCCCCAGCAGCGCCGCTTCTTTACGTGCCATTTCTAAGCGCCATCTCCCCAAGCCGCCCCAGACCCACACAATGTTTCACATATATGAAACTAAAGATCGATAAATTGCAATTTATGAAACTTAAAAGCTCACCTACATTTACCGCAACCTTTGCTGCAACTACGCAGTCAATCCAATCGGAGAATAAGAGTGAGCGATAAGTTTGCCGGGCTGAGCCAGTCTCAACTGGATGCCCACTGGATGGCCTACACGGGCAACCGCCAGTTCAAAAAGGATCCTCGGATCATCACTGGCGCCGAGGGCTGCTACTACACCAGCGCCGACGGCCGCCGTATCTTTGACGGCCTCTCTGGCCTGTGGACCTGCGGTGCGGGCCATAACCGGGTTGAAATCGCCGATGCAGTAAGTGAGCAGTTACGTACCCTGGACTACGCACCCGCTTTCCAGTTTGGACATCCCAAGGCGTTCCAGCTGGCAGAGCGTATCACCCAGTTTATGCCCGAAGGACTGAACCGGGTCTTCTTTACCGGTTCCGGTTCCGAATCCGCTGAAACCTCCCTGAAGATTGCCCGCGCCTACTGGCGCAAAAAGGGCATGCCCAGCAAGACCAAGCTGATTGGCCGCGCAAAGGGTTACCACGGGGTGAACTTTGGCGGTATCAGCGTCGGTGGTATCGGCGCCAACCGGGCGCTCTACGGCACCGCGGTAGACGCGGACCACCTGCCGCACACGGTGCTGCCCCAGAACAAATTCTGCAAAGGCATGCCGGAAGAAGGCGCGCACCTGGCCGATGAGCTGCTGGAGATGATCGCCCTGCACGATGCCTCCAACATCGCTGCCGTAATCGTCGAGCCCATGGCGGGCTCCGCCGGGGTATTGCCGCCGCCCAAAGGCTACCTGCAGCGTCTCAGAGCGATCTGCGACCAGCACAATATCCTGCTGATCTTCGACGAGGTGATTACCGCGTTCGGCCGCATGGGTGCCGCCACCGGTGCCGAGGCCTTCGGGGTAACCCCGGATATCCTGAATACCGCCAAGCAGCTGACCAACGGCGCGGTACCAATGGGCGCCGTTATCGCCAAGCAGGAGATCTACGATACCTTTATGGATCAGGGCGGCCCTGAGTATTTGCTGGAACTGCCGCACGGCTACACCTATTCCGCGCACCCGGTTTCCTGTGCTGCCGCACTGGCATCCCTGGACATTCTCGAGAACGAGAACCTGTTCGCCCGCGCGGCAGAGCTGGCGGTGATACTCGAAGAGCGCGTGCACCAATTGAAGGGCACACCGCTGGTCACCGACATCCGCAACTGCGGCGTCGCCGCCGGCCTCACCATTGAGGCGGCACCCGGCGAGCCACTGCTGCGCCCTTACCATATCGCGATGAAGATGTGGGAGAAGGGTTTCTACGTGCGCTACGGTGGCGACACTATCCAGCTCGGCCTGCCATTTGTGGCGCAGCCCGAAGAAGTGGATACGCTGGTCAGCGCGCTGGGCGACAGCATCAACGAAGTCGCAAGCGCTTAAAAAATTCAGAGCTAATAGAACTACATTGAATTAAAGAGAGGAAACAACATGAGCATTGTTGGCCATTTTATTAACGGCGAAGTTGTCGAGAGCGCCGAACGCTCTCAGGACGTATTCAACCCGGCCACCGGCGAAGCGGCGAAGCAAGTTGCCATTGCCGCAAAAGAAACCGTGGAAGAAGCCATTGCCGCCGCAGACGAAGCCTACAAGAGCTGGCGCAACACCCAGCCGGCGAAACGCGCCCGCATCATGTTCAAGTTCAAGCACCTGCTGGAAGAAAACGCGGATAAAATCTGTGAATTGATCGGCCAGGAGCACGGCAAAATTTCTCACGACGCCATGGGCGAACTGACCCGCGGTATCGAGAATGTGGAATTCGCCTGCGGTGCGCCGCAGATGCTGAAGGGCGAGCACAGCCGCAACGTCGGCCCGGATATCGATTCCTGGAATGAAATGCAGCCGCTGGGCGTGGTAGCCGGTATTACTCCGTTCAACTTCCCTGCTATGGTACCCCTGTGGATGTTCCCGCTAGCCATCGTGTGCGGCAACACTTTCGTACTGAAGCCCTCCGAGCGCGACCCGTCCTGCTCCCTGTTCCTGGCGCAACTGCTAAAAGAAGCAGGCCTGCCCGATGGCGTCTTCAATGTGGTGAACGGCGATAAGGTCGCGGTGGACACCCTGCTGACCGATCCGCGCGTTCAGGCTGTAAGCTTCGTGGGCTCTACTCCAATCGCCGAATATGTTTACGCCACCGCGAGCGCCAACGGCAAACGCTGCCAGGCCCTCGGCGGTGCCAAGAACCATGCCATCATCATGCCGGATGCGGATCTCGACAACGCCGTCGCGGCACTGACCGGCGCGGCCTTCGGCTCCTCCGGTGAACGCTGCATGGCACTGTCCGTTGCGGTTTGTGTGGGCAATGAAGCGGCGGATGCGTTTATAGACAAAATGGCCAGTGCCATGCAGGGCCTGAAAGTGGGCGCTTACACTGACAGCAGCAACGACTTCGGCCCGGTAATTACCGAAGCGCACATGAACAAGGTGAACGGCTATATCGCCAGTGCCGCGGACCAGGGCGCGACCATTGTCGTGGACGGCCGCAACCCGAAAGTCGCCGGCTACGAAAACGGCTTCTTTGTGGGTGGCACCCTGATCGATAACGTCAAACCCGGCATGACCTGTTACGAAGAGGAAATCTTCGGCCCGGTACTGCTGGTGGTACGCGCGGAATCCATGGAGCAGGCGATGCAGATGATCAATGATCACGAGTACGGCAACGGTACCTGCATCTTTACCCGCGATGGCGAAGCAGCGCGCTACTTCAGCGACAACATCCTGGTAGGCATGGTCGGTATCAACGTACCCCTGCCGGTACCGGTGGCCTACCACAGCTTCGGTGGCTGGAAGCGCTCCCTGTTCGGCGACCTCGGTGCCTACGGCCCGGACGGTGTGCGCTTCTACACCAAGCGCAAAACCATCACCCAGCGCTGGCCATCCAGCGGTGTACGTGAAGGTGCCCAGTTCTCCTTCCCGAGTAACTGATGCCACCACTGAATCGGTGTTGATCCCAGCCTGATTCAGAACAGCGCTTACCCGAAATATTTTTTCGGGTAAGCGCGTTGCCATTTCCCCCTTCATCTGCGCACCAACACGGGCGCCGCGCTGCACCATCTGAATGCAGCATAAAAATCCGAAATTTCTGGACTTGACAGTTTAAAACTTCAGCAAAACTCACTTGCCAGCAGCTTCCACTATCCCGCGACGAACCGCTCCCTCAGCGAGACAAGCCGGCCCGCCCAGTCCTCGGTGACGTGATATAAGAATCAACTTTCCGCGCCATGCGCTGAAATCCCGATTCTAAAAACTCGAATTTCAAAGACACCAATTCCAAGTACAAGAAAGTACCAAGGGGTCCCCATGAACAAGACCGGAAAATTCGCCCTGGGCGTGCTGTGTAGCAGCATTCTCGCCGCCTGCAGCCTGGAGCCTAACCAGCTGCAATCCACCACTACCGCACACGCCCTGGCCAAGCCGGCCGTTGCCCGCAGCGATGCGCCCGGGCTGTCCGAGCAGTATGCCAAGCTGCGCAAGCAACAGATTGCCCAGGTGGATTACAAGCTGTCCGTCACCATCGACAAAGCCGGTGATGCGTTTTCCGGTCGTGTGGTTGCCGACACCCAGTTCCGCCGCAATCTGCTGCAGCCGCTGACCATCGACTTCGCCGGCGGTGAAGTGGAAGGCGTTCAGGTCGACGGCAAAACCGTACCTTTTGCCTACAACGGCCAGTTCATTACCATCGAGCCTGCGCACCTGAAAGGACGCAAGCACGCAATTGCCGTGGACTACAAACACGCCTACTCCACCAACGGTTCCGGCCTGCACCGCTTTGTTGATCCGGTGGACAATGAGGTGTACATGTACACCGACTTCGAGCCCTACGATGCCAATCGCCTGTTCCCGCACTTCGACCAGCCCAACCTGAAGGCGCACTACACGCTCGACGTAACCGCACCGAAGGACTGGAGCGTGATCTCCTCTGTGCGCGAGAGCAAGATCGAAGAAGCCGGTGAGGTAAATCACTGGGTATTCCCGCAGTCCAAGAAGTTCTCTTCCTACATTTTCTCCCTGCACGCCGGTCCCTTTACCGTGTGGGAAGACGATGCCGACGGTATCCCGCTGCGCCTGTTCGCGCGTACAACCCTCGCGGAATACGTGAAGCCAAACGACTGGTTCACCTTTACCAAGCAGTCTTTCGAATTCTTCCAGAAGTACTTTGAAGTGGATTACCCCTTCGTGAAGTACGACCAGGTCATCGTGCCCGACTTCAACGCCGGCGCCATGGAAAACGTGGCCGCAGTAACCTTCAACGAAGGCTACGTTTCCCGCGGTGAAAAAACCCAGGCCCAGCGTATGCGCCTGGCCAATGTGATCGCCCACGAAATGGCGCACATGTGGTTCGGCGACCTGGTCACCATGAACTGGTGGGACGACCTGTGGCTGAACGAGAGCTTCGCCACCTATATGGCCAACCTGTCCCTGGCGGAGAACAGCGAATTCGACAACGCCTGGGAAAACTTCTACCAGGGCACCAAGCAGTGGGCCTACGGCTCTGATCAGCTGCCGACCACCCATGCGATTCAGCTGCCGGTGAAAAACACCGACGAGGCCTTCGCCAACTTTGACGGCATCACCTACGGCAAGGGTGGCTCCATCCTCAAGCAGCTGCCTTACTACCTGGGCAAGGAAGAGTTCCGCAAGGGGGTTTCCAACTACCTGAAGGACCTCTCCTACAAAAACTCCACCCTGGATGACTTTATGGGTCACCTGGGTAAAGCCGCCGGCAAAGACCTGGATGCATGGCAGCAGCAGTGGCTGTACCAGGCCGGCCTCAACACCATTGAAGCCAACTTCCAGTGCGAAGGTGGCAAGATTGCCAGCCTGACCATCAGCCAGTCTGCGCCAGAGGACTACCCGACCCTGCGCGAGCAACGCACCCAGGTCGGCCTGTACAACATGGACGGCGGCAAGATGGTTCTGAGCAAGGCCATCCCGGTAATCTATAAAGGTGCGTCCACCGAAGTCACCGCCGCCAAAGGCGAAGCCTGCCCGCAGATCGTTTACCCGAACGAAGGCGACTGGGCATTTGCCAAGGTGAATCTGGACAAGGTGTCTGTGGATAACATGTCCAAGCACATCAATGACATCGAGAGCCCGTTCACCCGTCTGATGATGTGGCAAAGCCTGTTCGATTCCGTGACCGATGCCAAACTGCCGCTGGATCAGTACGTGAGCTTCGCGGTCAGCAATGCCGGTAGCGAAGAAAACATTAACGTGATCCGCCTGGTTTCCAGCCACCTGGGAGCCTCCTACGGTTACCTGAATCAGGTTGCCATGGACGATGCCAAGCGCACCCAACTGCAACTGGCGATCGAAACCTTCGCCTGGAAGCAATTGCAAAACGCGCCGGCGGGCAGCGATGCACAGAAAACCTGGTTCGGTACCTTTACCGGCGTAGCCCACACTGACAAGGCGCTGGGCAATGCCCAGAACATGCTGCGCGGTGAGCTGAGTATTGAAGGCCTGACTCTGGATCCGGATATGCGCTGGAGCCTGATCGCGCTGTTGAACCAGCACCTCTACGGTGACTACGCCCAGGCGATCAAGTCTGAACTGGAAAAAGACAGCTCCGACCGCTCCCAGTTGAACGCCATCGCCGCGGAAGCCATCCGCCCTCAGCAGGAAGCCAAAGCCCTGTGGCTCGGCAACCTGCTGGACAACCGCGAAGGGTTCAAGCTGGCCCAGCTGAAGTACGCCGCAAGCGCGCTCTTCCCCACCGAACAGCAGGGTCTCTACGAGGCGAATGTTGAGCGGATTGTCGCGGCACTGGACGAGGTTAACTCCAGCGACGCTTCGGAATTTGTCGGCACCTATACCCGCCTGTTCCCGCTGAACTGCAGCGAAAAAGGTGTGCAGCAGATGAGCGAGCTTCTCAATAGCGGAAAGCAACTCAACCCGCTGTTGGAGAAAGCGCTGAAAAATCGTCGTTATAGAAACCAGCAGTGTCTGGACATGGCAGCAGCCATTAACAACAAGGCCGGTTAATCCGGTTCTCGCCGGACAGCCCGGCACAGGAAAGGCCCTTCGGGGCCTTTTTTGTTTTACCTGTTTTTGCCTATCAAAAGGCTTATAAACGGCTACCTGCTCCCCGACTACCTCTGTTACAGGCTAAACTGCAGCGCAAAGTCTAAGTAAAAAGCGCCGCGCTCATTCTGGAGAACTTCATGCCCAGCCGACTCACCTCCCTTTTACCCCCCTCTCTTCCCAAACTTGCCAGCTGCCTGCTCGCCGGCGCCATTGCCGCCGTGAGCCACATCTCTGCTGCCAGTGCAGAGACATCCATCGCGGTTGATCGCGAAAACCGCCCGGCACTGACGGCGGAATACGCCGCACTGCGTCGCGCGCAGATTGCCGATGTGGATTATCAGGTCGAAGTGACTCTGGGTAATCAATCTGAGACTTTTTCCGGTCGGGTAACCGCCGATACCACCCTGGCACGGGATCTGAAACAACCGCTGACCATCGACTTTGCCGGTGGCACGGTGAAGCAGGTCACCCTCGACGGCAAAGCGGTAGACTTCGATTACAACGGTAACTTTATCGCGCTGGCGCCATCGATGCTGACCAAGGGCAAGCACAGCATCGCTATCGAATACGAGCACCCATATTCCAGTGATGGCTCGGGCCTGCACCATTTCAAGGACCCGGAAGACGGTAGCGTTTACCTCTACACCCATTTCGAGCCGTACAAGGCCAACCGCTTTTTCCCCCACTTTGACCAGCCGAACCTGAAGGCACGCTATACCGTCACCGTCACTGCACCGGAAAGCTGGCAGGTGGTCACCGCAACCCGCGAGGAAAAAGTGGACGCACTGGAGAACGGCCTTAAGCGCTGGCACTTCCCCCAGTCAAAGAAATTCTCCACCTATATTTTTCCACTGCACGCGGGCCCGTTTACCGTGTGGGAAAGCGATGCCGCGGGTATTCCCCTGCGCCTGTTCGCACGCAAGAGCATGGCGGAATACGTGAAGCCGGATGACTGGTTCAAATTTACCGGTGAATCCTTCGCGTTTTACCAGAAGTATTTCGATATCCCCTACCCCTTCGAAAAATACGACCAGCTGATCGTTCCCGACTTCACCATCGGCGCCATGGAAAACGTGGCCGCGGTTACTTTTAATGAAGGCTATGTTTCCCGCGGGGATAAAACCCAGGCCCAGCGCCAGCGACTCGCCAACGTCATCGCCCACGAAATGGCTCATATGTGGTTCGGTGACCTGGTGACGATGGACTGGTGGAACGGCCTCTGGCTGAAAGAAAGTTTTGCCACCTATATGGCGAGCCTCGCCCTGTCCGAGAACAGCGAATTTGAAGACGTCTGGCAAAACTTCTACCTGGGCAGTAAACAGTGGGCCTATGGCGCGGACCAGTTGCCAACCACACACCCCATCGAAGTGAAGGTACCCAATACCGACGAGGCCTTCTCAAATTTTGACGGCATCACCTACGGCAAGGGCGGCTCAGTATTGAATCAGCTGCCCTATTACCTGGGTAAAGAGGCTTTCCGTCAGGGGGTAAGCAACTACCTGAAAGAGCACGCCTATGGCAATGCCGAGCTGAAAGACTTTATGGGCGCGCTGGGTACCGCCGCCAACAAGGACCTCACCGGCTGGACCCAGAACTGGCTGTACAAAGCGGGCCTGAACACCATCGCCGTGCGCTACCAGTGCGACAAAGACCGCATCAGCTCCCTGACCATTGAGCAGACAGCTCCGGAGCAGTACCCCACGCTGCGCTCACAGAAAGTGCAGCTGGGTATTTACCGCATGCAAGATGGCAAAATGACCCGTGCCGCCAAGGTGCCAGCTATCTATAACGGTGTAACCACTAAAGTGAAAGACGCCGTGGGCATGCCCTGCCCGCAGATTCTGATTCCGAACGATGAAGACTGGGCGTATGTAAAAACCCGTCTCGACGGCAGCACCGTGGCGGCGGTCAATCAGCATATCAATGATATAGAGAGCCCCTTTACCCGCCTGATGCTGTGGCAGAGCCTCTACGACTCGGTGACCGATGCACAGTTGCCATTGACCGACTGGATCGAATTCGCACTGAAAAACGCCGGCCATGAAACGGACATCAATGTGATTCGGCTGATCAGCAACCACCTGCAGAGTGCACACAATTATCTCTACCGGCTGGACCTGCCGAATGCCCAGCGCAAGCAGAAGCTGCAGGCCATCAGCGATTTCGCCTGGCAACAGCTGAATGCAGCACCGGCGGGCAGTGATACCCAGAAGACCTGGTTCTACGCTTTTGCCGACCTCGCTCAGGGTGAAACGGCACTAGATAGCGCCGCACAACTGCTGGATGAAAAGCTTGAAATCGAGGGCCTGGAAATTGGCAAAGACCGCAGCTGGCCACTGATCGCCCTGCTCAACCGCAACCTTTACGGGGACTATGAAAAGCGCGTTGTCGACCAGCTGAAAAAGGACAGCAGTGATCGCGCCAACAACGCAGCCATTGCCGCTCGCGCCGGCCGTCCAACCGAGGCCGCCAAGAAAGAATGGCTGGACAATATTCTGAACAAGCGGGATGACTACAAGCTGAGCCAGATCAAGGCGGCCGCCGGCAACCTGTTCCCGGCGGAGCAGCTGCCACTTTACCGCCAGCTCAGCGCACAATTGTTCGCCGCCGCCCCTACTGTCAGCGCCACCGGCGATACGCTCTACAACAAGGCCTATGCCCTGTTGTTTCCCATCGCCTGTAGCAAAGCTGAAATTGACGCTTACCAGCAAGTACTGGCCAAGAACCCGGACCTGATACCCGCCCTTGGCCGGGTACTGAAGGATCGACAACAGCAGAGCGTCTGGTGTCAGGATATGAACGTCCGACAAAAGTCAGTTAATAACTGACGTTTCGCCAAGAAAGCAGAAACTTCGTTTAGAGAAAATAACCCGGTGAAGTAACTGCCCCGAGAATACTCAGGGCAGTTACTTCACGCCGACGGCGACCCAGGGACCGAATCAGGTGCTGAGATGTTGATGAGGCCGCACCGTGATTGCTGCTGGCGTTTGAATTAAGCGATTGACAAGCAATGACCGGCACGGAAATCACCTTCCCGTGCTTCTTTATAAAATATAAATTCGTGTCAGAGCAAATTTGGCATAAAAAATTCCCAACCAATCCTACCACCCAAAAATCTTCATACCATCAACGCATCCACTGCGCCCGCCTTGGCAGAAATAATCGCCAAAATTGCATTTCGTCGGACTTATTGCGCAGCTTATCGAGATATTGCATCTGAATTGCACGCCTCACCCATCCTATAGCCACATACAAGGACATGGCTGGCAGGAGCATAACGGTGGCGATATTGATGCGGGAAAAGATCTCAACGGGAAGTGTAAAAATAGTCGGCGCCTTCTTCATTGCAGCAATGCAATGGGGATGCGCCAGTACCGAGGGTCTGGGCGACTCAGATAATTTAGCGGCGCAACCAGCTTTCGATCAGTTCCTCGTGGCGGAAAATAGTCCAGGGGGAATCGATGCAATCCAGCTCCCGATGGAGGCAGCCGGTGCCAAAGGCGATCAGCTGCTATGGGTCAGTCCGGCCATGCGAGAATTTGTCGCAGGTATCTCGCCAAACTCTTCCCCCAACGCGCGATTTAGAGCGATCTTGCGCACGCTGAAGCGGGAAAACTTCTACATGGAACATGATCTCTCCCATACCACTTCCGCGGCCGAAGTCTTCCAATCGCGTCGGGGAAACTGCATCTCCTTTTCTGCGATGATTGTTGCGCTGGCGAGAGAAGTCGGGGTTGAGGCGCACTTCAATTTTGTTGAAGCACCGGCAGCACGGCGGGTGACCGACAGTCGGGGAAATCCACTGGTCCAGAATATTTTGCATATAAATGCCGAGGTATCTTTCGATTGGACAACCCGCATTATCGAGTCAAACTTTGAACCCAAGGGTCCCTACAAACATATTCCGATTACCGACAATCAGGTTGTGCTGTTTTACCTGAACAACCTCGCCATCGAAGCGGCACATGAGAATAATCTCGACCAGGCATTTGCCCACATCGACGAAGCAATGGCATTGAACGTAAACTCCTCTCTACTGTGGACAACCAGGGGATATCTACAGCGCAGAGCAGGACAGCTAACCCTTGCCGAACTCAGTTATAGCCGCGCCATCGAGCTCGATAAAAATAACGTATCGGCGTGGCATAACCGTCGCCTGGTTTACGAGCAAATTAATCGGCGCGCCTTGTCTCGAACGGAAGATGCACTGAAAGATGAAAAACAGGGCTCCTGAACCTGCTTATGGCTCCGGACGTTAAGCTGGCAGTAGCTTACCAGTGTGCCGCTACTGCCATGGCGATCGTCAGACTGTGTGCCTTTTCCAGATTGATATCGTCAAATCCAAGCTGCAGCTTCCAGATGTTTTGCTCATCACTCAACGCCAGCAGCCACTGTTTATCACTACCTTCGTAGCCCAGATAGGGATTCCCGGGGAGATTATCCCAGCGCATGCCCGGTCGGTACTTCACATCATCGGCAAAATACTCCAGGTCCAGAGACCACTGGAAATTCTGTTGCCGCTGGGTGTAGCGTCCAAGGGCATAGATGGGCATGGTCATGTCGTGGTCTTGCAGTTCCCGCCAGCCGGAAAAAACCGGGGCCAGCTGCACTTCGTCTTCAACGTCTCGATTGGCGGTATCAAACTTTCCGTGGGTATAGGGAGCCTGCTTCCAGCGAATCCGGTTGTAGGCATCCTGTACCTGTAGTGAGATCACACGATTGTTATCCCGGTAACCCGCGGTGATATCCACGGCGATTCCTTCGCCCTCCGGCATTTCAAATTCATGCTTGAGCAGCAGGTCATCGGTGTAGCGATAATCGAGGTTGGCATTGCCACTGAAAAGCTGCTCGCCCGCGGTCAACAGGCCGTCAATAGTGCCATCCTGAAATTCTCGCGCTTTCAGCAAGCTGATGTCCGCCTGCAGGAAGAGCCCGGAGTAAAAATACCAGCGGCGTTTGAGTTTGATGCCATCGGCTTCCAGCTGCAGCGCATTGAGGTAAACCGGTACCGCACCCTCGCCGGGGGGTAAGCCCTGTTCATCCCGGTAGTAAAGATCCGCGGTCGCGCGGTTGTACTGCAGTTGGTAATCGTATCGCACGGTGTAGGAGACACCCCAATCTCCCAACCAGGCTCCGGTATCCAGGCGATTTCGGGTCCAGGTGTTTTCACCATTACCCGGTGCGTTTTTCCACTTGCCGGTAAATTCCTTGATGGGCAGCGCTTCACTGACGGTGCGGCTGTAAAAATCCAGTGTGACTTCGGGGACTGGTACTGCGGCTGACTGTGAAGACAGATTCATCAACCCCAGGAACAGAAAAGGCCGCCAGGGGCGACCTTTTCCGTTTTCGTAAGTGTCACACTGCTCAGAGCAGGGTTTCGATTGCATTGTCGATCCAGGTGATCAGGTAAATATTATTCTCTTCGCTCAAGGTACCGTAAACGGTGCCGTCTTTGCTGATGGTACCGGCAACGGTGTCGTCTTCAAACAGTTCCAGCGTGAATTCCGTACCACTACCGTCACTCAGCACCATAGTGTTGGTTTCTTCGCCGACATAGTCGATGGCGATCCGCAACAGATCACTGCCCCAGGTAAGCGTCAGGGAAGCATCCCCCAGCTCAAAACCGGTGCGTTTGAGGATCAGCTCCACATCCATGTCGGGTAAATCGGCCGAGAGTTTACCATTGGCGTTGATGCGGAAGGTTGCTTTCACATAGCGACCGTCTTCATTGACGTCGAGATCGGACTCCGTCAGGCTGGCCACCACTTCACCGCTGACCTCATCGAAGATGGAGTCTGTGATGTAGTCCGGCCACCAGTCGCCCGGGCCTACGCCATAAACACCTTCACCCGCCAAGTGAACTTCCAGGCCATCCAACAGCTCGGTGTGATCATTGGTAAAGGCAACCCGGATATCCTGAGCGATATTGGTGAACTCCGGGGTTACGCCATGGAAACACTTGCCGAGCTCATCCTCCCACCAGCCATTGATTTCACCGGATTCACACGCCTCTTGGGTGACATTCATTACTTCCTGGTTGAGCCCCCAGAACCAGTACTGGTCAAGCTGCGGGCAAGCTGAATTGCCAACTTGTTCCACACATTCAACGCCAATGTAGTGGTCGTAATTTAGTTCGTCCGCAGATGGAGCGTAGGAGTAGCGAACCACCGCGTAGTTGCTGTCATCACCATGGGTGATAGTGAGCGTATTGTCGGTTGGTTCGTAGACATAGCTGGTCAGATCTTCGCGCTCTGTGCCCTCGGCCAAGTACCAATAGTCGGCAACGTTGTCGACGGTCAGGATTACTGACGCTTCCAGCGAGGTTTCCGCAACCTTGTCGGTGAAGGCGCCGCGCAATGCCAGCTTTTCAGGCAACAGCGAAAGAGTTTGATTATCGGGACTGTTTTCTTCCAGCGCGCTGGATTTACGCAGGGCGAACTCGACGGTGCCGCTGAAGCCGTGTGCCGCGTTTTCCAAGCTGCCGTCAACAACCACACTGATGCTGTCGATCTTCGGCTCACTTTCACTTCCTTCACCAAACTGCTCGCCGAGTGTCAGGTTCACTTTGGAAGCATCGGACAGGGCAAACTTGGCATCACCCAATTCCGCACTACCTTCGATGGCCAGGCTGTTCTCGCCCGCAGTCAACGCCAGACTTCCGGGTTCTCCAGAGAGCTCCGGAATGCTAATGGTCAGGTTAACTGCGACCTGATCATCGGTGGTGGATGCACTGCCGTCGAGATCGTAGACACCGTTAGTCAGCGTCCACTGAACGCCGGATTTGGTAATAGTGCCCGCAGGGAAGTGCGCAACCGCATCCTCGCGGTCGGCATAATCGGTATCCCCCAGATACTTGTCCCACAAGTAGCCCGCTGCTTCTGGCAGGGTCGCTGCCGGAGATTCCAGCGTTGGCTCAACACCGAACTCCACCGCCGAAATCTGGTTGACGAAAACATCACTGACCTCACTGAACGCGGTCATTACGCTCTGCATGTCTTCGTTCAGCAGGTTTTCTGCCGATTGTAGTTTGGCAACGATATTGTCCGGGTTATAGGTATCCGCTTCGCCATCCAGCTCCGCGTCGATCGCTTCAATGGCCTCAATCGATACTTTGCGCGCGGTCGCTACCAGAGCTTTCGCGGCGTCCAGGTTACTGGCCAGCTCCGCGTCCACTTCAACCGCCGGGTTACAGGTGTCGCGACCATCACAGTTTTCCGCAATCGCTGCACCGGCATCGACTTCCGCGGCGGCTGCCGCGTCCTCAACACCACCCAGCGCTTCGTTGCCCGCGCTGGTTGCTGCGGCCACACCTTCAATAGCTGCGCTCACTGCATTCAGCGCTGCGGCATCGACGGTATTGGATTCAAATCCCGCGCTCAGGCTGTCGATCTGCGCACTTACGTCACCGCCCTCGGCCGAGGCTTCTACCGCGGCGTTAACCAGGGCAAAGCGCAGCGCCTGCTCGTCGGCCTCGGTTGCGCTGGTCAAATCGACCGGCACTATGGTGATCGGGTCGGCATCGAGTCCCAGGGAATCCTTGACAAAGGTGTTGGCCGCGCTGATGGAAGCCGGGGTCAGTACTGTACCGGCCTTTTCTGCCACCAGGGTGGTCAGGGCGGTGATACTGGCGCTGATTTCGGTTGCGGTTTCGTCCACCACCGTAACTGCGCTCAATTCGTAATCCAGTGCATATTTTTCACCGAACTCGATAACGCCGTCTTCGTCGCTATCCTGGTCGCCTTCCCCGGCGGCACGACACTCGGCCACATCACAGGTCACCATGGCGCCGCCATCCTGTGGCTGCTTCAGAACCAGTTTGATCGGGCCGCTAAAGCTCGCATCGTTCAACTCGATGACGTAGCTGCCGTCCGCTCCGGTGATCGCGGAACCCAGCAGGACCTCTGCTGCGCTATAAGCTTCAACGGTTGCACCGGCAATGATGCCCTTGGCCGCGGTACCGCCAACACTGATTGGGCTGCCATTACCACCGCTGCTGGAACTGCTACTGCTGCCACCACTACTGGAGCTACTGGAGCTACTGCTGCCGCCACCACTGGAGCTACTGGAGCTGGAGCTGGAACCTCCACCTCCGTTACCTGAGCCGCTGCCACCACCACAGGCCGTGAGCGCGGTGACCGCAAGGGCCAGTGCAAGCTTTCTGTACATTCCGATTTCCCCCGTTCCTTCGATAAGAACTTGATTTCAGTATTCAACACGCCCGGGCCCATACCCCCGGCGAATAAGTCCCTGAGAGGGCGCCAGCCGCTGCAACACAATTGGCAAAAACTCTGTGACGCACCTCTCAGGATTAGGCACTGAAAATGATGACGGGGCTAACCCAGCGCCACAATGGCCCTTTTTGGTTATTTTTCCGGGCCGGAACGGACAAAAAACAATCACTCTTTGCCTTTATCGGCACACTGCCGAAATTTTGACCCGCAGTAGCTTGCGCATGAATATCCGTAACCTTTTCTTCAGGCCGCCAGCGTCGTTTCGGCAATCGGCTTCCACTACCTCCCGCTAGGGGATTTCTCCGGCCTGTGGCATGATCCCGCGCCCTGAATTCTCAAACGGCGCCAGTAAGGGCCAGTTCTATCAAGGAGGACATCGATGAGTAGAAAACTGATTTCCAGCGGATCCGAGTTCGAAAGCAAAATTGGCTATTCCCGCGCGGTCGTGGACGGCGATTATGTATTTGTTTCCGGCACTACCGGATTCAACTACGCCACCAACAGCATCAGTGATGATGTGGCCGAGCAGACGGACCAGTGCTTTGCGAATATTGAGAGCGCGCTGAAAGAGGCCGGCTCGGCGATCGCCGAAATTGTGCGGGTAACCTACATACTGCCGAACCGGGATGACTTCCAACCCTGCTGGCCGGTACTGCAAAAATGGCTGGGTGAGGTGCGCCCGGCGGCCACGGTATTCGAGGCCCGCCTGCTGGACGACGCGATGAAAATCGAGATCCAGGTCACCGCGCGCCTGAGCCGCTGATCCGGGGCTCCAGGGACGCAGAAAGCCAGACCGTTCAGACGGACGAGCGCCCCGAAACTGGCGTGAAATTGCTTGACGCCGGAGCTCCAACCCCGGTAAAAACGCGCACCTCAACTTATGCGTGTTTTTACCGGTGGCATGGGTCTCTTTTGACGTTTTCAGAACCCTCGGTTTCGCAGATACCCTGCAACTGAAACCCGAAGCAGTCTTCAAATACAAAGCGCAAATTGCCGAAGCGGAATGGGTGCTATTCCCGGAATACTGGCAATTGAACGCCCTCACCTGCGGCCTCAAGGCCCGTGTCTTTCCCAGCGAGTCCAGTTATCGGCTGGGGCACAACAAGATCGAAATGACCCGCGCGTTTGAACTTGTTGCGCCGGGTAATACCCCATCCACCCGGATAGTCGCCAACACCCCGGAAAATGCCCAACACCTGTGGGAAACCATGGACCACCCGTTTGTGGCCAAGTTACCCAAGGCCGCCCGCGGCTGTGGTGTCTGGCTAATCGAAGGGCGGGAAGACTGGCATGCCTACCTGGAAAAAACCGATGTGCTCTATGTACAGGAATGGCTGCCCATCGACCGCGATATCCGAATCGTGATCGTCGGCGACCAGGTAGTGACCGCCTACTGGCGACTGCAGGCCGCCCAGGGGTTTTACAACAATGTTTCCAAGGGCGGCTTTGTGGATCGCAGCCCGGTACCTCAGGCGGCGATTGACTTGGCGCTGCACCTGGCGCGCACCCTGGAGATCAATCACGCCGGCTGGGACATTGCCATGGTGGGTGGACATCCCTACGTAATCGAATTCAACCGCCTGTTTGGCAACCAGGGAATCGAGGGCGGCGATGCCCGGCTGCGCGAAACGATCCTCCAATATCTGCATCAGAGCTCGGTGCCCACGGGCCCCAATTATCCGACCCGCCCGGCGACGCCCCGCCGCCGCTTGAAGCGCGTGGCCTAACCTCGCTGCCGGATAATTCTTCCGGGCACAAAAAAGGGGCGAATGATTCGCCCCTTTTGATTGTTTATCCGCAATTACCCGTAATTATCCAATAGCGCATCGGCGACCGTCGATCACTCCTCCCGTAGCGGTTTGTGCAGCCGGACGGCCGTGCTCTGTTTTTTGCGCAGGCGGATATTGAGCATTTCCACCGCCACCGAGAACGCCATGGCGAAATAGATATAGCCTTTGGGCACGTGCACATCAAAGCCCTCGATAATGAGGGTCACCCCCACCAGAATCAGGAAAGACAGTGCCAGCATTTTGATGGTGGGATGGCGATCGACGAAGTCGCCAATGGGCTTGGCGGCAACCAGCATTACCGCAACCGCAAGAACAATGGCGATGGCCATGATGGAAATATGATCCACCAGCCCCACCGCGGTGATCACCGAGTCCAGGGAGAAGACGATATCCAGCACCGCGATCTGCACCAGAACCATGCCGTATGTGGCGGTGGCCGCGCTGCTGTGTTCGCCCTCGGCACCTTCCAGGCTGTTGTGAATTTCATGGGTTGCCTTGGCCAACAGGAACAGGCCACCACCAATCAGAATGACATCGCGCCCGGAAATTTCTTCCCCGAACAGAGTGAACCAGGGCTCGGTCAATCCCATGATCCAGGCAATGGAAAATAGCAGTCCCAGGCGCGTGATCATGGCCAGGGCCAGGCCAATAAAGCGCGCGGACTCACGCTGCTTTTCCGGCAGGCGACCGACAAGGATGGAGATAAAGATGATGTTGTCGATGCCGAGGACGATTTCCAGGGCGGCTAGGGTGGCCAGCGCAATCCAGGCCTCGGGACTCGCGATCCATTCGAACATGCACAAATTCCTGTGACGTTATTGTAAAAACAAGTGCGGCGCTGACAGGCAGCGCCGGAACTCGAAAATTCACAGGGGAGTTTATGCGGTTTCCTGCAACCAGGCCAAGGCCGGTGCTTTATCTTCAAAGAAGCGGGCTTCGCCGCCGATAAACCAGGTACCGATTTTGGCGGCAACCTCTTGCCAGGATTTATTGCCGACCATGGCAATCTTGTTAAACTGGCGCCCGTGTTTTACCCCCAGCTTGAGGTCATCCCAAGCTGCGCGAATCTCCCACCCCTGAAGTTCGCGCATGTCCATCATCACATCGATTTTCGGGTGTTCCATCCCGGCGATGGCGGACTCCAGCATGGGCACCAGGGTTTCGTAATCCTGATGCTCCAGCTTACCCCGGGCATGCAGGGCAAGCAGCACCCGCTCGCTGCCGGTGCGCTCGATACTGACAGAAAAGCCGTGATGAAATTCACCCATCAGGTTAGCTCCTCAGGCCGTCGGGCCCCGGTTCAGAATTCTCCTGACTTACAGGTATAGGGTGGCCAGCCGCCAGCAGCCAACCAGTCAGTGAGAGAGAATGTCAACAATCTCATGGGTGGCGTGAACCAGGCGCACCAGCTCTCCTTCGATACGCACGGTCACCAGACCATGGCGATCGACCGGTTGTACGATCACCGCATGGCGATAGATGGCATCTTCCAGAACGTAGCCACGCTGCAGTTTCTTTTTCCAGCCCGGAGGCAGCTCGCCACCGCGCTCGACCTTTTTCTGCAGGCCCGGAGGCAGGTCGCCGGACTTGTCCTTGGCCATGGCTACACCGGCACTGCCGGCCAGGGCAACGGCCAGTACTGAGCAAATCAAATAACGCATCGTGAAAATCCCCTTTGTGGTTGAGCTAGGCTCTCGATGCCCGCACTTTAGCAACGCCAAGCTGACGCTTCCCTGAATGACGTCACACCCTGTTCACGCCCCGCCCCCAGGAACAGCTAGCCGGCCCCTTTACCGAAACCCATAAAAAAGGGCCGCAACAGCGGCCCAAAGGAGTCAAATTCAGATCTTGGATGGGGATCAGCTGATATCGATCCAGGTGGATTTCAGCTCGCAGTACTTGTCCAGTGCGTGCAGGGACTTGTCGCGGCCGTTGCCGGACTGCTTGAAGCCGCCAAACGGTACCGTGATATCGCCACCAAAGTAGTTGTTGACCCATACCGACCCGGCGCGGATGTCCCGTGCCATACGGTGGGCTCGGCCGATGTCTTTGGTCCAGACACCGGAGGCGAGGCCGTAGATGGAGTCATTGGCAATCTGCAGCGCTTCCTCTTCGGTTTCGAATTCGATCACCGACAGCACCGGGCCGAAGATTTCTTCGCGGGCAATTTTCATATCGCCGTTTACGCCCTTGAAGATGGTGGGCTCGTAATAGTGACCGCCTTCAACCGCCGCCACCGGCTTGCCGCCGCACACCAGCTGTGCGCCCTGCTCCAGGCCCTTGGCCACGTAAAATTCGACCGTATCGAACTGGCTCTGGTCGATCAGTGCACCCATCACCGTGTTGGGGTCCTGCGGGTGTCCGGGCTTGAAGCGCTCGGAGGCCTTCTTCACCTTTTCGATAAAGGTATCGGCGATGCCCTTTTCCACCAGCAGGCGAGTACCCGCGGTGCAGGTCTCACCCTGGTTGTAGAACACCGCCAGGGCCGCCGCTTCCGCCGCCTTGTCCAGGTCCGCATCGGCAAACACAATGTTCGGACTCTTGCCACCCAACTCGAGGAAGGTGCGCTTGAGGTTGGACTGGCCCGAGTATTCGGTGAGGGTTTTACCCACCTCGGTAGAACCGGTAAAGGTCAGGCCGTCGATATCCATGTGCAGACCCAGAGCCTTGCCCAGGCTGCTGCCCGGTCCCGGCAGTACGTTCAGCACGCCGTCCGGCAGTCCGGCCTCTTTTGCCAGGCCCGCCAGCTTAATGGCGGTCAGCGGCGTGTTGGAGGCCGGTTTCAAAATCACGCTGTTACCGGTGGCGAGCGCCGGGCCCAGTTTCCATGCGGTGGTAGACAGCGGAAAGTTCCAGGGCACGATCGCGGCCACCACACCCAGGGGCATGCGGGTAATCAGGCCAATCTCAGTCGGACCGGTGGGGGCGATCTCGTCGTAGATCTTGTCGATCGCTTCCGCGTTCCAGCGGATGGTGGTCACCGCGCTGGGCACATCCACATTCATGGTGTCACTGATGGGCTTGCCGGCGTCGAGACTTTCCAGCAGGGCAATTTCATCGCGGTTTTCTTCGATCAGCTCGGCAAAGCGCACCAGGATCTTCTTGCGATCCATGGGTGGCATATGGGACCAGACACCGGATTCGAACGTATCCCGGGCCACCTTGACCGCACGCTCGGCATCTTCCGGGCCGCAGCTGGCGACCTGCACCAGCTCGCGGCCATCCGCCGGGCTGGTATTGGCGCGGGTGCTGCCGGAAAGCG
The DNA here is from genome assembly GCF_009903625.1 of Microbulbifer sp. ALW1. NCBI lineage: Bacteria > Pseudomonadati > Pseudomonadota > Gammaproteobacteria > Cellvibrionales > Microbulbiferaceae > Microbulbifer > Microbulbifer sp. ALW1. The sequence continues at coordinate 1,156,709 of NZ_CP047569.1, read as the reverse complement.
CATCCACATACTCGCCGTTGATAAAGGCACGCCCCTCGATGGTGAGGGCATCGGCCATGGCCAGCCACTCTTCGAGGGTTTGCGGGGTCGGCTTCTTGCTTGACCGGTTCTCTGTCATGACGCACCTCAATAGTTCGCTACAAGTTTGATAGCAATGGGTTAAAACTGAAGGATTGTTCAGTTTATACCTAAAATGTGATCACAAATCAAAGGGCGAGTATAAACCGCAAACCTAGAAGGCTTCAAAGGTGCCGGTTTCCAGGTTCTTGCGCGCACCGGGAATACTGAATACCCGGTTGTGGAAAGCAATGTAGAAACCGGGCTGCATCAGGCGGGCAGTTAACAGGGCTTCGGTGACATTCTGACGGGCGTCGGAATCGATGAAGCCCATGGGTTTCATGGCCCCGGTGAACACCACCGGCACTTTGGGTGTTCCCATCTGCTTGTAGCAGTAGTCGGCGGTGACGGACATGGTGTCGGTACCGTGGAGAATGACGATTGGGTCGCCGTGCTCCGAGGTGCTGGCGATGGCATTGCAGATCTGCATGCGATCGTTGTCATCCATCTCCAGCGAGTCCTTGTTGAGCACGCTCTCCAGCTCGAGATGGGTATAGGGCAGGCGCAGACTGGCAATCAGACCGTCGCGGATGATAGAGGCGCGATTTTTGAGGGTGCCCTCGGATTCGCAATAGCTCTTTTCGATGGTGCCACCAGTGGTCAGGATGCGGATGGTGGTCTTCTGGTTGATATCTGTCATCGTTTTTCCCGCTGAATGAGTACAGTTTCGCGCATCTTAGAGGGGGATTTGGAATGGGACAATCTTAGTTTCCATTGGCGGTCGCGCCATCTCCCAATCTCACCGGGAAATTCCGCTGGGGACACAGGGAGCAGCATTTTATAATCGGCGCCCCACCAAATGGCCCGAAACCCAAAGCCTAAAACCTATAGCCTAAAACCTGTAGCCCAAAACCTATAACCCAAAACCTGAGGAATACCATGCCGGCGTTTCTGTCCCCGGAAGAGGCGGCGTTTATCGCCCTGCGCAATACGCTGCACAGCTACTATCCGCTGAGCGATGCGACCTGGGCAGCCTATCGGGCGCTGTGTAACTGGCGCGAAATCCGCAAAGGCGCAGAGCTCTACTCCGCAGGCGACATCCCCCGCTCCTTTGCCTATGTGCACCGGGGACTCTTTCGAGTCTATGTGCTGGACGACAAGGGTGCCGAGTACAACAAGAACTTTTTCCCCGAGGGGCGCTTCCCCGGTTCCATGACAGCCCTGCTGAAACAGCAACCATCGCTCTACACCATCGACGCGCTGGAAGATTCCGCCATTATCGAAATTGACCACGCCGGCTACCGCCGTTTATTAAACGAGCGGGAAGACCTCAAGCTCTATCACATCCACTACCTGGAGCGGCACTGGCTAATGGACAAGGAACCCCGCGAAGTCGCCCTGGTACAGGATGAGGCCAGTGTTCGCTACCAGCGCTTCCTGCAGGATTTTCCCAGCCTGGCCCAGCGCCTGCCGCAATATCACATTGCCTCCCACCTGGGGGTCACCCCGACCCAGTTGAGCCGGATCCGCAAAAACCTGCTGACTGATCAACCTATGTAAATGCCTCTCCGCCTCAGGCTCCCTAGACTGCACCGCGTTCAGGGGAGTTGTGCGCTCCCGTTACTCAAGTGACCAATCCCGGAGAGAGCGATGCAAGCGTTGACCGCGTTGCCAGATTTACCCACGTCCCCCATTTCGACCGCGCTGCCCGTGTTATCCGCTCTGCAATGGCGCTACGCCGTGCGGCGGTTTAGCGTTGAGCGCCTGCCGACAAACGATTTCGCGCGGGTTATTTAGCGTGTACGCCCTGGCAACCCTGGCCTTGATGGCCGGCGCGGCAATCGCCGTTCAGGCCAGTATCAACGCACAGCTCGGGGTAATGTTGCGCAGCTCACTGCTGGGTACCGCCATCGCGTTTGCCGTCAGCTGCCTGGTATCGGTAGTGGCGATCGCGGTGTCGGTGCGGCACTACCCGAGCCTGGCCACCATTCAGAGCGTGCCCTGGTACCTGTGGTTTGGCGGCCTGCTCAGTGCCTTCGGCGTCGGCCTTTTCTATTTTCTGATTCCGCGTATGGGCGTTGGCAGCATGATGTCATTTGCCCTCACCGGGCAGATTCTGGTCGCGGTAATCTCCAGCCACTTTGGCTGGTTCGACCTGCCCACCAAACCGATTTCCGCCCTTCGCGGAATGGGGGTCATGGCGCTGATGTCGGGCATCGTTTTGATTAATTGGGAATGAATAACGGAAGTAATCATGGAGAAGGTTAAGGTAACGGGCAGCAGCGACAGAAACCCTGCCACACCCTCGCTGCGAGAGAATCAGTTGGACCAGGCCAACATCGAAAACCTGACCACTTTGTGGCGCGTTATGGGAGCGCAGCGCGTTTACGGAGAGCCGTCAGAGCAATTCTACGCCTGCAACCGCTGGCCCAACCGGCACTGGTTTGCAGCGGGTTCAGTGCCGCTGGCAGAGACTCTGGCACATATCCTCAACAGCCTGCCGCCGTCGGCGACAGTGCCGGTATGGGGTGACGCTGCTGGACTAAGTGGGGCGCTGAGTGAGGTGCAGAATGAGGCGCTGCACAATGCCGGTTTCAAAATTGGCAGTGAACAGCGGGCCATGCATATGGAACTGGCACAGTGGCAACCAGCCCTCACCAACAGCGCCCTGAATTTAACTCAGGTGCGGTCGGCGGCAGAACTGGAACACTGGGTACGGATATGCAGCGATGCCTTTGGCTACGAGATTGATACCGGGGTGATGGCCAATGCGGCGGCCAACCCAGAGACCGGCTTGTGGCTGGCAGAGCAGGAAGGTGTTGCCGTAGCCACCGCCCTGCTGTTCCGCACCGGCGACGTCATCGGCATCCACCAAGTAGCTGTGCCAGACGCCTATCGCGGCCGCGGTATTGCCCGCGCGCTGATGCAGCAGCTGTTAAACCACTGCCAGCAAACCGGTGCCCGCTACGCCACCTTGCAGGCATCGACCATGGGCGAGGGGTTGTACCGGCAACTCGGATTCAAGCCCCGGTTTTTGATTACCAACTACCGGCGGAACTAGAAATTCACGCCTGGGCTGCGGATTAAGCCACCGAGGTTTCCACCCGCAGCCAGTCCTCCTCCAGCCCCATGGCAACGCGGTCACCGACCTGTAATTCGCCGACACCAGCGGGGGTGCCGGTCAGCACCACATCACCCGGCAGCAGGGTAAAGTAACTGCTGATATAGGCCACCAGATCCAGTATTGGCGTCAGCATATGATTGGATTTGCCCCGCTGGCGCACCTGGTCGTTCAGCCACAGGGTGTAGGTCAGGTTATCCCAGTCCGGTAGCCAGTCGAGTTTCACGAAAGGCGATAAGGGGCAGGCGCCATCAAACCCCTTGGCCTTCTCCCAGGGGTGCCCCTGCGATTTCAGCTCAGATTGAAGGTCCCGCAGCGTCAGATCCAGCGCCAGCCCCAACCCGGCAATCGCCGGCGGCACGTCAACCGCGTTTACCTCAGTCAGGCGCTCGCCGATCAGCAGTGCCAGCTCGCCCTCAAAATGGCAGCTGCCGCGCCCCCGGGGCAAGTGGATTGGCCCAGCCATCGACACCGCCGCGGACGCCGGCTTGATGAACAACAGCGGCTCCTCGGGAACCGGGTTATCGAGCTCCGCCGCATGGGCAGCGTAGTTCCTGCCCACGCACACGATTTTGCCCAGTGGCAGATCCACCGGGGACTTGCAGGTAAATTGATGCTGGTACATAACCAAACCTACAGATGACTATGGTGATCCAGGCGCTGGACCTGTTCTGTATAAATCAGATCCAAGCGCTGAGTTACACGCATCACATGGACGATATCTTGCTGCAGATTTTAGGGCCTGCGCGATCGCTGTTCATCCGCTTTATTTGCTCCATCTCGTCGACGCTGAAAAGTTCGGCAACAATCGCCTCGGCCAGTTGGCACTCGTGGGTAATCAGATGGACAGCAAGTAACTCGGCATGATAGTGGCGCTGCTTGCCGCGGGTGCCCGTCAGTCTTTTTTGCAACGAGTGCGCGCCCGAGTGAAGCCCTGAAATCATCCCGCCGATCACCGGTAAAACCGCCGTCGCTTTGCGTGCGCGCTTGGTTTTCTTTTTCCGAATAATCTCCGGCAAAACCAGAGTGCCGATCAAACCATGCATTTCTCGATTGCATGGCCCATCGGAAAATGGTCCACAGGATTCACAGCTATAGGATGTCCAGTTCGCTAAAATCGCCTCCAAGCCTTTAATGTGATGATGAGTCTTGTAGGCGGAGTATCCCGACACGCCGGAATTCATCACCGCCATACCGCCGGCAGCCGCAAGCAAGCCCACACCGGTGCTGGATACGGCCCCAACCCCCACGCCAACAGCCGATTTGATCGCCATACCGGACAAGCCGACGTTGCCGGTTGCCGTCTGGGCTATCGAGACCCCCTTCTGGGCCGCCATTGCCGACTTCTTGGCGATGGACTTCAAGCCGCTGTCGCGATCAATCTTACCGCCCTGGCCGTGCAGGCTGGTGACCGAATTCCATACGAGTAGCCCGGAGCGATCCAAATGTTCGCGATCAAACTGCTCGGCGCGCTTGGAAAGCTGGTTGATACCACGGGACAGGGAATCGAGAACGTCTGACATAAATACATTCCATGTAAAAATTATTGTTTATCCCTCGGTAGATACCGCTATTCCCGGCGGACACTGGAACTTCGCAGCCGCGACCGATCCCGAACAAGGTTTTAACTTGCAGTAGATGACTCACGGGCCGGAAGCCATTCATGGTACCGCAAGGCACCTAGCCCCCAAGTTATATTCGCGCCATTCCTTCCACCCCCACCCATGTAGTACATCCATCTCAACTAACACATAACCAAATTAGATACCTAGGATAGATATTGCGTATAAAGCTTTATATAGGGCTTGTGTTATGATGCCGCCCTCGCCGGGCCCCCGGCGGTCTTCAGCTGACTAACCGTACTATTTAGTTAAATCTGCCGCGATGATTTCGTCATCGCGCACGGCCAAGAGATCCGATATGGCTTCACAAACTTCTCTTCAGAAAGACAAAATCCGAATCCTGCTGCTGGAGGGCGTCCACCAGTCCGCCGTGGATTTGCTGACTTCCCGCGGCTACACCAACGTGGAATACATCAAGACCGCGCTGCCAGAAGACCAACTGATTGAGAAGATTGCCGACGCCCACTTTATCGGGATCCGCTCCCGTACCCAACTGACGCGCAAGGTGCTCGAGAATGCACCCAAGCTGATCGCAGCGGGCTGCTTCTGTATCGGCACCAACCAGGTGGACCTGGAAGCCGCTACCGAGCTGGGTATTGCTGTATTCAACGCGCCCTACTCCAACACCCGTAGCGTAGCCGAGCTGGTGATCGCTGAGGCGATTATGCTGCTGCGCGGCATTCCGGAGAAGAATATGGTCTGCCACCGCGGTGGCTGGCAGAAGTCTGCGGTGGGTTCCTACGAGGCCCGCGGCAAGACCCTGGGTATCGTTGGCTATGGCGCCATCGGCTCCCAGACCTCGGTGCTTGCCGAAGCCATCGGTATGCGCGTGATTTTCTTTGATGTGGTCACCAAACTGCCCCTGGGCAACGCCTCCCAGGTCAACAGCCTGGACGAGCTGCTGGCACAGTCTGATGTGGTCTCCCTGCACGTGCCGGAGCTGCCGTCTACTAAGTGGATGATCGGCGCCGAGCAGATCGCCAAAATGAAGAAGGGCGCCATCCTGCTGAATGCTTCCCGCGGTACCGTGGTGGAAATCGAACCGCTGGCGGAAGCGCTGAAGAGCGGCCATCTGGCAGCCACTGCCATCGACGTTTTCCCGGTGGAACCCCGCGGCAACGACGACGAGTTCCTCTCCCCGCTGCGCGGCCTCGACAATGCCCTGCTGACGCCGCACATCGGCGGCTCCACAGTGGAGGCCCAGGAAAATATCGGTGTCGAAGTGTCTGACAAGCTGGCGCTTTACTCCGACAATGGCACCACCACCAGCTCGGTGAACTTCCCGGAAGTTGCCCTGCCGGGCCACGTGGGCACCCACCGTCTGCTGCACATCCACAAGAATGTGCCTGGCGTGCTCGGTGCCATCAACCAGGTGTTCTCCGAAAACGGCATCAACATCTCCGCCCAGTTCCTGCAGACCAATGAGACTGTGGGTTACGTGGTAATTGATGTGGACGCGGAGTACTCCGATCTGGCACTGGAAAAACTGAAGAATATCCCCGGCACCCTGCGCTGCCGCGTGCTCTTCTGATACAGCGGGTCTGAAACGGCGGCCTTCCGCAGCGCTGCCAGACCGCCCGATCATCTGATAGACTCTCGCAAACCCGGACGGCAACCCGCCGCCCGGGTTTCTTCTTTTCTTACTTCCCGAATTAACGGCTCGACTTCACTGCCCAGCGATTTTTGCTGCGCGCCGGGCCAAGGCGACTCCAAGTGCAAAACCAGAATTCCGACTCCGCTGCCGCTGGACTGCTGGCGGGCATTGGCGCTTTCCTGATCTGGGGATTCGCGCCACTGTACTTCAATCTGCTTGACGGTATTTCCGCTCCGGAAATTCTCAGCCACCGCAGTGTCTGGTCGTTTATCCTGGCGCTGATCCTGCTGGCCGCCATCGGCAAATTGCCGGATCTGCGCGCGACACTGGGCTCGCGCAAAAAAATGCTGACCCTGCTGCTGTCGACGATCCTGATCGGCAGCAACTGGCTGGTGTTTATCTGGGCCATCACCAACCAGCATCTGCTGGATGCCAGCCTTGGTTACTACATCAATCCGCTGATCAGTGTGCTGCTCGGGGTTGCGGTGCTGGGCGAACGACTTCGGCCGTTGCAGTGGCTGGCGGTGGCTCTGGCCGCGGTGGGCATTGCCTATGAACTGTGGCAGTTCGGGCGACTGCCACTGATTGCGCTGTTCCTGGCTTTCACCTTTGGCTTTTACGGGCTGGTACGCAAACGGGCACCGGTGGACAGCCTTACCGGCCTCGCCGTGGAAACCATGTACATGCTGCCGGTTGCCCTGGGCTTTCTGTTCTGGACCTCAAGCCCCACCAGCAATCTGCTCAATAACAGCTGGGAACTGAATGGCCTGCTGCTTCTGGCCGGCCCCATCACCCTGACACCGCTGCTGCTGTTCAATATCGCTGCGCGCCGACTCAATCTCTCGACCATCGGATTCCTGCAGTACCTGGGCCCGACCCTGATGTTCCTGCTGGCAACCCTGCACTATCACGAGCCTTTCGATAGCGGCAAACTGGTCACTTTTGCGTTCGTGTGGATGGCCCTGGCCTTTTATTCTGTCGACGCACTGCAACAGCGGCGCAAACGCCGCGCGCTGAGAAATGCCGCGCACTGAGAAATAAGGAGATTTGAGGGTGGGGAAGCAGGCGCGGATTACTGGGCCAGCCAGTCGTCCAGCGCCTTGAGTATCTGCTGCCGGTAGGGCTGGGTTTCGTTGATCATCTGGTGGCGAGCACCGCGCACAATCACCCGCTTGCTGTTGGGAAAGCGGTCGCGAATGACGCGCATGTTGTAGCGCCAGTCCACGGTGCCGTCGTCGGTGCCCTGAATCACCAGGATCGACTTGGGGTTGCGGGCGGTTTTCGGAAACACCTTCAACCAGTCGACCATAGCGCCCAACCAACGAATCGACATCACCGGCGACTGCAAAGGGTCACGGTGGGCCTGGCGGCGGGAAAACTCGGCGTCGTGGGTATTGATATTGAAGCCGCGGCTGGGGTGCGGCATCAGGTAACGACCCAGATAGAACATCCACTTGCGCAGATGCCAGCGTGCCGGCCGCACCAGCGGCGCCAGTAACATGATTTTGTCGAACGGTTGCCACAGGCTGAATTGCAGGTAGCTGAGCAGTGTCGCACCGCCGGTGCTCTGCCCCATGCCGTGCCAGGGTTCCGGCATTTTTCCTTTCGCTTTGCGCAACAGCGCTTCCAGTACTTCCCGGTATTGCAGAAATGTATCGATGGCCACCGGCTCACCGCTGGAGAGCCCGTGCCCGGGAAAGTCCACGGCCACCACGTTGAAGCCGCGCTCGAGACCGAAGCGGATGGCAGCACCGTATATACCGGTGTGGTCAAAATAGCCGTGGCAGATGAACAGGGTTCCCCTGGGGTTTTCCACCAGCCAGTACTGGGCCACCAGCTCAAACCCGGTGGATTTGAAGGTGCCGATGCCGGTAGCAGAAGCTTCGGGAAAGTTCAGGCGATAGAAATTGCGGTAAGAAATAACCGATTCGGGGAGGGGCTGGTCACAGGCGAAATCCAGTGCCGGTAGCTGACTCCGCAGGGCGGAGTAATCCGGGCGGCGAATCACCGGGCTGGGGTCAACAGCGTTAAATTCTTGCAGCAAGTCCATGACTCAATAGTACTGCATTTTTAAACGAAAAAGAGCGAACCGAAGTTCGCCCTTTTCACACCGGATAAGCCACAAAGATCAATTGATCTTGGGGACCAGCTCGCCTTTCTCGTAGCGCATGAACATGGTCTCAAGGCTCACGGGCTTGATCTTGCTGGCGTTGCCGGCGGTGTTGAAGGCCTCGTAGCGGGCCACGCAGATGTCCTTCATGGCCTTGGTGGTAGCCGCAAGGAATTTGCGCGGGTCGAACTCGGACGGGTTCTGGGCCAGGAAGCGGCGCACGGCACCGGTGCTCGCCAGGCGCAGGTCGGTGTCGATATTGACCTTGCGCACACCGTACTTGATGCCTTCGCAGATCTGCTCCACCGGCACGCCGTAGGTTTCCGGGATCTCACCGCCGAATTCGTTGATCACCTTCAGCCACTCCTGCGGCACCGAGGAAGAACCGTGCATCACCAGATGGGTGTCCGGGATGCGCGCATGGATTTCCTTGATGCGGTCGATGGCCAGAATGTCACCCGTGGGCGGACGGGTAAATTTGTAGGCGCCGTGGCTGGTGCCGCAGGCAATCGCCAGGGCGTCCACCTGGGTTTTCTTGACGAAGTCCGCGGCTTCTTCCGGGTCGGTCAGCAGCTGGTCGTGGGACAGTTTGCCCTCGGCACCAACGCCGTCTTCTTCGCCGGCCATGCCGGTTTCCAGGGAACCCAGACAACCCAGTTCACCTTCTACGGAAACACCACAGGCGTGGGCCATGGCCACCGCGCGCTGGGTCACGTCAACGTTGTACTCGTAAGACGCCGGGGTCTTGCCGTCGTCCATCAGGGAGCCGTCCATCATTACCGAGCTGAAGCCCAGCTGGATGGAGCGCTGGCACACCGCGGGGCTGGTGCCGTGGTCCTGGTGCATGACCACCGGGATGTGCGGGAACTCTTCCACTGCGGCCAGAATCAGGTGGCGCAGGAAGGGGGCACCGGCGTATTTGCGGGCACCGGCAGAGGCCTGCACGATTACCGGAGAGTCGGTTTCATCGGCCGCCTCCATGATCGCGCGCATCTGCTCCAGGTTGTTGACGTTGAACGCTGGAATGCCGTAGCCGAACTCGGCAGCGTGGTCCAACATTTGGCGCAAGCTGATTAAAGCCATGAAAAAACCCTTTCTCGTCGAAATTTAGCTGGATAAATCGTTACTGCTGGTGTGCGATTCCTGACGAATTGCCGGTCGCATCTCTTTTTAGGTATTGGGTACTTCTACATCGAAAAAACATCGAAAACAGGTCGCTGACGAAGCAGGCTCGCTCTGGAGCCCGCTCCGCTACTGGTGTCTGTACTGCTAACCTGTACTGCTAATCAGTCGTTGGCGCGGCTTTCCAGCATGGCCACTGCCGGCAGTACTTTGCCTTCCACATACTCGAGGAATGCACCACCCCCAGTAGAAATATAGGAAACCTGCTCGGCAATGCCGTACTTATCCACAGCCGCCAGGGTGTCACCGCCGCCGGCAATGGAGAAGGCGTCGCTGTCGGCAATGGCCTTGGACAGACGCTCGGTACCGCCGCCAAACTGATCAAACTCGAACACGCCCACGGGGCCATTCCAGATGATGGTCTTGGCACTTTTGAGAATATCGGCCAGCGCCGCGGAGGAGTCCGGGCCGATATCGAAAATCATGTCGTCTTCGGTTACCGCATCTGCGGACTTGGTCTCGGCCGCGGCAGATTCACTGAACTCCTTGCCGGTCACCACATCGGTAGGTACCGGGATGTCGCATTTCTGCATCAGGCCCTTGGCGGTGTCGATCAGGTCGTGTTCACACAGGGACTTGCCTACCGGCTTGCCGCTGGCTGCGAGGAAGGTATTCGCGATACCGCCGCCGACAATCAGCTGGTCCACTTTGTCAGACAGGCTCTCCAGCACGGTCAGCTTGGTGGAGACCTTGGAGCCACCGACGATGGCCACCATCGGGCGCGCCGGGTTGGCCAGGGCTTTTTCCAGTGCATCCAGCTCCGTCGCCAGCAGCGGGCCAGCACAGGCGATAGGCGCAAATTTGGCCACACCGTGGGTGGAGGCCTGGGCGCGGTGGGCGGTACCGAAGGCATCCATCACGAACACATCGCACAGGGCCGCGTACTGCTTGGCCAGGGCTTCATCGTCTTTCTTCTCGCCCTTGTTGAAGCGCACGTTTTCCAGCAGGACTACATCGCCATTTTCCAGAGAAGCAAGTTCCGCGCCGCCCTGCCAGTCTTTCACTACCGGCACGTCTTTGCCCAGCAGCTTGCCCAGGTGCGCCGCGACCGGCGCCAGGGAGAATTCTTCTTCGTACTCGCCCTCAGTGGGACGGCCCAGGTGAGACATCAGCAGGACTTTGGCCCCGGCATCGACAGCGGCCTGGATGGTCGGCAGTGCCGCGCGAATACGCGCATCGGAAGTGACCGCTCCGTCTTTTACCGGAACGTTCAGGTCTTCGCGGATCAGGACGCGCTTGCCCGCCAGATCCTGGTCCTTCATCAATTTAACCGCCATAGCCAATCCTCTGTTGCTGGTTACTGAATACTCACTTACCCGGAAAAATGTGGGTACTACTCCGGAAGCGGGCGCGGATTATAAGCTGTTGCGATTCCCCCTGCCCACAATGCAGAGGGAGATGGTTGCGGCGCGGTCACCCGGAGAGCGCATTCGCGGAGCAGGAACCCGGGTACCAGAAATCGGTGCTGCGGCGCGGAGTATATCAATCCGTTTTGTAAATGAATTACCGCACACTATCGATATCATGGTGATAGCGCTGTCATTTTTACAAGAACGCAAAAAAATGCCTACCAGCGCCCCGCCGCGGAGAAATTCGCCTCCCCGGACAGACATACACCGCCGAGATCCCGCGCGCCTGAGCCGGCCCCCGGGTATGCGACTAGTATTCAAAAAGAAACAGGAGCAAGCGATGCAACCAGCCCGGGTAGAAGAGTTCAGCGCCCAGTGTCCCTACTGTGGCGAATCCATCCTGATGTTGATCGACACATCGGGGGCAGCCGCCATTACATCGAAGACTGCACCGTGTGCTGCCGGCCAATCCAGGTGCTGGTAAGTGTGGATATGGAGGGGGACTGGCAGGTGCAGCTGAAACACGAAAACGACGTCTAGCCACTGGTCACGTTTAAACTGTCCCCGCTAAAACAGGGTCCCTAACAGGGGCAACAACAGAACAACAAGAACAACAAAAAGGGCCGCGGGTTTTCACCCGCGGCCCTTTTTGCATCCTGTGAGATGGAAAGCGTTATGCGGTCTGGTGAATCTCGCGCGCCGCACGCTCGGCACTGGTCACGGCACCGTCAATGTAACCGAAGGTTTCCAGCTCGGTGTGCTCGCCGCAGAAGTGGATATTGCCTTCCTGCAACGGATGCGCGCCCCACCAGGAGGTGTAGCTACCGAAGGTCGGGGTCGAGTAGGAGCCTTTGGACCAGGGGTTCGCAGACCACTTGGACTGCATCGCGGTACCGGTGTAGGCGGCGCCGGTGCCCGGGAAGAAGTTGTCGACGATGTTCAGGAAGTGATTCACATCGGCATTTTTGGGTGCCGCAAACGGTGTGTTGCCACCGAGGTTCGCACCGTAGTTACCGCCAAAGAAATTCACCAGAATACCGTCCTGTGAGCCGGTGATAGAGGTGGAGTCCCAGGTATCAAACAACTCGGGGCGGCCCACATAGCTCACACCATTGGTAGTGAACTGCTGGCCGTTGATGTACTGCGACTGTGCCCAGGGGCGGCTGCTGGCATGAATGGCCATTTTACCGTTGGTACCAAATGCCATCTGTTCGATGGCCATGCGTTTTTCCGGGCGGAAGCTGTCGTACAGCGCCGGCTCGATATCCACATCCCGCAGCAGGGAAAATGGCAGGGCCAGTACCAGCTTGTCGCAGTTGTGTACGTAACCGTCTTCAAAAGTCAGGGTGTAAGGACCATTGATGCTGCCGTTGATCGCCACCAGCTTGCGACCGGTCTCGATGGTGCCTTCCGGCAGCTGCTCGACCATCTTGCTCCAGATCTGGTCGTTACCACCGGCAATACGGAAACGCTCGTCGGTACCCGCCAGCGGCAGTGCGCTGTTGATCGGGTTCCAGGCCAGCAGGTAGATCAGGTTCAGGGCCGTCTGGTCTTCCGGCTGCAGGCCGTACTCTGCAACCAGGTCCGCCTGGAATACCTGCCCCATATTGGAGCTGGCACCGATGCCGACCTGATCCATCCAGCTGTTGGAGTCGATGTAATCGAGCGCCTTGTGGGTGTCATTGTGCCAGTCGTAGGTCGGCAGCCAGGGGGCGTCCTGCTGGACTTTTTTGAAGATTTTGTAGACGTCGCGCCACTCTTCGTTGAGCTGGTGCTCGGTGTAGTGCTGGCCGTTCACGTAATAGAGTTCACTGCCGCCCGGCACCGCGTTACCGTTGACGTCTTCCACATCCAGGCCCAGCTCGTTCGCCAGGTTACGCACGGCATTGTGCTCGGTAGAAATCAGCTCGCCACCGCGCTCGACGGGACGGCCAAAAATAGTGCGGTTGGTATTCACCCGGCCACCCAGACGGGTATTACCTTCAAATACAGTGCTGGCAATGCCGTACTGCTGCAGGCGATGGGCGCAGCGAATACCCGCCACACCACCACCGATGATGGCTACACGACCGGGCTTGCCGTCGCCATTGCCACCGCCAGGTGCCGCCATCACCGGTTTGGATACCGTACCGGCAGCCGCACCAACACCCACCGCAGCAGCGCCCATACCCAGCTGCTTCAGGAAGCGACGACGCTCTTCAGTAGAAGCCGCCTTGCCACCCAGACGCGCACCTTCGGTCACGATATCGAGACTTTCATCGGCAGAAATTCCGGTTTTATCGGAAAGTGCCTGGGCGACGCGCATACGGCGCAACAACCCCGCGATGGGGGAGAGGGACTTGCGGCTTCTCATGATTTTTTTCCTGTGAGTGGTCAAAACTGGGATGTACGTCCCAGTAGTTATTTTTTGCGCCATTCTACAGGGCACACAGAAAAATGGAATGTTTGTTCGGTTTTGACTAAAAATGCGGAACTAAGTACTTACAAACATGATAAACCCTTGTTTTAAGGTCACTTTTTCGTCAAAAAACCGTTTCAACCACCTCGAAACAGGCTTTTTAATAACCACAAAAAAACAGGAATTTTTTTCTGAAAGCAGGAATACCTCACTCTCGGTCCCCGTAAACGCCGCCTCATCTCACCCCGTTACGCTGCCAGCCCCATTGCAGTCACAGCCGGTGACCGCTATAAAAAACGCTTCGGCCTCACGCCGAGCGGCATTGCCGGGAGATCCCCGGCCGCGCCGGCTCCGAACGCACACCGGAATACACCCGAACATAAGAGCCAACAATAAAAAGGAACCCTGTTATGGCTAACAGACTCTGGCTGCCAGCGACCCTGGCCCTCGCAATCTCCGCCTGCGGCGACCCCACGGCGGGCAGCAACAGCACCAGCAGTAAGGCTCCAGCTCCGGCGGAAGCCATCAACACCGCCACCGCAGCAGCACCGCAGGCCCTCAGCATCGACTACGAAAAATTCACCCTGCCCAACGGCCTGCGGGTGATCGTGCACGAGGACCGCAAGGCGCCGATCGTGTCCGTGGGGGTCTGGTATCACGTTGGCTCCAAGGATGAAAAACCTGGGCGTACCGGTTTCGCTCACCTGTTTGAGCACCTGATGTTCAACGGTTCGGAAAACTACGACGACGAATACTTCAAGCCCTTCGAGCAGGCCGGTGCCACCGGCATGAACGGCACTACCTGGCTCGACCGCACCAACTATTTTGAAACCGTACCCAGCAACGCACTGGATATGGCCCTGTGGATGGAGTCAGACCGCATGGGCCACCTGCTCGGCGTCATTACCCAGGAGAAACTGGACGAGCAGCGCGGCGTAGTGCAGAACGAGAAGCGCCAGGGCCAAAACCAGCCCTACGGTAAAGTGTGGGAAAAACTGCAGGCGTCCATCTTCCCCGCTGGTCACCCCTATTCCTGGACCACCATCGGCTCCATGGAAGACCTGAACGCGGCCAGCGTTGACGATGTACACGAGTGGTTCAAAACCTATTACGGCGCGGCCAACACCGTGCTGGTACTGGCCGGCGATATCGACCTGGAAACTGCCAAAGCCAAGGCCGAAAAATACTTCGGTGATATTCCCGCGGGCCCGCCGCTGGCGAAGAAAGATTCCTGGATCGCCAAGCGCGACCAGTCCAGCCGCGAAACCATGTACGACCGCGTTGCCCAGTCTCGCCTGTACAAGGTATTCAATACTCCCAACCTCGGTCACGCCGATGAAGAAGCCATCAGCGTTGCGGCCTCGGTACTGGGTGATGGCAAGAACTCCCGCCTGTACCAGCGCCTGGTGTATGAAGACCAGATTGCCACCAGTGTGAATGTGGCGCTGTACGAATTCGAACTGGCCTCCATGTTCCAGATCATTGCCGATGCCAAGCCCGGCGTTGACCTGGCAAAGGTGGAAGCGGCGATTGATGAAGAGCTGCAGAAATTCCTCGAGCAGGGTCCCACCGACGCCGAGCTGGCGCGGGTCAACATGAGTGAGTACTCCTCCTATGCCCGCGACCTGGAACAGGTGGGCGGCTGGAGCGGCAAGGGCGTAATCCTGGCCCGCGGTGAACTCTACTTCAACGACCCCAACGCCTACCTTGAAAGCCTCGGAGAAAAGCAACAACTGACCTCGGCCCAGGTGAAAGCCGCGGCCAATAACTGGCTCGCCAGCGGTGATCACAACCTGGAAGTACACCCCTTCCCGGAATACAAAACCGCAGAGGCCGGTGCCGACCGCAGCAAGCTGCCGGAACTCGGCGACTTCCCCTCGGTACCCTTCCCGGAAATCCAGACTGCGGAAATGGCCAACGGCCTGAAGATCGTGCTGGCAGAGCGCCACTCGGTGCCCGTGGTAAACATGGAGCTCAAGTTTGATGCCGGCTACGCTGCCGACCAGGGTGCAAAACTGGGTACGTCCAGCTACACCATGTCGATGATGAAGGAAGGCACCAGCCACCTGAGCGCGCTGGAAATCAGTGCCAAAGAAGAGATGCTCGGCGCCCGCATTGGCACCGATGCTGACCTGGATTCCTCCAGCGTCACGCTGAATGCACTCACCAGCAACCTGGACGAATCTCTCGGCCTGTTTGCAGATGTACTGCTGAACCCGGCGTTTGCGGATGAAGAAATCGAGCGCAAGCGCAGCCGCTGGATTGCCGGTATCCAACAGGAAAAAACCAAACCGGTACAGATGGCCCTGCGCAACCTGCCGCCGCTGCTGTACGGTGACGACCACGCCTACAGCATTCCATTTACCGGCAGCGGCACCGAAGAGTCCATCGCCTCACTCACCCGCAACGACCTGGTGAACTATCACCAGAGCTGGCTGCGCCCGGACAACGCCACCCTGATTGTGGCCGGTGACATCACCATGCCGCAGTTGCAGGAAAAACTGCAGCAGCACTTCGCCGACTGGACGGCACCGCAAGGTGCAAAACCAGTGAAAAACCTGGCCAAGGTGGCACTGCCGGAGAAATCCAGCGTCTACCTGATCGACAAGCCGGGATCCGAGCAGTCCATCATCATCGGCGGCCTGCTGGCACCCTCGGAGAAAATTGCCGAGCGTGAAACCCTGCACATGATGAACGACATTCTCGGTGGCACTTTTACCGCGCGTATCAATATGAACCTGCGGGAAGACAAGCACTGGGCTTACGGTGCCTACTCCTTCCTGACCGGCGCCAAAGGCCAGCAACCGCTGCTGGTGTACGCACCGGTACAGACCGACAAAACCAGTGAATCCCTGGCGGAACTACAAAAGGAACTGCGGGCTTACATTGGCGGCAACCCGGCCAAAGCGGACGAGCTGCAGAAACTGAAAGACAAGCGCATCAACGAATTGCCCGGTCGTTTTGAGACCATCAATTCCGTTGCCGGTGCCCTGTCTTCACTGGTCACCTACGAGCGTCCGCTGGACTATATGGACGGCTACGCGGCGCAGGTACGCGGTATCGACCTGAAGCGGGTACACGAGCTGGCGAAGCAGACCATCAAGCCGGATCAGTTTGTGTGGGTGATTGTGGGCGATAAGGAAAAAATCGCCGACAAGGTAGCAGCGCTGGAAATCGGCACCATCGCCGAGCTGGATGCTGACGGCAAGCCTGTCGCTGGCGACAGCTGAGCAAGTAGCCGCAATCTTTGCAGCTATAAACTGTAACTACAATATGTAATTACAAAAAAAGGGCCGCGGTTTATACCGCGGCCCTTTTTTTGCTGTGTACCCTGTAGCGTTTGATACGCAGAAATTTGCCACTGAACGCGTAATTTCGCGCCAAACCAGCAAGAGGAACGATGGTACCAATTAGTGTATTCCTCCTTTTAACCATAACGAGCAACCACCTCATAACCTCCAGCAGATTGCCGCGTTTTTCATCCTGAAAAACGGAATTTGCTTACTTATCCACACTTGCCTCATTCCACAATTGGAACGCCAGTAAAAGCTGCTAGATTTTCATTACCGGCTGTACGTCTGTACCGGTTCAGGCACTGCTGCAGCCAGCAAAACCTTTAACAATAAGAAGTAGCAGCCCATATTGGAGCTTCATAACAATGAGAAAAACCCTTTCATCCCTAACATTCGGCGCGCTGGCCCTTGCTGTCGCCGTCCAGGCCAGCGCCGCGGATGAGCGCTACATCGTCAAATTCAAAGAGGGTAAAGGCCCGGCCGTAAAAGCGATGATGGAAAAGAACGGCGGGCGCTCGGCACTGGCCCTGGAAAAACACAACGCCATGGCCGCCAACCTCCCGCAAAAAGCCCTCACCGCAATGCGCAATAACCCCAATGTGGAATACGTGGAAGAGGATGTGAAGCGCTACCCGATGGCGGAAACCACGCCCTTCGGCATTCCGATGGTACAGGCCAACCTGCTCAGCGATGCCATGGCCGGCAACCAGACCGTATGTATCATCGACTCCGGCTACGACCTCAATCACGAGGACTTGGCAGGGAATAACGTGAATGGCAGTAACGATTCGGGCACTGGCTTCTGGTACACCGATGAGAACAGCCACGGCACCCATGTTGCCGGCACCATCGCCGCCATCGGCGGGAACGGTACCGGCGTCGTCGGGGTAAACCCGAACAGCAACCTCAATCTCTACATCGTCAAGGTCTTTGGCGCCGACGGCTGGGCCTACTCATCATCTCTGGTCGCGGCAGCACAGGATTGTGCCGACAATGGTGCCAGCGTCATCAATATGAGCCTTGGCGGCACCATGAAATCCCGCGCTGAAGATCGGGCCTTTGCTGATCTGTACAACAACCAGAACATTCTCTCCATTGCCGCGGCCGGTAACGACGGCAACACCCGTCACTCCTATCCGGCATCCTACGATTCCGTGGTCTCAGTTGCGGCCGTCGACAGCAATAAGATGGTCGCCGACTTCTCCCAGCAGACCGATCAGGTAGAGCTCTCCGGGCCCGGCGTGGACGTCCTGTCTTCCGTACCCGTGGGCATGGGTCTTTCCACCACATTCTCTGTGGCTGGCAATGCGATAGAAGCTTCCGGTATGGAAGGCAGCCCTCAGGGCAGCGCCAGTGGTGCCTTGATGGATTGCGGCCTGGGTGAAGCAGCCTGTGCCGATGCCAGCGGCAAGGTGTGCCTGATTTCCCGCGGCAATATCAGCTTCGCGGAAAAGGTCCAGGCCTGTGAAGCCGGCGGTGGTGTCGCCGCGGTGGTCTACAACAATGAGCCCGGCATGCTGTTTGGCACCCTCGGTGAAACCGCAACCGGTATTCCGTCTGCGGGGATTTCCGATACCGACGGCGCTACCTTGCTCGGCCAGATTGGCAGCAGCGCCAGCCTTGCCATCCAAGCCAGCGACTATGCGTATTTCAATGGCACCTCGATGGCCACCCCCCATGTAGCCGGTGTTGCCGCGCTGGTATGGAGCCACTTCCCCAGCTGCAGCGCCAGCGAAATCCGCTCCGCGCTGACCAGCACGGCGGAAGATCTGGGTACCGCAGGACGGGATAACGCCTACGGTTTCGGTCTGGTGAAGGCCAAGGATGCGGTGGATTATCTCACCGCCAACGGCTGTGGTGGCGGCTCAGGTAGCAGTAGCTCCGGCGGCAGCAGCGGTGGCGGCAGCGGCGGCGGCAAGCCCTGCAAGGGCAAAAACTGTAATTAATCGGCAATAGCCAAACCAGAAGGGGCCGATATCGGCCCCTTTTCTTTTGCCCTTTTTCTTTTACCCCTGTAGAACGCCTCCTGCAGAGAAAAAATATCGCTCGATAAAATTGATCCAGATCAATTTGAGCGCCCGTCTTGATCCAGATCAAATTTCACTACAACCCCTCCCTCTAGAATCCTCGCCTCAACAAGCGACGCGCATTAACACGGTGTACCGCCAACCGTATTCAATAGATTAGAAAACAGGGAGTTCCGGTATGGGGAATGCCGATAGTGATGTGGTGTTTCAGAGTTATGGACGCTGCTGTAACAACGAACATTTCTTTATCGATTTTTACGACCAGTTTATGGGCAGCTCAACCGAGATTCGCGACCTGTTCGTGGACACGGACATGGCCGCCCAGCGCCACCTCCTGCGCAACGGCATCATGCAGCTGGTATTGCACGCCCGCGGTATGGCGGATACCAAGCTGCGCGCACTGGGTTGCAGCCACTCCCGCAGCGGCTACAACATCCGCCCGGAGTGGTATGGCCTGTGGCTGGACGCCCTGCTGGCCACCCTGAGAAAATACGATCCGGACTTTAGCGAAGAAACCGCGCTGGCGTGGCGCCGCGCCATAGAACCGGGTATCGAACTGATCCGCCGCGCCTATTGAGCATTCCAATGCGCAGTCCGGCTTATTGACCATTCGGTATACCGTTTCTCTTTGTGCCCCCGGACATTGTTTGGTAGGCTTCGCCGCGCAGCCGTAGCCAGCCTTTGACTCCCGTGACCAAGAGAGCCAACAGGAGACTACGAGAGCTGCCCGCAGACCCAAGCGCCCCTCTCGGGGGTGCCGATTTACCGCAAGCGTTACCCGCTGGATGAGTTTTTGAAAGCGATCAGACACTATACCAATGCCCCCGGAATACTTCCGGCAAACCTGGACCCTCGGGTCAGGGCGGTATTTGTATTCTGGCTCCTGGGCAGCGCCTTCTTCGGTTTTTCCAGCCTGCTGCTGCAATTCGGTTTTCCGCCGACACCCTCCGAGCTTCTGCCAATTCTCGAAAGCGGCATTACCTCCGAAACCATTATCGCGCTCGCCAGTGCGGCGCTGCTGATTACCAGTATTTTCATTTTCCGGCACTTCTGGCTGCAGCTGTTGCTCAGTTTTTTCAGAAGTCTGCGCACCGTTTTCAAACGTTTTCTTCGCGCACTACAACCGCCGACTCCGGCACTGTGCTCTGCACACCGCTCCGCCCACACCTCCCGAGCTCCCCCTTTCCGCGCGTAACGCATATGGTCTTTACAGGTTCGGCCTGTTCAGTCCATTCGCGCTGATATTTTTCTTCGAAAAATAAACCTGTGACCTGATTGTTTCTGGCATCGGGACGGGGGACCTGTTCGTTCGCAATCTGTCAGCGCCTCTCTGACTACCCCAGGTAGTTGTTGTCAATCTCCATGCCGAGAGGAATGCTCCTCGTGTTAACTCGTAGCCTCAGAAACGCTGCGCTGTCTGCTGCCGTGCTTGCACTGGCGGGATGCGACGGCGGCGTGCTCGACCCCAAGGGACAAGTGGGTGTCGACGAAAAAAATCTGATCATCATCTCCACCCTGCTGATGTTGCTGGTGGTGATTCCGGTGATCGTCATGACCCTGTACTTCGCGTGGAAATACCGCGAGGGGCGGGAACATGAAATCTACGCGCCCAAGTGGGCCCACTCCGCCAAGATCGAAGCCACCGTATGGCTGGTGCCGGTGGTGATCGTGCTCATCCTCGGCGTCATCACCTGGCGCTCTACCCACAGTCTCGATCCCTACAAACCGCTGGACCACGAGCGCGAACCGCTCACCGTGGAAGTGGTGTCACTGAACTGGAAATGGCTGTTCATCTACCCGGAGCAGGGTATTGCTACGGTGAATGAGCTGGTGATCCCCACCGACAGACCGGTGAATTTCAAAATCACCTCCGAGTCGACCATGAACTCCTTCTTCATCCCACAGCTGGGCAGCCAGATTTATTCGATGGCGGGTATGGAGACCAAGCTGCACCTGATCGCCAATGAGCCGGGTACCTTCGAGGGCTTCTCGGCCAACTACAGCGGTGAAGGCTTCTCCGGTATGCACTTCGAAACCAGGGCGGTGGATGAAGCGGCATTCGAGCGCTGGGCAAGCGACATGCAACGCGGTCATGGAACGTTGGACAACTCGCGTTACGCACAGTTGGCCGAGCCCAGTGAAAACCACCCGGTGGAATACTTCAGCGCGGTCAGCGACGGGCTCTTCCACCAGATCATGTTCAAGTACATGCAGCACTACAACACCTGGAACAAGGCGCCGGCCCATCACCACGGGGAGCACGACACCGCTTCCATGCCAGGCATGCACAACGGCCCACATAACGGCTCACACAACAGCAAGGCGGAGGAATAAAAATGAATCTGCTCGGTAAATTATCCTGGGAAGCGATTCCCTATCACGAGCCCATCATCATGGGCACCCTCGCGGTGGTCGGCATTGCCGGCGTTCTCATCGCGCTCGCCATCACCCGCGCAAAGCAGTGGAACACCCTGTGGTTTGACTGGATCACTTCCGTCGACCACAAGCGCCTCGGGGTGATGTATATCCTGCTCGCGCTGATCATGCTGATCCGCGGTTTTTCCGACGCGATCATGATGCGCACCCAGCTGGCCATGGCTACTAACGGTGCAGCCGGCTACCTGCCACCGGAACACTACGACCAGATCTTCACCGCCCACGGGGTGATCATGATCATGTTCATGGCGATGCCGTTCATGATCGGTCTGATGAACATTGTGCTGCCGCTGCAAATCGGCGCGCGCGATGTGGCCTTCCCGTTCATGAACAACCTGAGCTTCTGGTTGTCGGCGGGCGGCGCCATCCTGATCAACATTTCCCTCGGCCTCGGCGAGTTCGCCAAGACCGGCTGGCTCGCGTATCCGCCGCTGTCGGAGTTGTCGTTCAGTCCCGGTGTGGGAGTGGATTACTACATCTGGGCACTGCAGATTTCCGGTGTCGGCACCCTGCTGACGGGGGTGAACTTCCTGGTAACCGTGTTCAAGATGCGCGCGCCGGGCATGAAGCTGATGGATATGCCGATCTTCACCTGGACCTGTACCTGGGCCAACGTGCTGATCGTGGCCTCCTTCCCGATCCTGACCGCGGTACTGGGCTTGCTGACCCTCGACCGCTACCTGGACTTTCACTTCTTCACCAACGATCTCGGCGGCAACGCCATGATGTATATCAACCTGTTCTGGGCCTGGGGACACCCCGAGGTATACATCCTGATGCTGCCCGCTTTCGGTATTTTCTCTGAGGTGATTTCCACCTTTACCGGCAAGCGCCTGTTCGGCTACAAGTCCATGGTGTGGGCCAGCGGTGCGATTTCCATCCTCGGGTTTATCGTGTGGCTGCACCACTTCTTTACCATGGGCTCCAGCGCCAATGTGAATGCCTTCTTCGGCATCATGACCATGATCATCGCGGTACCCACCGGGGTGAAATTATTCAACTGGCTGTTCACCATGTACCGAGGGCGCCTGCGCATGACGGTACCGGTACTCTGGACCCTGGGCTTTATGGTGACCTTCACCATCGGCGGCATGACCGGCGTATTGCTGGCGGTGCCAGGGGCGGACTATGTACTGCACAACAGCCTGTTCCTGATCGCCCACTTCCACAACACCATCATCGGCGGTGCGGTGTTCGGTTACCTGGCCGGCTTTGCCTTCTGGTTCTCCAAAGCCATGGGCTTTCATCTGAACGAGCGCATTGGCAAGGCGTCGTTCTGGTGCTGGCAGGTCGGTTTCTACATGGCGTTTATGCCGCTGTACGTGCTCGGTTTCCTCGGTATGACCCGTCGCCTGAACCACACCGACAACCCCGACTGGAATCTCTGGCTGTATATCGCCTGCGCCGGTGCCGTCGTGATCCTTGTCGGCATCGTGCTGCAATTTGTGCAGCTGTACCTGGCGTTCCGCGACCGCGAGCAGAACCGCGACCTCACCGGTGACCCCTGGAACGGTCACACCCTGGAGTGGTCCACCGCCTCGCCGCCGCAGTTCTACAACTTTGCGGTGCTGCCACAGGTGCACGACATCGATGCCTTTACGGAAATGAAAGAAAACGGCACCGCCTACCAGCGCCCCGCCAAATACGCGCCCATCCACATGCCGAGAAACACCGCTGCCGGCATTTTAATCGCCGGTGCCGCCACTGCCTTCGGCTTTGCCGCCGTGTGGCATATCACCTGGCTGGCCGCCGCGAGCCTGGTGGCGGTGGTCGCGTTCCTGCTGCAGCGTGCCTATGCGAAAGATGTGGATTACTACGTGCAGCCGGATGAAATCGCGCGTATCGAATATGCCCATCTGCGCCATATCAATCCCGCACCGGCAGCCACCCCTGGTCACGGCCAGGCAACGCCGGCGAAGCGCCGCAAAAAGGCAAACGAAGAAACCATTGAAGAGGTGTCCGCATGACCGCGATAGCTCAAATACCACAGGGCGCCACTGCGGCGTCCGATCACCACGACGATCACCATCACCACGAACATCATCATGACTCAGGTGAGAACACGATTTTCGGTTTCTGGCTCTACCTGATGACCGACTGCCTGCTGTTCGCCTCGGTGTTCGCCACCTACGCGGTGCTGTTCATGAACACCGCCGGCGGCGTATCCGGACGCGATATTTTCGAACTGGATTACGTGGCCATCGAAACCGCGGCGCTGCTGCTCAGCAGTATCACCTACGGTTTCGCCATGATCGGCGCGCATCGCCAGAACAGAGCCGCCACCCTCGGCTGGTTGGCGGTGACATTCGCCTTCGGCGCGGTGTTTATCGGCATGGAAGTGAATGAATTCCACCACCTGATAGCCGAGGGCAACGGCCCGTCGCGCAGCGCCTTCCTGTCTTCGTTCTTCGCCCTGGTCGGCATGCACGGCCTGCACGTGACCGCCGGCCTGATCTGGATGGCGATAATGATGATCGAAGTAGTGAAGCGCGGCCTCGGCCAGCAGACCATCACCCGACTGTCTTGCCTGAGCCTGTTCTGGCACTTCCTGGATATCGTCTGGGTGTGTGTATTTTCCGTGGTTTACCTGATGGGGGTTCTGTAATGAGCGCACAGTCTGATTTGTATTCCGGACATGAACACGCGGCCGATCACGGCAGTGTCAAATCCTACCTGGTGGGGTTTGTGCTGTCGGTCATACTCACCGCCATTCCATTCTGGGCGGTGATGACCGGGCAATTCGACAAAGCCACCAGCATCTGGCTGGTGGTAGTGATGGCGATTGTTCAGGTGGTAGTGCACCTGAAATATTTTCTGCACCTCAACTTCTCCATCGCAGGACGCGCGAATACCTTCGCCTTCCTGTTTACTGCATTGATCATCGTGATGGTGGTTGGGCTGTCGGTGTGGATCATCTACGCCTCCAACGCCATGATGATGCATTGATGCTTTTACCACGATTCAGGTAATGGCCGTGTTCAAGCATTTATCGAAATACTTCGCCGTCACCAAGCCGGGCATCATCGCCGGCAATCTCATTTCGGTAGCGGGGGGATTCTTCCTCGCCGCCCGCGGCGAGATCGACTGGGGGCTGTTTATGGCCTCGGTGACCGGGCTGTCGCTGATCGTGGCCTCTGGCTGCGCCATCAACAACTACATCGACCGCGACATCGATGCACGCATGCAACGGACCCGCAACCGGGTCACCGTCACCGGTGCCCTGGCCGCGCGGGCAGCGCTCCTGTTCGGCATGTCGCTCGGCATTGCGGGCTTTGCGCTGCTCTCGTTTTACACAAACGCCGTTGCCGTCGCTTTCGCGGCACTCGGATTTGCGGTTTATGTAGGGGCTTACAGTCTGTATATGAAGCGCAACTCCGTTTACGGCACCTTGGTGGGCGCGCTGTCCGGTGCGGTGCCGCCGGTGGTGGGCTACTGCGCGGTGACCGGAGCCTGTGACGCTGCAGCGTTGATCCTGCTGGTGATGTTCTGCCTGTGGCAAATGCCACACTCCTATGCGATTGCTATATTCCGTTATCGCGACTATGAGGCGGCGAATATCCCGGTATTACCGGTTGCACAGGGCATCAGCAAGGCAAAACTGCATATCGTGCTCTATATTGCAGTGTTCGCCCTCACCAGTATTCTGCTGCCTTTGAATGGCTATACCGGTACAGCGTTTATGACGGTGGCCTGTACCACCAGTTTCTGGTGGCTGGCGATGGCGTTGCGCGGTTACCGCAAAGACGTTGACGTCCATGGCTGGGCGCGGCAGGTTTTCGGGTTTTCGATTATCACCATAACCGCTCTGAGCGTGACCATGGCACTGGACTTCAACCAAGTTGCACCCCAGTGGATAGTGGCCGGCTAACGCAGCTCGAATTATCGGAATTCGTTCAATAAAATTTGTTCAATAAAAAAGGTTTACCGGTAACCCGGTAAACCTTTTTATCCTTTCTCAGGCGGTTACTGACTTTGCAGGTCAGTAATGCACTTGTTGTACTCATTGATGTACACGCTGCTGCCCCGGTTGGGCACTTCATTGGATTTATCCGCAGCGGAGTTACGACAACCTTCAATCTGGTCACCAGTCAGGTTAGTCGCAGGAAGGGTCTGGCTGCGCTGATACATATGCGCTTGTGACAGACGATCCTTATGAGCCTGAACGGTAGGCTGAGGAACCTGATAGAAAAGACCAGTTTGTTCATTGAACTGATAGAAGTTATCGCCACTGTGCCAATAGGTTTTACCCATAATCTGCACTTCGGACGCCCCAGCAGGGAGCTGAGTCATTTGGTCTTCCGCCTGAGCAAAACCCGCTACAGCACAGAACAGAACGACGGGCATAAGATAACGCATTTGGTTTACCTCCTCTTCGGATGTGCCACGAAGTCTATTCCCCGGTCGGTCCCTTCCCAACAAGATTCGTGGCGATAAAACGCCGGCTCATTTCAGCGCACTCATCATCGTCAGCAAGGCTACCATCCCGTACTTAAACCCCTGCCAAAGCGAGCAAGCCGGCGCGAAGCAGACGTCAAAAATGAAACAGCGTTTCCCTTAGATGATTTCAGAATTTCCCTTTCCCTAACTGATCAGTCAGGCCTGTTCAATTGCCGATACCAGAACGCATTAGAACGACGTTGGCGGCGCGCCAATCAACATAGACTTGTGGTCTAATAAGACCCTTCTAATGGGGCCCAATAGCCACCTTCGAATTACCCTCAGGATAAACAACCGTGCAATCTGAATTTCTGACCGCCACCCTGTTCAATCTCGGCCTGAACCTGCTCTACACCCTGCTGGCACTACTTATCGGCATGGTGGCGCTGCTGGTGATCGACAAGAAGCTACTCAAGCATGTAGACATTGAAGCGGAGCTGAAGAACGGCAATATGGCCGTCGCAATCTTTGCCTCCACCATCCTGATGTTTGTGGCACTGATCATTTCCTTCGGGCTCAAGGGCTGAGGTTAGTCCGGTGCGTCTACTGCTCATCGGTATCGTGCTAGGTGCCCTACTAATGGTGCCGAAACTGCTGCAACAGCAATGGACCCAGCAGCGGGAGCAGGCTTCGCTGGTAGCCAGTATCCGCAGCGCGCCCTTGGGATCCGCGGAGGAGACACATATAGACAGCCAGCGGGGCACGGTTGTGGTCAGCGGCAGCAGTTCGCCCCTCACGGAAAGCATGGTGCAAGGAGCGATTGGAAAAAGATCTGCCGAAGAGAGCGGCTATATCTCCGTATGGAACTGGCAGGGACTTGAATCCGTCACTGCCTCCGCCCGCGGTCTCGACAGCCTGCACCACTTTGCCAACAGCTACCTGGTTGGCTTCCAGCCCTTCGATACCGAGGCACTCTGGGTTCCCCTCTACACCCTCGCCATTCGCAAGGAGTACCAGTACGACCACCTGCAATATGCAGGGCTCGCCGATATCTGGCAGACCTCCCGCCAGGCCTATTATCAGAAGCGCGGTGACTGTGAGGACCACGCCATACTGCTGGCCGACTGGCTGATTAACCTGGGGGTCGATGCCCGGGTTGCTCTGGGCACATACAACGGCGACGGCCATGCCTGGGTGGTCGCCGTTGTGGACAATACTGAGTATTTGCTGGAGGCAACCAGCAAGCGCCGCCAATCCAACTGGCAGGCCATGCCCCTGGCCGCCCTGGCCGAGGGTTACGATGTAGAGTTCCAGTTCAACCGGGATTACTTCTGGGCCAAAACCACTTCCGCACCCACGCGGAACTATCGTGGCAAACACTGGATCAGGAAATCACAGTTTATTCGTGGATAACCCTCGCGGTCGCACTCAATCAGGTCGATGGGAATATAAAAATGCCGGCAATATTGCCGGCATTTTTATTGCGTTCACAAAGAATCGGTTAGCCGCTCAAATCGGCGACCCTGGCGGTATTGCTTTCACATCACCCGCGTCCACCTTCAAATCCCCCTGCATAAACGCGGCTATGCGGTTGGCTTCATTGAAGTAGTGCGCGTTGTATCCCAGGGGATCATCGCCAAAAAGTTTCATTTCACCAATGGCGTGCTGGAATTTTGCCAGCTCAAAGTTGGCACGCGCACGGGCGGATTCCGGCGCTTTTTTGTCGCTGGCAAGCAGCATCAGGCGGTGGATATAGACGTGATTCACCCGCTGGTGTACTGCCGCCTCTAGCCCGTCATATTTTTCGCGCTTCAGCGATTGCTCGGTCAGCTGGGCCAGCAGGGTATTGAAGCCCGGGCCTTCACCGCGACGGGCCTGCTGCTCCTGCAGGCGGGCGGCGCGCTCCGGATCAAGCAGTATCGCGTAAGTGTGGCCTGCCGCCGCTTCCGCCATCGCAATCCCATCAAACGCGACACCGGTATAGGCCGGGAAGCTCTCACCGGTGCGGCTGTAACCGTAGGATTTCGGCGGCAGCAGTTGCAGTACCTTTTCTGGCAGGGTCAGAAATTCCGGCTGCAGCGTCGAGACCAGGGCATCGATCGCCTGCTGCTGCTTGTTCGCTGGCACCAGGGTATAGCTCTCCGGATCGGCGTTATTGTAGAGGTAATCGTACTCCAGGCCACCAATCAACTTGCCGACCGCTTCCGCCTGGTAGCGATGCCCGTAATACACTGGCACCAGGGTTTCATCCAGGGAGGAGCGTACCGTATCCGAACGGTTTGCCGCACGACTGAAATTATCCAGTGCGTAACGGCGCAGCTCTGTCATGCGGGAAAACTCATCCAACACATCGCCGCCGTTGTCCCACAGGTGAGAAGAACCGTGGGCATTATTGATGGAGCGGGAATCCGGGTCAGAGATAAAACGCAATTTCTGATCACGGGCATCATCGATAACCGCGGCCAAATACTGATGCTCCTGCGCGTTGTCGGTAACACCATACCCGTAGCGGACCGCCAGTTTGTCCCAGGCACCGATACCGGTGTCGTAGGCTTGCTGTAATTTCAGCGCATCGCCATCCAGAGTCACCAGCGGCGCCGGGTAATCCATTACCGAAGCGCGACCTTCGGTACTCGCCACAAAGTTGTGGGCCAGTCCGAGGGTGTGGCCCACCTCATGGGCAGACAGCTGGCGAATACGGGCCAGCGCCATATCCTGCAGCGCTTGCGTATCGGCGTCCTCCTGGACGTAGGGCTGCAACAGGCCCTGGGCAATGAGAAAATCCTGGCGCACACGCAGGGAGCCCAGGGTGACATTACCCTTGAGAATTTCCCCGGTACGCGGGTCGTAGACGGAATAACCGTAGGACCAGCCTCGGGTAGAACGGTGCACCCAGTTGATCACGTTGTAGCGCACATCCAACGGATCGGCGTCCTCCGGCAGCACTTTTACCTGGAAGGCATTCTTGAAACCGGCGGCCTCGAAGGCCTGATTCCACCAGCTTGCGCCCTCGATCAGGGCACTGCGCACCGGCTCCGGTACACCGGAGTCCACGTAGTAAACGATCGGCTCCACCACTTCATCGCTACCGGGTTGCTTCTGCAGGCGGTGGCGGAAAATCAGCCGCTGATCCATCGGCTGATCGATCGCCGTCGCATAGTCGCGATAGGTCAGCGGGAAATAGCCGCTATTGCTGTGGAACTGGCGGGGCTGGTATTCGTTATCCGGCAGCTCCACCAGTGAAATATGCTGGCGCAAGGTCACCAGTGTCGGCGTAGGAACCACTTCCTTCAGGTAGTTACCCGGTTCACTGCCTGTGAATGTCAGCTGCGCTTCAAATTCCGTGTTTTTGGGGAAGCTCTTGGTTCTCGGCAGGTAAATGGAAGACTTGCTGCCATCGATGCTGTAACTGCCCTGCTTGGTGTCTTTGAGGCGCTGGGCAATGCCGTGCTGGTCGCTCAGCAGAAAAGGCGTGAAGTCCACCAGTACCGCACCGCCCTCTTCCGCCAGTACTGTGAAGCCCCATAGCACCGAAGAGGCGAATGCTTCCGATACCGCCTGGCGCTCGGCCGGGTTGTCGGATTCGGCGCGGTAAGCGAGATTGCGCTGGTGCAGCAATACCTTGTTGCCCACCCGCTCAAATCGCACCAGACGGCTCTCGCCGGCCTGATTGCGGTCCAGGCCCACCGGGTTGGATCCCAGGCCCTGCGCCAGGCCAGTAACAAACAGCAGATCCTGGTCAAAGTGGTCCAGCTCCAGTAGAACCCGACCTTCTTTACTATCCCAGTAGAAATCGTACAGCCCCTGCTGCTTTTTCATACCGCTGGTGATTTCGCCGATGCTCGCCGCCTCAGCGGACAAACTGGATATCAGCAGCGCGGCAAAGAGTAACCTCGTTAGCATTGATCCCCCCAAAAACCTTTGTTGTGCATTATTAAACCGTAGAGATTACCACTCGCGCCTCGACAGTAAACCGCAACACCGGGATTCGGCAGATCGCCCTGTCCGAATCACACTTTCGGGGCAAGTCGTCGCGGTGGCCACAGTGACAGCCAACAATTCTTCCGTTGCGTTGATCCCACCAACCAAGATTGTGATGGCGCCCAGATTCGCCCCACCCTCACGGAAATTCCATTCATCGCAGCACAACCCGGCCGCGGGACTATTGGCACGTTTAATGCTTTTTAGACTTTGTTCAACGAAGAGCTAGCGGAGTGTCTATGAGCATCGAAGAAGTATCACTGTTTATCTTGCTGCTCTGTGCAGCGGGCCTTATCGCCGGAATAACGGCGGGTTTATTTGGCAACGGAGGCGGGTTTGTGGTGGTGCCGGCACTGCTGGCGGTCTTCCCCTTTCTACACAGTGCTACCGATGAAATGATGCGCGTGGCAGTAGGTACCTCACTGGCATCCATCGTGGTCTCTTCGGCAAGATCGGTACAGGCGCACAATAAGCGCGGAGCCGTGGACTTTAAAGTGCTGCGGGACTGGTCCATATGGATAGTACTGGGGGTTTTTGCCGGCCTCTATATCGCCTCCTTCACCAACAGTAAAAGCCTGGTCTATGTGTTTGCGGCCGGCGTCCTGATGTATTCCATCTATTTCCTTTTCCCCAATCTTTTTGACGGGCTCAAGGGCAAACTGGAAATGCCGACAGGTATTGCCCGCGCTGGCCTGGCGAGTTTTCTCGGCGGTTTTTCCTCCCTGCTCGGTATCGGCGGCGGCACCATTACCGTGATGACCATGGTGCTGTGCAACCGCCCGGCGCACCAGGCCGTAGCCACCGCATCCGGTATCGGCTTTCTCATCGGCCTCCCCGGCGCCATTGGCTTCCTCATTATGGGGCTGGGCGCACCGAATTTGCCCATGGGCTCGATTGGTTACATCAATATTCCTGCGCTTATTGCCATTTCCGTATTTTCAATAATCTCGGCGCCTATTGGTGCACGCTGGGCACATAGCCTGAATGAACTGCACCTGAAGCGCCTGTTCGGGGTTTACCTGATTGCCGTTTCCATGGCCATGTTTGCCAAAGCCTGAGCCGTTTTTATTTTAAAAATGGTCGTTCATCAACGACCACACAAGACCGTTCACACAACCAGGAGAACA
Organism: Microbulbifer sp. ALW1; assembly: GCF_009903625.1. NCBI lineage: Bacteria > Pseudomonadati > Pseudomonadota > Gammaproteobacteria > Cellvibrionales > Microbulbiferaceae > Microbulbifer > Microbulbifer sp. ALW1. Next base: position 1,126,035 of record NZ_CP047569.1, on the reverse strand, counting down.
AAATAATGCATAAATCACTGAGCAGGAGGTTGTTTCTGCAGGGCGCCACTGCGGCGTTCTCCGCGGCCGCCATTGGCGGTGCCGCCAGCGCATCGGCCAAGGAAATGATTCGGCCAACGCCGCTCTACGGACCGCCCCCGGGGGTCGCCAAGCTGAATGCGAACGAAAACCCTTACGGCCCCAGTCCGGCAGCGCTCAAAGCCATGATGGAGGCGAGCCAGAAAGGCGCCTATTACGTTTACGACAGTGTCATGCGCCTGAAAACCATGATTGCCGAACGCCACGGACTCACGCCCGAGCATGTCGCGCTCGGCTCCGGTTCCAGTGCCGGCCTGGTGGCCGCGGCGATTGTGGCTGGCCACAAGGGCAACATACTCGGCCCTGACCTTTTCTGGGACACTACCTCGCGGGTACTGGAAGTCCAGAACATTGGCGAAATCAAGCGCCTGCCCAAACTGGAATCCCTCGCCATTGATCTCGATGCCATGTACGCGGCCATCGATGATTCAATTTCCATGGTGCAGGTTACCAACCCGAACAACCCCACCGGCATGCTGGTAGACCCGATAGCGATGCGCAACTTCTGCATCAAGGCGTCAAAAAAGTGCACCGTATTGGCGGATGAAGCCTATAACGAACTGACCGACAACAGCGATGCCAATACCGTGATCCCGCTGATCAAACAGGGCCACGATATTATTGTTGCACGCACCTTTTCCAAGATTTATGGCCTTGCAGGTATGCGCGTTGGCTACATGATCGCGCAGCCGGAAAAAATTGCGGAAATGGAGCGCTTTGGCATCGGCTGGTACGGTTTGAACCAGGCGGGATTGGCAGCGGCCATTGCCAGCTATGAAGACCATAAATTTATGGACTACTCACGGGCCAAGGTAAAAGAAGCGCGCGAGATGGTCAGTGCTGCGCTGAAAGAGAATGGGCTGACCGCTCTCCCGTCCGTCACCAACTTCATGTTCGTCAACCTCGGGGACCTGAACGCGGAAACCTTCCGCGCCGAGATGGCCAAGGAAAACGTATTGATCCGCGGTATTTATCGGGACTACAACAACTGGTCCCGCGTGAGCATGGGCTTCCTGGAAGATGTCGAAAAATACACTTCCGCCCTGCCGAAAGTATTGAATCGCATGTCATAGCAGACAGCGTTCAAACAATCGCTCCACTGGCCAGCATTATTGCTGGCCTTTTTTATGCCCGGAATACTACGCCACTTGCGGCACCCTTAACTCTGGGAATATCCCTTCACTGCAATCTCACTAAGACGATCTACTCTCCGCTGCTGGCAGCGATCAGTCTGTTACTTCTCTCCTGCTACCTCTTTCCTGCTACTTCTCTCCTGCAACCATACCTTCTCCCACTAAATCACCAGAGATACCTCTCATCACCAAACAGCAGACAAAAAAATCCCCGCATTAAGCGGGGAAAGAAGTTTGTAGAAGACGTAAATCAGAAATCGTAACGCACACCCATGTAGTAGAAGGCACCCTGCCAGTCCACTACAGTATCACTCGCATAAAGTGCACCACAGCAGTAATCGCCCAGGGCATCTTTTTCCGGATACTTGTCGAAGATATTGCGGCCACCCACACTAACGGATGCGGCTTCCGTGAGCTGGTATTTACCTTCCAGATCCACCTGCACCAGAGGGTCGTATTTCTGAATCGCGAGAGTGTCACCATTCTCGGAATTCTTGTAACTGCCATACCAGTTGGCGCGCGCCATCAGTGAGAGATCCCCGACTTCGTGCGTAGCGGTTACCGCACCGCGCAGTTTTGGATCAAAATTTTCGAAGTCATACTGATCTTCCGCATTCAGATACTCATCCGGATTGGAAGTGAACTCGGATTTGTTGTAATTCACCGATGCCGTAAAGTTGGTCACGCTGTCTTCACTCCAGGCGACCGGGAATGTCGCTACCACATCCACACCCTGGGTACTGGTATCAAATGCGTTGGTAAAGTAGAAGACACCACCAATGGATTCAGCGCCCACTACGCCGGCGTCAACCAGCGCCAGGTAGTTGTCGTAGGCACCACCGGTAGACATATCCGTGGACACATCCAGAGTGGAGATCGCGTAGGTCCGGTCATCGACATCGATGCGGTAGAAGTCTACGGTCAGGCTCAACAGATCAAAGTCGGCGGTCATACCAACGGTAAAGTTGGTGGAGGTTTCCGGTTTCAGCGGTTCAGCGCCAAGGGCACCGGCCACATCGCCACTCGCCGGGAACAGCCCCGTGGCTACAGGGAAGCCGTTCGGCAGACGGGTGGACACATTGGTCGTACCCTGCTGCCCCGGGGTCGGCGCGCGGAAGCCGGTACCGATGGAAGAGCGCAGGCCAATGGACTCGGTCAGGTCGTATTGCATTGCCACTTTGCCCACCAGCTCGGCGTCAAAGTCGGAGTAGTCCTCGTAACGCAGCGCCGCCTGCAGGAACAGCCGCTCGCTGACATCCGTACTCAAGTCACCATACACAGCGTAGGAATCGCGGGCGTAGCTTCCGGAGTATTCCGGCGAGTAGCCGGGAAAGCCGTTGGAACCCACCCCAACTACCTGATATACGGGATCATCGGCATTACTACAGTCCAGTGTGGAGCCGTTAGCGATGACAGCCAGCCCGGCGGCCGTTGCCATTCCGGCATCACAGAATCCCCAGGGATCGGAAGAGGCATGTGGGCCCGCTTCATAGGACGCTGCATCACCCCCGGTCAGGTCATAGGATTCGTCCATATAACTGAGACCGAATGCGGCAACCACTGGCGCATGCATGCCGAAATCCAATTCTTTGGAGAAGTCGGCCTGAATCTGCACTTCCTCGTTCGCCAGGCTGCCCGGCTTGAACGAGGTCGGGCTGTCCGGCCCCATGGACGGGTTAATGGTGTTTTTCAGGGTGTAGTCAATTTCACTGTAGCCGTAGCGCGCACTGAAATCGTACAGCAGACCGGAAACCATCTCGCCCTTTAGGCCACCGACCAATGAGTAATCGGTTACCTCACCAAAAAAGCGCGGGGTAAAGCCGCCGGGGAATTTTTCCAGCGGGCTATAAATGGAGCCATCTTCTTCCCGCAGGTCCATAATGGTGCCGTTATTCGGATAGCGGTAATAGAAGCTACCGTCGGCTTCGCTCTCGGAGTAGTTACCGAATGCGTAAAGTTCTTTACCCTCACCCAGGTCGTAGCCGGCATTAAAGAATATACGTGCGGCTTCGGCGTTTGGCTGGCCCCAGGGCTGCACGACATCCCCTTCCAGAGACGCATTTTTTGCCGCTTCGATAAACTCCGCATCCTGATCGTTCAGACAGAACCAGGATTCACAGTACTGCTCGCTGCGGGAAGTAAAATCAGACTGGGAAACTTCACCGGAAACACTCAGGAAACCATCGCTCCCCAACGGCATGCCGACGTTACCATTCGCGGTGGTCTGGAAGCCGTCGCCTTCACTGTATTCACCAGCCTGCACATTAAAAGTGCCGCCTTCGGCGTTGTCCTTGAGAATAAAGTTGATCACGCCGGCGATGGCATCGGAACCGTACTGAGCTGCCGCACCGTCGCGCAACACTTCAACGGATTTGAGTGCAGAGCTTGGAATCGTGGCAATGTCTGGGCCCTGGGTACCTGAGCCGCCGATTTGCACCAGCGCAGCTCTATGCCGGCGCTTGGAATTCACAAGCACCAGGGTTTTATCCGTAGGCATACCCCGTAATTGCGCCGGGCGTACAAAGGTACCGCCATCGCTGATTGGCTGGCGCGATACGTTATACGAGGGCACCAGGGTTTTCAGTACATCGTTGGTATCGGTATAGGAAACTGATTCCAGGGTTTCACTATTGAAAACATCCACCGGCACCGGCGAGTCCGCCACGGACCTGGGTTTACCACGCACCCCGGTAACGGCGACCTCCTCGATCTCCTCCGCAAATACGGGCTGCATCGGCGCTACCGCGCTGCCGGCGATGATTGCTACCACTGCACAACTAAGGGACTTCCGCTTCATGAGCAACTCCTTTCTATTTTACAAATGCCATAACGTTATTTTTTTCAGGCAAAAGCTCCCCGTGCCACGCACACACCTAGTGCGCAGACAAATCAGACATCGATAACAACGGGTACTTTTTGGTGCAGGGCAAAACGCAGAAATTGCGAATGCCGTTGATAGAGGTAGAGCAATAAGCGTGCCAGAGATGTGGTATCGAATTCCGAGGCCTGATTGGCCGGAACAGGGAAAGAAAGTCAGGTGGCTGCGTCAGGGCCCTCTTTTAGGGGACTCTTTTAGGGCTCTCTGTCAGGACTAAAAGTCACTAAAAATTTCATCCAGGGTGCATCCAACCATAAACCTTGTGTCGTCCTACCCCTATAAGACATCCACCAAGCATATTGGGTTAAGTTAATGAAGAAGACTTGCATACTCGCCGCCGCCCTGATAGCCGCACCGGCAGCCACAATGGCACACCAGATCAACCTCAGCAGTGATACCGGTGAACAGTGCAATGCGAACATCAATCACCGCATCACCGTTGGCCCGGACTTTATCGAGGCCCGCGATGCAGACGACCTGGACCAGCTACTGTTTGCCTACCGGGCCCCGGATCAGCTGGCGGTAGGCGACGACGGCCTGATTCTCAGCCCGGAGCAACAGCAACTGATGGCAAAGTACCAGCAGGGGCTGCACCAGTCGGGACGGGAAATCACCCTGATTTCTGCAGAGGCCATGAATATCGCCCTGGATGGGGTCGGCATTGCAATGTCAGCCCTGGCAGGGCCGGATAACCCGGACACACTGGAATTCATTAGTGACTCGGAGCAGCTGAAAGAGAAACTCCTGGCACAGGTTCACCAGAATGGTGACGTCTACACCCTGGGCGGCCCTGAAATCGATGCCGGGCTGGAAGAAACCTTTGAGCGCGAACTGGAACCGCGATTAGAAGCGCTCGCCAAAAGATCAGCCGGCACCATTGCCTGGCACGCGATGAAAGCAGTATTTACCGGTGGGCGCAGCATCGAACGCGATGCCGAAGCCGCAGCAGAAGCGGCGGAAGAAGCCATCGAGAAAAAGGCTGAAACACTGGAATCCCATGCAGATGCCCTCTGCGCATTGCTGGAAGAAATCGATGCAACAGAAACAACCCTGCACAAAGCGATCCCACAACTGCAGAAACTGGATCTCATTTCGATGAATCCGCACAAGGATTAACCCCCGACCGTTCCATAAGCGGTTACCATGTTTGACCCCCCAAAAGTTCGGCCGCCTTGCGGCCTTTTTTGTGCCTGATGATTCGCTCGCCCCTAAGCGGCACACCCGTACAAAACAATTTTCCAAATTACACAAAATTACAGCGCTAACGGCATTCATCCGCTGCGGTAGCGAGGATAGAATTACGCGCGATTTTATCCCACCACCATCAAGGAAGAATGATGCAGCAGGCAGTATCCCGGCGCTTTGACCAATACTTATTTTTTAGTGATCAGACCGTAGGGAAAGACGGTCGCAGGGTATTTATCAACCCCGACCTTTTGGCCCCCTTTCTGGAGTTTGTACGCGAAGACGCCTTCCGGGGAAAGCAGAGCCTTGCCAACATGATCGGCCTGAAGAATTCAGCCGCCGGGCTTAGCAGCCAATCCAACCAGAGCAATGCCAGCCAGCACCGCTTGGATTGCGGGGGTGTGATCGTTACCTATTCCGTGCTTCAGGCAGGAGCGCCGGATAGTTTTGGGGATGGGGTTTATATAACCCATATCCAGCAGGCCCTGAATGTTGGAGAAAAACACCTTCCCGGTCTACACAACATTCAGTATCGATCCGGGTCCTGGGCCCCCTTTGAGACTACAGACAAAAAAATACAACACACGGTTGCCACCGTTGGCGCAGATTATGATCCCGAGTCACAAAAATATGATCTCACTAACACAGCGGAAAACATGGCAGATTTCCTCGCAAAAAATATCAAAGGAAGTGACCTTGGTTCCGAGTTTTCACTCTACTTCTGCCCAACTGATATCATCGATGATCTTGGCACATGGAGATTGCCTGAACAAAAGGTCAAACCGGGGAAAGCTGGCCCAGAAGATCTGGCAGAAATTTTAATAGAGACCCAGAAACAGTACTGGACCGACACCGACCAGAAGCACCTATGGTATGTTTTTGAGCATGGCGCCAAGCTGCTTGATAGTGCATTGAAAATTGTAAAAGATAGAGGGGTTACGTCGCTTTCTCATCATGAATTTAGTTTTGTAAACCCAAGATCAAATATAGGGCTAATGCTCACGGACATTGAAAAGCTAAGAGCAACGTTCAGCAAAACCCTGAGCCTGAATGGGTACGGATCCAAGTATCATCAAGCGACCAATATCGAGGCATCCATTGCCGGCTTGCAGGCTCACGACAAAAGCTGGAGCAGCCTGGAAAGCCAGCTAAGACCGTGTTCCGATATTTTGGTCAGAGCAAAGAGTCTTCAAGAGGGAATTGCAAGCGACCCGTCCAAGATCATGAATTTCACAAACCTGAATTTCATGTCGTTGCTCAATAAAATTACAGCCAATCTAAACTGGTAGTGCGTCCATGCTCCCCTCCCCCCCTATAAATGAAGAGTTCAGTTATATTGCTTTTGAAGATAGCTCGATTAGCTGTTTCGACCTATCGGGCGTCCAGCTAATATTCTCCGGCCAGATAAAAGCAAACAGTCGATTTCAAGACCAGGCCGTTGGATTTCAGGCTGACATCTATGATCATGGTATCTATGAACCCAATTTATTCATTAACGTCGCCAGGCCATTCAATAACAATCGCCCTAAAATCAGCTACCTGAATATTTCGGATATCTGGTGGCGCCACTACTCACCTTCTGATCAAGGAGTAGATGTCGTTGGAAGCTGCTCCCTGAGAATACGGGTTCTCTGGCCGGCTCCTGACGCCTTTCCAAGTATTTCAAACCTTAAGGATTTAAGTCAGTTTACGGAAGCGTGCTTCCAGGTAGCGGCAGACCCTGATGAAGCGTCCGAACACTTTCTTTACCCGAAATCCAAAAAAGAACTAGTTCTTCACGATATTAAGCAGCGAAATTGGCTTCAGGCAGATCATGGCAGCTATTCCGTAGACAGGGAATTCAGCTTTTACACACCAATAACCAAGAACCATATGCTGCATCTATCCTTCCGTCCTCAGGGATACTGGCCCCAAGGTACCGAACCACCCGAAGACACCCTGAACAAGGTATTTGTCAGCTTCTGGGATTTCATGGACAAGCTATCCATCATTGATGAAGCGTCGCAGCAGACCAGGACGCCGGGTATCGAGTTGAAGGGTGAGATGCTTGAGCGGCACCTGCTGGAGCAGGAACACACAGCCAATACAGAAACGGCAAATTGCTGGGGTGACGACGATCCCGATACCAGTGGCTGGTAATTGATCTGCTCATCATGGAGCACCGATAGCGACAACATCACCAATAAAATTGCAACGCTAGTAAAAATAGCAACGCCAATAAAAAAAGGGGCCGCAACTGCAGCCCCTTTTACGTTTAGCCTGCAGCCTTCTAAAGGCCCAGGACAAGTGTCAGCTCACGACTTTTTAGCAACACCCAGTTCACCAAGGGTACGCGCCATGTCTTCCGCACTGGTCGCTGGCTTGATGTCACTATCTACTTTCAGGATTTTGCCGTCTTTGCCGATATAAAAGGTAACCCGCTTGGCCATGTTCAACACGGGCATTTTCACCCCATAGGCTTCGGCCACTTCGCCACTGGGGTCACTCAACAGCGGGAAGTCCGCCTTCTGCTCTGCGGCAAATTTGGTGTTTTCATCCACTTCATCGGTGCTGGCCATAAAGTAAGTGACATCGTACTCGCGGATCAGGTGCCCCTTCTCGGCCAGGGATTTGCATTCGATGGTACAACCTTTGGTAAACGCCCTGGGGTACCAGGCGATAACGATTGCCTGCTTATCTTTGAAATCAGCCAGTCGGTAGGTCTTTCCGTCAGATGCCTGCAGCGCGAAATCGGGGGCATCGTCGCCCGCCTCGATTGCCAGCACAGGCAGCGCTATCAAACTGAATGCGGCTACCGCCCACTTGATGACGTGTTTCCGGAATAAATTTCTCATTTCATCTCTCCAAAACTAACCGTTTTCCAATTCTATTTCGCCCCACGCACAGCCAAGGTATACGACCGGATACCGCTGACAGATCAGTCACTCTTCGCGCTGGAGCTGATCAAATATCAGCCGTAAAATCTCCCACTTTTGCACCGGAAGCCAGTAGCTGTACATTAAATACACAACGGATTGTGGTAAGAAATTCCAATAACGAACGGACTATGACCAAGAGTCCATATTTACGCAACCGCAATCCAATCCCATGTCCCAGAGTATTCCTACATCCCTGTTGCGGGCCTTTCTCCCGCTCGTTTTGATCTGTGTCGTCCTCCTGATGAGTGGCTGCGGTGGCGGCGGTGGTGGCGACGAAGACCGCAGCAGCACCAGCAGCGGAAATGCCGATCCGGGGCAGGCACCACCCCCATCCTATGAACCCCCGCCCTCTGACAGTAATACTGGCACGGGGTCACCCTCGTTATCGCCGGGCGACTATGCCAGCATCCAGAATTGTCCCCTGGTGGGCGGTAGCAGTGCCGCGGAATTCAAATTGCTATTCATCAACCTGGATTCGGCCCCCTACTTCGACGAGATCGTCAGTGATGCCATTGAAAACCAGTTCGGGGCACTGGCACCTTTCGTTGACTACTTTTCGCACTTCGGATTCTACACACTGGAGACCGAGGGGCAGGCGAACCTCGGCTGTGAAAAGGGTCAAGACGAGGCTGCCTTTTCCTGCGACAACAGCAAAATTCATCAAGCCATCGCCGAGCAGTGCGAAGTGGATGATATGCAGGGCATTATCAAGGTCGTCATTGCCGATATGGGTTACGGCGCTTCCGGCGGCGAGATCATCTACCTGGGAAGCGATCGAAGCTGGCCCGATAGCAGCTACGCCCTGCAGCAGTTACGCAATATTGTTGTCCACGAGGTCGCGCACAATTTTGGCCTGGCAGACCTCTACGATGGCGGCATTAATACGGATGGTTCGGCGGTAGCGGGCTGGCCCAGCGAAATGTCCCGGCAGTGGGCCAATCTCGACGGCCCTGGCTGCAGCAAGTGGTGCAATAACTACAAGCCCGCATCGGAGTATACGCAGTCCGCCAATGCCAGCTGTGCCACTTTCACCGATCGCGCCAGCTGTACCAGCTTCAACCGCACCGATGCCGGGGAATGCAAGACTGCGGATGGCGACAGCTATGCCTGTTGCGCCTGGTCGGAAGACACGACGGACGACTACTTTGGCTCCCAGTGCACACCGGTGTGGGGCACGGAGGATATTGGGCAGGATTGCCTCGAGGGGACAGGCTGCTTTTACGGCGGGGCCTATGGCAACAACTCCTGGCGCCCGGTAAAGACCTGGGATGACAGCATCATGTACGGCGCCGGACACTCCGAGGCGTTCGACACGGTGTCGGAGCAGGCCCTGCGCGAGGCGATTCGCTGCTGCGGCACTTCCGATGACAGCACCGCTTCCTGCTCGGCTTTCCGCGAGACGTTCAATAATTTTTTACTGGAGTACCAGCCGTACAAATCGCGCATTGGCTCCTGTGGTACCCGCTGATCACATAGTGGCGGCGCCAGTACGGGCTGGAAAATACTGCACCTAGCGCACTATTTTCTAGCCAATTATCCCGGTTAGCTGTTCGCAGTGGCGAAATAGTTCTGTATAACTCCCCCTCCGCTAAAAACAACAACAGAGGGGGAACCGCCGTGAAAACACCCATCGCCCTACGTCTAGGTGCACCAGTTCTGCCAGCCTGGCCTGGTATTCTCGCGCTTCTCCTTCTTGCGCTCCTCGGCCCGGGCACTGCACTCGGGTTTTCAGAAGCAAATCACAAAAACCTCTCGCGTGAATCGGTGCAGTATTTTCAGTACCGCTGCGATCCCAAACAACGCACCTGGTGGGCAGACCCCATTATCGTGGCCCGGGGTTCTGTGGGAGAAGACACGTATCTGCGACCAAGCCGCCTGCTCAACTGGCATTTTTACAATCCGGACACCAGGCTAAAACGTCAAAAGCTTGGGCTCGCAAACCCGACCCCGAGCCTGTACCTGAAGAACGCAAAAGAAAAGATTAAACGGGCAATCCATGCGAGGAATCCCGAGATGCTTTCTGATGGTCTGGGTGACTTTTCCCACTACATTCAGGATATGGCGAATCCATCGCATATAGCGCCCCATTTTCACGGAGGCAGCAAAAAGGATCAGTTCGATATTTACCCGCTGCCGATCGAGCCTGCACTTACTCTGGAGCTGTGCAATGCTGTTGAAGCCAGGTACCTGGAACTGTACCAGGGCAATCACCCTGCTGTTGATGTGGATGATCTGGATCGGCTGATTGAAGACACCGCCAGCAGTACCCTCTCACAAATACAGCAAACCTATAGCGCGCACATCAACGGTAAAAAGGCAGTCAGACCCTGGACAGATTTCTGGTTGAAATCAAAAAACGGTGAATTTCGTGAATACACGGAATCGGTACTCGGGAACCGTTTTGGCAAACCGCGGATTAGTGCCAATACAGAAACCCTCGGTGAAAGAGATAGCCCTTGCAAGAAGGGTCATCCCTGTCTTTTCGAAATACAGGCGAAGGATTACGAAGAGTTTGCCATTACACAATCAAACCTGGCGATGACGAACACTCTGGTAGCGCTGCGCCTTGTATCCGATATTTATAACCAGCAGGTAGAAATGCGGTAACCGCTGAGATCGGCGGGTATGGCCTTAGGTAAGTGCCCGCCTAGCGGCCAAGAAATGCGAGGAAGCGCGCTTCCAGCCCGCCCGCCATATCCGCCCGTCCCTTTGCCCGCAGTATTTCGATAATGCACTCCACCGTACACAGCCCACCATCGCGCTGATTGCGCCGCAGGGTAAATTGCGATGGCCGCTCTGCCGCCAGCTCAACGCTCGGCAGTGGCTTCAGGTAAGGGCTGCGATTGAACATTTTGCGCGCTTCCTGCCAGGTGCCATCCAGCAGGACAAAGGTTTCACACTCCTCCAGGCTCAACGCAGACGCTGCTTCCCCGGACATTTCACTCTGGGGATAGACCAGGCCACAGCCCGGCTGCTGCAGCGTCTCCAGCAACCCGGGATCAGGCGCTGTGCGCTGCCACACTAGCCGCCGGATTGCGGCCCCTGTATCTCCTTCCAGCGCCAGCTTCCCGGTATTCGTGGGGCGCTCCAGCTCGCGCTCGTGAGTGAGGAGAATGATTTGCACGCTAGTGGGATTGCAGGGCGCGGGTGACATCCAGCATGCGGTTGGCAAAGCCCCATTCGTTATCGAACCAGATCAGGACCTTGACCAGCCTTCCGCCGGCGACCCGCGTCTGACTGGCATCGACGATGCCGGAGCGGGGGTCGTGGTTGTAGTCACAGGAGGTCAGGGGCTCTTCGCTGTAGCCGAGCACGCCGGAGAAGCGGCTTTCCGCTGCGGTTTTCAGTACGGAATTGACTTCGGCCTGGGTAACGGATTTTTTCAGCTGCACCGAGAGGTCGATGGCGGAGACGTTTACCGTGGGCACGCGCATGGCCTGGGCTTCGAATTTGCCGGCCATGTCGGGGAGTATGCGCTCGATACCGCGGGCGAGGCCGGTGTCCACCGGAATGATAGAGGAGATGGCGGAGCGGGTTTTGCGCAGGTCGGTGTGGTGGTAGGCGTCGTTTACCGGCTGGTCGTTCATCGCGGAGTGGATGGTGGTGATGACGCCGGCTTCGATGCCGAAGGCGCTTTCCAGGGCGGCGATGACGGGGATGCTGCAGTTGGTGGTGCAAGAGGCGGCGGAGATGATGGTCTCTTGGCCGGTAAGCGCGGTGTCGTTGACGCCGTAGACGATGGTGGCGTCGACGTCGCTGGTGGCGGGCTGGGAGAAGATGACTTTTTTTGCCCCTGCTTTTAAGTGCAGTTCGGCGCGCTGGCGTTCGGTGAAGCTGCCGGTGCATTCGAGGACTATGTCGACCTGGGGGTTGCGCCAGTCGAGATTTTCGAGGTCCCGGTGATGGGTGACGGCGATCTGGTCACCGTTGATATGCAGGGTTTCGTTGTGCACGGCGACGTCGCCGTGGAAGCGGCCGTGGACGGTGTCGTATTTGGTGAGATGGGCGATGGTGGTGCAGTCGGCCAGTTCGTTAATGGAGACGATCTGCAGTTGGTCGCGCAGGTTGGATTCGTACAGGGCTCTTAATACAGAGCGACCTATGCGGCCGTAGCCATTGATGGCGAGTCTTATTGGGTGGTTGGACATGCATTCCTCGGGCTAACTCCACCGCCTTCGGGTTTGCTCTGTTCCAGTGCGGTGGCGGGCAGGCCCTGGGGACGGGTTTTCAGGACCGCTGTGAATACATCCCTGTACGCTTCGTCGGCAACATCCCTGTTGCCGACGATCCTGAAAACCCGTCCCCAGCACCTGCCCTTCTATTCAAACCACAGTGCTTCGACTTGTGGCCCGTTGTTACTTCAGCAGTCCTTCAACCGCTTCCACAACTTTCTCGGCAGTGATGCCAAAGTGCTTCATCAGATCACCTGCCGGTGCAGATTCACCGAAGGTGTCCATACCGATGATGGCGCCGTCGAAGCCGACAAACTTGTGCCAGTAGTCTTTGTGACAGGCTTCTACTGCAACGCGGGCGCGCACGGAAGCAGGCAGTACAGACTCGCGGTAGTCGGCGCTCTGCGCGGAGAAGGCTTCGGCACAGGGCATGGAGACGACGCGCACTTTGCGGCCGGACAGTTGTTCGGCGGCGGCGGTGGCGAGCTCTACTTCGGAGCCGGTGGCGATGATGATGGCTTCGGGTTCGCCGTCGCAATCGCGCAGGATGTAGCCGCCCTTTTCGATCGCTGCCAGCTGCTCATCGGTGCGCGCCTGCGGGGCGAGGCCCTGGCGGCTGAAGATGAGGGCGCTGGGGCCTTCGCTGCGGGATACGGCCATTTTCCAGCTCACTGCGGATTCGGTGGCGTCGCAGGGGCGCCAGGTGTGCAGGTTCGGGGTGGAACGCAGGGCGGTGAGCTGTTCTACCGGCTGGTGGGTGGGGCCGTCTTCGCCGAGACCGATGGAGTCGTGGGTGTAGACGAAGATGACTTTCTGCTTCATCAGCGCGGCCATGCGCACGGCGTTGCGGGCGTATTCCATGAACATCAGGAAGGTGGCGCCGTAGGGGACGAAGCCGCCGTGCAGGGCGATGCCGTTCATGATGGCGCTCATGCCGAATTCGCGCACGCCGTAGTAGAGGTAGTTACCGGAGGCGTCTTCCGCGGAAACGCCTTTGGAGCCGGACCAGATGGTGAGGTTGGAGCCGGCCAGGTCGGCGGAGCCGCCGAGGAATTCCGGTAGCAGTGGGCCGAAAGCGTTGAGGGCGTTCTGGCTGGCTTTGCGGGAGGCAATTTTCTCGCCGTCGGCCTGGCACTGTTTGATGTACTCGTCGGCCTTGGCAAGGAAGTCTGCCGGCAATTCACCGCTCATGCGGCGTTCGAATTCGGCCGCCAGTTCCGGGTGGGCTTCCTGATAGTCGGCGAAGATGTCTTTCCACTCGTCTTCCTGCTCGGCGCCTTTGGCGCGACCGTCCCAGGCCTGGTACAGGTCTTCGGGGATCACGAAAGGCTCGTGCTTCCAGCCCAGGGTTTCGCGTACCAGGGCGATTTCTTCGTCGCCCAGCGGCGCGCCGTGACACTCTTCGCGGCCCTGCTTGTTAGGGGAGCCGAAGCCGATCACGGTTTTGCAGCAGATGATGGTGGGCTTGCTGGTTTCTGCGCGGGCTTCTTCAATCGCGGCCTTGATCGCGGCCGGATCGTGGCCGTCGACGTTGGCAATCACGTGCCAGCCGTAGGATTCGAAACGCTTGGGCGTGTCGTCGGTGAACCAGCCTTCCACTTCACCGTCGATGGAAATGCCGTTGTCATCGTAGAACGCAATCAGTTTGCCCAGGCCCAGGGTGCCGGCCAGGGAGCAGGCTTCGTGGGAGATGCCTTCCATCAGGCAGCCGTCACCGAGGAAGCAGTAGGTGTGGTGATCCACCAGCTCGTAACCTTCGCGATTGAACTGGGCCGCCAGTACTTTTTCTGCCAGCGCAAAGCCCACCGCGTTGGTGATACCCTGGCCCAGGGGACCGGTGGTGGTTTCAACGCCCGGCGCATAGCCGTACTCCGGGTGGCCCGGGGTTTTGGAGTGCAACTGGCGGAAGTTCTGCAGCTCGTGGATAGACAGGTCATAGCCTGTGAGGTGCAGCAGGGAATACAGCAGCATGGAACCGTGGCCATTGGACAGCACGAAGCGGTCGCGGTCCGCCCACTCGGGGTTGGCCGGATTGTGTTTCAGGTAGTCGTTCCACAGCACTTCGGCGATATCTGCCATGCCCATGGGCGCGCCGGGGTGGCCGCTCTTGGCTTTCTGGACCGCGTCCATAGACAGGGCGCGAATGGCGTTGGCCTTTTCTGTGCGAGACGGAGTAGAAGACATAGGGAATTCTCGGTTTGGGGATCTTCGGTTCATCAGATGCGCTGCGGACCCGACTCTGGTGGCCAGTTTGCCGCTGTCGCCAATTGCCCGGCTCGATCTGAACCGGCGACAAATCGGGGGGCGTATTTTCCCGTAATCCCCCGCCCGGCGCAAAGCCTGTCGGTTCAATTCTCCGCTTGAGGCAGCAACATTTTCCTAACAAAGCACAATCTTATCGATCCTGTGTGGATTAGTTACATCTGCATCAAACTATTTCGATACACCTTAATCAAAAAATTTTGATATAGGCAGCATGCACTGCTAGACTCCCCGCCATGCTTGACTCCCGCAATACCACTGCTGACCGTGAAAATCACGACAGCGACCAAATTCCGCAACTGGCAGCGACCCTCAAGGCCGCTGGCGACCCGCTGCGCCTGGAGATATTGCGCCTGCTGGCCCAGGACTCCTACAGCGTGCTGGAGCTGTGCCGCATCTTCGACCTGCGCCAGCCGGCCCTGTCCCACCACCTCAAGGTGCTGGCCCAGGCGGAGCTGGTGAGCAAGCGCCGCGAGGGCAACAACCTGTTTTACCGCCGGTCCGTGGGCAACGAGCTGCTACAGCAGTTGTTCGCCGGCCTGGACCAGCTGCCCCTTGCCGATGCTCGCGCCGAGACCGTGGCGCAGATCGCCGCCGAGCGCACCGAGGCGTCGCGGCGTTTCTTTGCGGACTACGGCAATCGCTTCCGCGAGCAGCAGGAGTTGATCGCTAGTTATAGCGTCTACGGTCCCCAGGTAGCACAGCTGCTGAAACCCGGGCGTCACGCGCTGGAGGTTGGCCCCGGTGAAGGGGAGTTTCTGGAGGAACTGGCGAGCCGTTTTGGCACCGTGACCGCCCTGGACCTGTCGAAGACGATGCTGGAACGGGCACAGGCATTTGCCGACGATAAAGGTCTGCAGAATATCGAGTTCGTGTGCGATGACACCCGCGCGGCAGCGGCCCGTCCGGAAAGTGCGGACTGCATTGTGGTGAATATGGTGCTGCACCACACACCGGAGCCGGCGCAGATTTTTCACGACTTACAGCGCTCACTGAAAGTGGGCGGCCAGCTGTTGATTACCGAGCTGCACGACCACACCCAGGATTGGGCGCGGGATGCCTGCGGCGACCTCTGGCTGGGATTTGCACCTCAACAGCTGGTTGAGTGGGCTGCAGATGCAGGCCTGCAGAAAGGCCGCAGTGAGCACAGCGCATTGCGCAATGGATTTCAGATTCAGATTCAGGAGTTTGTTAAGCCCTGATTATTCAGGACTTGATCCCTATTAAGTTTTGCACTCCGCCAGCAGCGGAAAAAGGAGCGCTTCGGCGCAAATGGAGAAATCACAATGAGTGAATACAGCATCTTTACTTCGGAATCCGTTTCCGAAGGCCATCCGGACAAAATTGCCGACCAGATTTCCGATGCGGTTCTGGACGCCCTGCTGGCACGCGACAAAAACGCCCGTGTTGCCTGTGAGACCCTGGTAAAAACCGGCATCGCGGTCATCGCCGGTGAAATCAGCACCTCCGCCTGGGTCGACCTCGAAGACCTGGTGCGCAAGGTGATCACCGATATCGGCTACACCTCCTCCGACGTCGGCTACGACGGCGAAACCTGCGGTGTGATCAATGTCATCGGCAAACAGTCTGTGGACATCGCCCAGGGCGTTGACCGGGTAAAACCGGAAGACCAGGGTGCCGGCGACCAGGGCCTGATGTTCGGCTACGCCACCGACGAAACCCCGACCTTCATGCCCGCCCCGGTTTACTACGCCCATCGCCTGGTAGAGCGGCAGGCGGAAGCGCGCAAGTCCGGCCAGCTGCCGTGGCTGCGCCCGGATGCCAAGAGCCAGGTCACTTTCCGCTACGACGAAAATGGCAAGCCCTGCGCGATCGATGCCGTGGTTCTGTCCACCCAGCACAGCCCGGAAGTCAGCCAGGAAGATCTGCGTGACGCGGTGATGGAACTGATCGTGCACCACGTGCTGCCGGCGGAACTGCTGCACCAGGACACCAAATACCACATCAACCCGACCGGCAAATTCGTGATCGGCGGCCCTGTGGGCGACTGCGGTCTGACCGGCCGTAAAATCATCGTCGATACCTACGGCGGTTCCGCCCGCCACGGCGGTGGTGCTTTCTCCGGCAAGGACCCGTCCAAGGTGGACCGCTCCGCTGCTTACGCCGGCCGCTACGTGGCAAAAAACATTGTGGCCGCTGGCCTCGCCAGCCGCTGTGAAATCCAGGTGTCCTACGCCATCGGCGTGGCCGAACCCACCTCGGTTTCCATCAATACGTTTGGCACCGGCAAGGTGAGCGACGAACGCCTGATCGAACTGGTACGCGAAAACTTTGACCTGCGCCCCTACGCCATCTCCAAGGCGCTGGACCTGCTGCACCCCATGTACCAGCTCACTGCTGCCTACGGCCACTTCGGTCGCGAGCCATTCGAGCACACCTACAAGTGGGTCGACAGCAACGGCAAAGAACAGACCGAAACCTTCACCGCCTTCCCCTGGGAAAAAACCGACAAGGCGGAAACCCTGCGCGCGCAGGCAGGCATTTAATTGAAACAGGCGGGCCACAAGCCCGCCCAATACGCTTGGCACAACCAACGCGAACATTCAGAAAATTTAGGTAACAAACCCGATGAGCACCGAATTTAAAGACTTCAAAGTAGCCGACATTTCCCTCGCCGACTGGGGCCGCAAGGAAATCGAAATTGCCGAAGGCGAAATGCCAGCCCTGATCACCCTGCGGGAAAAATACCGTGCTGCACAGCCGCTGGCCGGCGCCCGCATCATGGGCTGTATCCACATGACCATCCAGACCGCGGTACTGATCGAGACCCTGGTTGCCCTGGGCGCGGAAGTGCGCTGGTCCTCCTGCAATATTTTTTCCACCCAGGATCACGCGGCCGCTGCCATCGCCGCCAGTGGTATTCCGGTCTTCGCCTGGAAGGGCGAAACCGAAGAAGAGTATGACTGGTGCCTGGAGCGCACCATTGGTGCCGACGTGGCCGGCTGGCAGCCGAACATGATTCTGGACGATGGTGGCGACCTCACCGAGCTGCTGCACCGCAAGTACCCGGAACTTCTCGATGCGGTACACGGCATCAGTGAAGAGACCACCACCGGCGTACACCGCCTGCAGGACATGCTGAAAGCGGGCACCTTGAAGGTTCCGGCGATCAACGTGAACGACGCGGTGACCAAGAGCAAGAACGACAACAAGTACGGCTGTCGCCACAGCCTGAACGATGCCATCAAGCGCGGCACCGACCACCTGCTGTCCGGCAAAAAAGCGCTGGTCATCGGTTACGGCGATGTGGGTAAAGGCTCTGCCGCCTCCCTGCGTCAGGAAGGCATGATCGTAAAAGTCACCGAGGTCGATCCCATCTGTGCCATGCAGGCGTGCATGGACGGCTTTGAGCTGGTGTCGCCCTATATCAATGGCATCAACGACGGCACCTCCGACTGCATCGATCGCGCACTGCTGGCGAAAACCGATCTGCTCGTCACCACCACCGGCAACGTCAATGTGTGCGATGCGCACATGCTGGCCGCACTGAAGTCCGGCGCCGTGGTGTGCAATATCGGTCACTTCGATAACGAGATCGACACCGCGTTTATGCGCAAGAACTGGGAATGGCAGGAAGTAAAACCGCAGGTACACAAAATCGTGCGCAATGCGGCAACCAACGATCACCTGTTGCTGCTGTCCGAAGGTCGCCTGGTCAACCTGGGCAACGCCACCGGCCACCCCAGCCGCATCATGGACGGCTCCTTCGCCAACCAGGTGCTGGCCCAGATTCACCTGTTCGAAGAAAAGTTTGCCGATCTGCCGGCGGACCAGAAAGTGTCTGCACTCTACGTCAAAGTGCTGCCGAAGCACCTGGACGAGGAAGTGGCCAAATACATGGTGGAAGGCTTCGGCGGCGTGATCACCCGCATGACCGAAGACCAGGCCAAATACATTGGCGTATCTGTAGACGGCCCCTACAAGCCAGAAAGTTACAAGTATTAAAAAAACCTCACGGCCGGCCGCAACGTCCTCTTGCGGCCGGTTGCCGAGGGAATGGAAAAGAACAATGAGTGATTTACGTATCAGCTTTGAGTTTTTCCCGCCCAAGACCGAAGAGGGTCGGGACAAGCTTTACAATACACGCGAGCAACTGCAGGCGTTCAATCCGGAATTTTTCTCCGTAACATACGGCGCTGGCGGTACCACTCGCGATACCACCGTCAATATTGTCACCAGCCTGCGCAAGGACGGTATCTCCATTGCACCCCATCTGTCGTTTGGCGGTGACAACGAAGAGATCGTGCTGGAACTGCTGAACCGCTACAAGGAAGCCGGTGTCGATCGCATTGTCGCTCTGCGCGGCGATATGCCCTCCGGCATGGGTTCCGTAGCCCAGCTGGTATACGCCAATGAATTGGTGGCCTTTATCCGCCGCCACACCGGAGATCACTTCCACCTGGAAGTGGCGGCCTACCCGGAAATCCACCCGGAAGCCGAAAGCTACGACGACGATATCCGCTTTTTGAAAGGCAAGTTCGAGGCCGGTGCCAACAGCGCGCTGACCCAGTACTTCTACAACCCGGATGCCTACTTTTATTTCCTCGACCAGTGCCAGAAGGCCGGTATCGACGCACCCATTTATCCGGGCATTATGCCAATCACCAACTTCACCAACCTGGCGCGTTTCTCCCGCAACTGCGGCGCGGAAATTCCGCGCTGGTTGAAGTACCGCATGGAAAGCTACCGCAATCCGGAAGATGTGAAGAAGCTCGGCCTGGAGATAGTGACCGACCTGTGCGAAACCCTGCTGGAAGGCGGTGCGCCGGGATTGCACTTCTACACCATGAACCAGGTGGAACCCACCGCGAGCATTCTGAAGGCGCTAGAACTGGGGTAACCGGGGTCGCTGGGGTAACTGGCGACAACGCTGACTGGTAACCGGGAGACCACCGCGAAAATCCCGGTAACCGCGATAGAAAAGGGGCAGACTGCCCCTTTTTTTGCTATCTAAAGAGACATAAAAGCCTAATGACACGGATTCGTTTATGGCCGACCGTCCTCTTGTTCCCGCGGACCAGATCCTCAATGAGCTGACTTTCAAGGCGCTGATTCTCGGTGCCCTGCTTTCTGCGGTGCTTTCCGCCGCCAATGCTTATATCGGCCTGCTGGTCGGCCTCACCGTCTCCGCCTCCATTCCCGCCGCCGCCACCTCCATGGGCATTCTGCGGCTGTTCCGCCGCTCCACCATTCTCGAAAACAACATGGTGCAGACCTCCGCCTCCGCCGGCGAATCCCTGGCGGCGGGGATCATCTTTACCATGCCGGCGCTGGTCATGATGGGAGCCTGGAGCGGTTACCACTGGAGCACCCTGACCCTGATCGGCATTCTCGGCGGCCTGCTCGGCGTGGCCTTTACCATTCCCCTGCGACGCGCCCTGATCGTGGAAACCGAGCTGGCATTCCCCGAGGGTGTGGCCACCGCGCAGGTGCTGAAAACCGGCGGTATCCAGACCGACAAGGATCACCCCGAATACCGCCCCAACGAAGAGGCCAAACGCGGACTGCGCCTGCTGTTGCGCGCCGCCGGGCTCGGCGGCCTGATCAAGCTGCTGGAATCCGGCGTCGGCCTCCTCGCCGGTGGCGTCGCTGCCACCAAAAGCTGGCTTGGCGGCCACTGGCTGTTTACCGGCAACATCACCCTCAGTCCGGCACTGCTCGGCGTGGGCTACATCGTCGGCCTGAACGTGGCGGTGCTGGTATTTATCGGCGGGGTGATCGGCACCTTAATCGGCGTGCCGCTGAACTGGCTGGTGAACGGTGAAGAGCTGCGCCAGCTCGCCGGTGTCAGCGGGGAGATGAGCAGCTGGACGGCCCAGGACTGGGACAACCTCGCCAATGCCTCCTGGCAGCAGTGCCGGCGTATCGGCGTGGGTGCAATGATGGTCGGGGGCGTCTGGTCCCTGATCACCCTGGCACGGCCACTGGTGGACGGGGTCAAGGCATCGCTGCGTGCGCACCGGCAGGCCAAGGCGGGCCAGGTACCGCTGCGCACCGAGCAGGACATGCCGATTCCCTATGTCAGCCTGCTGGTATTGCTGTCCGCAATACCGCTGTATTTTATTTTCCTGCATGCACTGGACGGCTTCCCGAGCCGCTACTGGATTGCCGCCATCATGTCGGCGCTGATGCTGGTGCTGGGATTTATCTTTGCCTCGGTAGCCGGTTACATGGCGGGCCTGGTGGGCTCCAGTAACAATCCCATCAGCGGTGTCACCATTGCCACGGTGATCGTCTCCGCGCTGATCCTGTTGCAGCTGATGGGCAACGACGGCATCGCCGGGCGGCTCGGCCCCATCGCGGTGATGTACCTGGCAGGCATGATCTGCTCCGCCGCGGCCATCGCCGGGGACAATATGCAGGATCTCAAGTGTGGACACATTCTCGGTGCCACCCCCTGGCGCCAGCAGGTATTCCAGATCATTGGTGTCATCGCCGCGGCCGGCGCTATTCCACTGGTGCTGTCGATTCTCGACCAGGGCTACGGCATCGGCCGGGTGAGCCCGGTCAACCCCAGTGCAACGCCATTGTCCGCACCCCAGGCCAGCCTGATGCGCGACCTGTCCACCGGAATTTTTGGTGCGGGTATCGAATGGAACTATATCTTTATCGGCTTTGGCCTGGCGGTGCTGCTGATCGCGCTGGACCAGATCCAGAAAAAGCGTGGGGCGGAATTCCGCTTTCCGGTACTGGCGGTGGCTGTCGGTGTTTATCTGCCACTGGGATTATCGATCCCGATCTTCCTCGGCGGCCTGCTGGCACACTGGCAGCGCAAGCGCCGCCAATCCAGGGAGAAATCCCAGGAAGCGGAAGGCGATGGTTTGCTGCTGGCCTCGGGCCTGATAACCGGCGAGGCCCTGATGGGAGTTATCGTAGCGGTGCTGGCGGTCAGCGCACCGGGCAAAGTGCCCTATATCGGCGACTTTGCCCTGGCGCCCTGGCTGGGGCTGGGCGGGCTCGCGCTCTGCTTCTGGTACCTGGCGAAAAAGGGCTAGGGTGTACGCCGGCAATTATGGATGCGCGGGTAGCGTTTTCTTTTCGCGATTCAGCTGAACCTTGACCGGCTTGCCGTCAAAATCCAGCACCCGCACCACCAACCTGCGGTTCTGCTCCCGCCCTTTCTGGGTGGCGTTGTCCGCGACCGGATCGGAATCGCCAAGCCCGGCAGCCTCCACTCGCTCTGCGCCAATACCGCGCTCCAGTAAAAACTGCTTCACCCAGTCCGCGCGCCACTGGGACAATTTGCGGTTTTTTTCCGGGTCGCCGGCGTTGTCCGTGTGGCCTTCCACCGCGATTTTCAGCGCGGGGAAATCCCGCATGATCACCAACAGCGCCTCAACATCTCCCAAGGTTTCCATTTTCGGCGCGAAGCCACCGGGCTCGAAATCCACTCGCAGCAGAAAAATCTCGCCATTTTCCCGCGCCTGCCCCATCAGGTAGCGCACCATATCGTCCCCGAAAGGCGCCGCCTGGCGCGCCGCAATCTCACCCAGGCCGTTGCTGACCAGTTCCCGCGGGTCGAGGGTGTATTTTTTGGTGGGATCTGGACAGCCAGTCAAGAAAAGGCTCGGAATTATCATTGCCGCAAGCAGCCCCGCGGGGCGCCGCCAGAAAACAGACATATTGCCGGCTCCTCTGTGCTAGTTCAGTCGAATCTGATTGCAGTGGGACCTGAATGCGTCACCCCTGTATCAATTTCGACAGTGCAGGCATTGTAAGGCGCCACCTGTTCATTCACGCATAAATCGCCGCTGCCGGGGAACGCTGGGCGAAGCCGGCTATTTCTGAGATGATCGGAAGCACCTTAACCTTTCCACAAACCCTTTCCACAAGGCCTGAATCTCGCGGGAGCTCGCCATGGGCAAAAAATTACTCTCCACCGTCGGCGCCACCCTGTGCCTGGCCGCGCTCATCCACAGCAGTGAACTCACTGCCCAACAGATTGTGACCGTAGACCCGGGCGATGCCTGGCTGAATGCCAGCGATGGCTATCAGGAAAAAGTCACCTGGCGGGTGGCGAGCAAGGGCGGCGCCGCCTCTCCCCGTGGGGTTTTCGTCAACCTGGACAACAATCAGGAACTGGCGGTAGTGGATCAGATTCTGGAGTTCAGCGGCGACCGCGGGGAAGTCACTGAAGTGGTGCAGATTTCAGCCAGCCAGGCCCGCAGCTGGCACGCCAAGGGTGTGCGCCGGGTCGGCTACCGCCGGGTGTTCGCCGGTGCTGCCGGCAGCCTCTCCAACCATATTCTGTTCGACCTCAATGCCAGCGGCCGCTTGGCCCAGGTAGAGGCTTCACCGCCTAACCAGACGGTCAGCAGCAAGTCCCGCAGCATGATGATGGCGTGGAATCTGGGCAGTGACTTGGGAGACATCCGCGCCTACTCGGCCAGCGGGCAATTTCTGGTGGGAGACAGAGTGGTCTATGAAGTGGCAGAGCCGCTGATCGCGCAAGCGGGGAAACCCATGCGCGAGACGGTCGAACTGCCTCCAGGGCTGGTCAGTGAGCTGGTGGCCCAGGGTATTTACCAGCTGCGCTACACCCGCACTTTTGTCGACGACAAGGATACGCGACGCAGTGCGTCAGTGGATGTTCGTTTAACCCAGTAAAACCCGGTCAAAATGAGCGCGGCAGACATCAGCCTGCGCTCAGTCCGCCTTGCGGCGGCGCAGCAGCTGGTGCCAGAAGAGTCCTTCCAATAGCAGCCCCAGAATCAAAAACAGGGCGCCGCCAGCGGGGATGCCAAATACGTAGCAGGCAATTGCCGCGAACAGGCAGGTTACGGCCACAAGTAAGCGTTTGATCGTTTTCACGGACAACTCCTTTTCGTAATTTCCTTAATTTTCCCCGATAAAACCAGACTTAAAAGTAGTCCAGCAGCAACTGCATATCGT
Source organism: Microbulbifer sp. ALW1 (assembly GCF_009903625.1). Lineage (NCBI taxonomy): Bacteria > Pseudomonadati > Pseudomonadota > Gammaproteobacteria > Cellvibrionales > Microbulbiferaceae > Microbulbifer > Microbulbifer sp. ALW1. Next base: position 1,102,496 of record NZ_CP047569.1, on the reverse strand, counting down.
GGATTACCCGCGCGCCCTCGGCTTCCAGCTGACGGCTGCGCACGCCGTTGTGGCTGTATCCGATCACCGGCATCCCTGCCGCTACCGCGGCTTTCACTCCGGCAATGGAATCTTCCACCACCAGGCAGTACTCCGGTGCTATATCAAACTGGCGCGCGCTGTGCAGAAACAGGTCCGGCCAGGGCTTGCCACGCCCGACGTCATCGGCGCTGAAAATGCGCCCGTCAAAGTATTCCCACAGGCCGGTTTTATTCAGGGTGATCTGCATCTTTGCGTGAGGGCCGGAAGAGGCGACACAGGTTTGCAGGTCTGTGGTGCGAAGTTTTTCCAATACCTCGTGAATACCCGACACCGCTTCCAGCTCCGTGTGGAAGGCTTCGCGAATGCGACTTTCGGTCGCATTGAAATAAGACGGCGGCAGGGGCCCGCCATAGCGGGTTTCGATATCGACAATACAGTCCTTTGACGGGCGGCCGCTGAATTGCTCGTCCAGCTCATCCGCCGTTGCCGGCATCCCCAGCTTGGTCATTTCCTCCGCCAGCACCCGACAGACAATACTCTCACTGTCTACCAGCACCCCGTCGCAGTCAAAAATCACCAGGCGGGTATCGAATTTTCCGTGTGCCATCAAACTTCCTACATCGTTTTTCAAGTAGCCGAGATCAACAGGATACCAATAAGCACCCCGACCGCACCGGCAACGCGTACCAGGTTTTCATTGCCGTGCACTATCCCAAGGACAAATTCCCGGGTCCGTTCATAGCCCGCCTGCAACGCATAAGCGCCGATGACGATCAGGAAAATCCCCAGCACATTGAACAGCGTGCCCCAGCTGCGGGTATCGGAAATCAGCAGGAACACTATACCGATGACCACTCGCGCCCAGGCGCCAAAATAAAACATCTGCGGGTTCATCCGCTCACCCATATCCCGCGCAATCTGCGGTTTGAGGATGATCAGAACCGACATCGCGGTAATTGCCACGCCTATCAACCAGACCAATGCTTTCATTGCCATTTCCTTCCGTTTGAAATTTTTACGCGTTAAAAATCGCCCCACTGGAACTGGAGCACCGACAGCGCCGCAACCGGTGCCGTTTCGGTACGCAGTACCCTTGGCCCCAGGCGCAGCGGGTGAAAGCCCTGCTGCATGGCCAGCTCGATTTCCTCTGCCGATAGCCCCCCTTCCGGGCCCACCAATAATAGCGCGGCATCCGGGCGACCGAGCTGCTGTTCCAGCTGTGCCAGTGAGGTATCGGTGCGGTGATGCAACACCAGTTTCAGTGCGCTGGCACCCTTGGTCAATGCGAGGTACTGGGTCAGTTTCACCGGCTCCAGAATCTCCGGTACCCGGTTGCGCGCGCTCTGTTCGCAGGCACTGATGGCAATCTGCTGCCACTGTCCCAGCTTTTTCTGCAGCCGGTCGCCGGAAAGTTTTACTTCGCAGCGCTCGGTAAACAGCGGCTGTATCGCGCTCACCCCCAGTTCGGTTGCTTTCTGGATGACCCAATCAAAGCGGTCACCGCGGGAGATGCCAATGGCCAGGGTGATGGCCAGCGGCGACTGCCGGTCGCCTTCGGTAAAGGCACCGATACTTACCCGCGCCTTCTTGCCGCTTTCCAGTAATTCCGCGGCGTATTCGCCGCCTTCACCGTCAAACAGAATCAACGGGCGGCCGGGTCCCAGGCGCAACACCTTGACCAGATGGCGCGATGCGGCTTCATCCAATTGCACTTCAGTTTTACCCGCCAGTGGCTCGGCGGAAAAAATACGGGGGATACGCAAAGGTCGATCCTGGATACAGAATAAGAATTGCGTGAAGGGTAATACAGGAGGGAGGGAAGTTGTAGATTTGCAGCCACTGCCCTTTTCCAGAGGCAGTGGCTGCAGGCAAGTATCAGACCTTCTCGAAGCTGACTGGCAGCTCCTCGTTGATCTTGTCGCCCTTGACCTTAATTCGAAGCATTTCGATGATCTTGTACAGGTTCGGCACCAGCAGCAGGGTCACGAAAGTGGCGCAGAGTACGCCAAACGCCAGGCTCACCACCATCGGGATCAGGAACTGCGCCTGAATTGAACGCTCGAACATGATCGGCACCAGGCCCACGAAAGTGGTAATGGACGTCAGGATAATCGGGCGGAAACGATCCCGGCCCGCCTGAACAACCGCTTCCATCACTTCGACGCCCTGGGCGCGCAGCTGGTTGATGCGGTCCATCAATACCAGGTTGTCGTTCACCACCACGCCCGCTGCCGCCAGGAAACCCAGCATCGACATGATGCTGATGTTATAGCCCATCAGCAGGTGCCCCAGAATCGCGCCGAAGAAACCGAAAGGCACTGCGGTCAGGATCAGCAGCGGCTGTGAATAGGAGCGGAACGCAATCGCCAGCAGCGCATAGATCACGAACAGCGACAGGATAAAGAAGGCGAGAATGGCCGAGCCAAACTCTTCCTCTTCCTGCATTTCACCGGCGGTCTTGAGGCTGAAACCGGGGAACTGGGACTCCCATTTTTTCAGATTTTTTTCGCGCAACTCTTTCAGGATTTCGTGTGCCGGGGAAGTACCCGGAATCAGCTCGGCGGTAACCTGCACCGTGCGTTCACGATCGTTGCGGCGGATGGTGGTGTAACCAGGCACGTAAACCGCTTCCGCCACCGCGCTGAAGGGAATCTCACCCTCGTTGGTGCGGATACGGATACGGTCGATCTGGTCTTCGTTGCCACGCTCTTCCTGCGGGTAGCGCACCATCACACGCACATCCTCGCGACCGCGGGGAATGCGCTGCACCTCTTCACCGAAGAAGCCCTGACGCACCTGCTTGGCCACATCCGCCAAACCGATACCCATATTAGTGGCATGGGGCTTAAGCTGGATTTCGATGTCACGACGGGCACTGATCAGGTTATCGCGCACGTCGTAGACGCCGGCAAAACTGTTCAGCTCCTTCTTCACCGCATCGGCGGCGCGGCGCATCTCGTCCATATCGCCAGAGGCGGTACTCAGGTTCAGGGACATACCCTTGCCACCATCGTTGATGGTGTGCTGGATATTCATTTCCTCGATGCTTGCAGGCAGTTCGCCAATGTACTCGCGCCACTTGAGTGCAAGCTGTTCGGAGGTCACATCCCGATGCTCGCCATCGGTCAGCTGCAGCAGCACGGTCACGTTGCCGCGCCACAGGAACACCATGGTGTTCTCGACAAAGGGTTCACCGCCATTCAGTGCCAGCATGTCCGGGTCTTTCGCCAGCTGCTCGCCAGCGCGCTCGAACTTCTCCATCACCCGCTTGGTCTCCTCGAAGGATTCCCCCTGGGCCATGGTGGTGCGCAGCTCCAGCAGGTCCGACGGCACTTCCGGAGAAAAAGCCTTGCCGACATAGCCGCCGCCAAACAGTGCGAAGGACAGGATCAGCGCCATAAAGAAGGTCATCACCGTGGCGCGGCTGTTGCTGAGGGTCTTTTCCAACAACGGCAGGTAATACTTTTCACCAGCCAGGTGCATGGCGTTGGCAAACTTCGCACGTACCTGCTGCAGCTTGATCCCCATCGCTGACGTCGCCGGTTTCTCCGGCTTCAGCTTGACCAGGTGCGCCGGCAGAACCAGCAGCGATTCAATCAGGGAGAAGCTCAGACACAGCAGCACAACCACCGGCAGTGACATCATCATCTGCGAGGTGTACCCGGGCAGGAACAGCATGGGCACGAAGAACACCATGGTGGACACCACCGCGAAGATCACCGGTGCCGATACTGTCTTGACCCCGGCCTCGGCGGCCTGGAGCCCCGTTTCCCCACGGTCGTGGGCCGCGTGCACCGCCTCGCCGACAATGATGGCGTCATCCACCACGATCCCGAGGATCATCAGGAAGGCGAACAGCGACAACATGTTCAGGGTGATGCCCGTGAGCGGCAGCAGCCAGAAGGCGCCCATAAACGCGGTAAAGATACCCACAGTTACCCACACCGCCAGCGCCGGGCGCAGGAACAGCATCAGCAGTACAAACACCAGGATCAGACCGGTCACCGCATTCCAGAACAGCATGCTCATGCGGCTTTCATAGGCTTCCGAGAAATCGAACCAGGTTTTGAATTCCATCCCGGGTGGCAGGACTTCCTGGGTCTCCTTCATGAATTGGCGGATCGCCTCGGCAGTGGCCACCACGTCCAGCGGCTCGCCCTGCATCACCCGCAGGTTCATGGCCGGCTTGCCGTTGAAGCGGATGACCGAACCCTCTTCCTCGAAACCGTCATTGATCTTGGCCACGTCGCCCAGCAGCAGCTGGGTGCCATCCTTGCGGCTCACCAGCGGAATGCGCGCGAAGTCATCGGCGGTATAAGCCTGGCCGCGGGTCTGCACCTGGATATCGCCGCGCTCGGAGCGCACACGCCCGGCGGGCAGGTCCAGGGAGGAGCGGCGCACCGCACTGGAGACATCGTCAAAGGAAAGGTTGTAGCGGCGCAGATCGATTTCCGAGACCTCGATGGAGACCTCATCGGCGCGATCGCCCCAGACGTCAACGCGACGCACACCGGGCAACAGCATCAGCTTGTCACGCAGATCCAGTGCAGTGTCCTTGAGCTGGCGCGGGGAGACGGGACCACCGATGGCGATCATCATCATCTGCTGTTCCCACTCCTCCAGCGCAATCACCGGGCGCTCGATATCCGCCGGGAAGGTGTTGATGGAATCCACCTGCACCTTGATGTCGTTCAGCAGGCGTAGCTCGTCATAGCCGTCCACCGCCTGAATGCGCACGGTGCTGTTGCTGCGACTGGACCAGGAGTTGACCTCCTTGATGCCCTTCACCTCGGAGATCGCCTGCTCCACGCGCAGGGTGACCTGCTGCTCCACTTCCGCGGGGCCGGCGCCGGGGTAGCTGATATTGATTCGGACCACGCCGGGGTTGATGGCCGGGAATACTTCCCGCCCTACATGGGAGATACCGAAGATGCCGCCAATGATGATCAGGATCATCAGCAGGTTGGCGGCCTTACTGTTGCGGACGAACCATCCGATGATGCCTTCCATAATCAGAAGGCCCCCTGTGCAGAAGCGGTGGAACCGGCGCTCTCCGCAGGCTCTTCAGACTCCGCCTCTTCCTTTTCACCCAGCATCAGCCCGGAGGGCTTGTCATTCAGCGGGTTGGGGGTCAGCACCATGCCCTCGCGGGAATAGCCCAGGCTGGAGATAACCACTTTTTCACCGGAATCGATATCGCCGCGCAGCCAGACCTGTTCGCCCACCGCCTGCAGCAGCTTCACCTGTTTAAAGGCCAGCTGGTTCTCGTCGTTCAGCACCAGGATATGGTTGCCCTCGTGCAGCGCCTGGCGCGGCAGCAGGGTGATGTCGTCATAGGTTTTGCCGGCGATCTGCGCTTCCACGAACATGCCGTTGATCAGCGGTGCGTCGCCCTGATAGGGGTTCTGTACCTGGGCAACCGCGTAAACAAAGCGGCTGTTGGGATCGATCGCGGCCTCGGTGCGCACTATCTGTCCTCGCCACTCGCGCTCCTGTCCCGCCAGGTTCGCCGCTACACGCACCGCAGGGCCATTTTCGATGGCGCGGCCGAGGGGCAGTTCCAGCAGTGACAACTGGTGGTCGGTCAGAGGCAGGCGCACTTCCGCGACACCCACACTGTGGATACGGGCGAGTTTGGTACCCGGGGTCACGTACTGGCCGATATCGACCAGGGTTTCCACTACACGACCGGCAAACGGCGCCTTCACCGCCGTGCGGTCCAGGTCCAGCTTGGCCTGGTCGCGATCGGCTTTGGCCGCAGCCAGCGCCGCACTGGCCGCGGCCAGCTGCGGTTTGCGCAGGAACAGAGCATTGGCCTTTTCTGTGCCCAGGTCGCGCCACTCGCGCTTGGCCTGCTTGGAAACCCCCTCTTCCTGGGCGAGCGCAGCAGCAGCGCTGGCAACCTGGGACTCGGTGCGGGTGAGCGCGTGGCGGTAGTCCGCGGCTTCGATCTGGATCAGGGAATCGCCCTTCAGGAAAAAGCCACCAGGAACAAAGGCATCGTTCACGCTTTCGATCACACCGCCAACGCGGGCCACCACTTCAATCTCGTGACGTGCGTGTACCGAACCCTGGCTCGGCACCAGCAGGGTGTGGCGACCGGGCTCGGCATAGAGCACATCCGCCACCGGCGGCACCACTACCTCCGCTTCTTTTTCCTCTGGCTTTGGCGCCATCAGAATCACAGCGGCTATAACAGCCACCCCTGCGAGCACAACGACCCCTAAAACTTTGTTTTTCCCAGTGCTTTTGTTCGCGCTTTTATTAGAAAGATTCACAGACGCTTCCATTGATCAAAATTTAACTAGTTACGCATTCTACTGGAGTCTGACGAGATTGAAACTGTCCTCGGATGCAGGCTGTCGCAACTAAGTGCACTTGACCGCAAACGGGCTCTGTGAGCAATTTCCCGGGCGCAAAAATCGCTGCTCTGTCAATCTTGGTAGACGCCGCCCCATGGCCCATAATGGCCGCCGTTTTTAGCATCGGTCGCCATCTCTGTTTGGCCAGAAGGTTGGACACACTTTGATCGAACCCATTCATTTCGTTTCGCTGCTACCGGTGAATACTGCGCCCATATTTTCCGCAGGCCACCGGCCATAGACTCATCGAGGATGTAAATAACAAGATGTTGGATATCAACGCCCGTATTGCCGAAGAACTGAACGTGCGCCCCCAACAGGTGGCCGCTGCCGTGGGACTGCTGGATGAAGGCGCCACCGTACCCTTCATCTCCCGCTACCGGAAAGAGGTCACTGGCGAACTGGACGACTCCCAGCTGCGTACCCTGGAAGACCGCCTGCGCTACCTGCGCGAGATGGAAGAGCGCCGCGCGGCCATCCTCAAAAGCATCGACGAGCAGGGCAAACTTACGCCGGAACTCGCCACCCAGATCAATGCCGCCGATACCAAGAACCGCCTCGAAGACCTCTACCTTCCCTACAAGCCCAAGCGCCGCACCAAAGGCCAGATCGCCATCGAAGCGGGCCTGGAACCACTGGCCGACGCCCTCTACGCCGACCCGACCCTGAACCCGGAAGAGGAAGCGCAGAAGTACCTCAACAGCGACAACGAAGATCCCGCGCTGCACGTCAAAGACATCAAGGGCGCGCTGGATGGAGCCAAATTCATCCTGATGGAGCGCTTCGCCGAAGACGCCGAGCTGCTGGGCAAGCTGCGCGACTATTTACAGCGCGAAGGCCAGGTGAAATCCAAGCTGCTGGACGGCAAGGAAGAGGAAGGCGCCAAGTTCCGCGACTACTTCGAGTACGCCGAACCCTTCTCCAAGGTGCCGAGCCACCGCGCCCTGGCCATCTTCCGCGGCCGCAACGAAGGTATTCTCGCCATCAACCTGGGCCTTGAGGGCGATGAAGAGCGCACTCCAGCCCAGGGCCACCCCTGCGAGACCATGATCGCCCGCCACGTGGAGATCGAAGACCACGGCCGCGCCGCCGACAAATGGCTGGGCGAAGTGGTGCGCTGGACCTGGCGCATCAAACTGCTGACCAGCCTGGAAACCGACCTGCTGGGCCAGCTGCGGGAAATGGCAGAAGAAGAGGCCATCAAGGTGTTCTCCCGCAACCTGAAAGACCTGCTGCTGGCGGCCCCGGCCGGCCAGAAGGCCACCATCGGCCTCGACCCGGGCCTGCGTACCGGGGTGAAAGTGGCCGTGGTGGACGCCACCGGCAAGGTGCTGGACCACACCGCCATCTACCCCACACCGCCGCAGAACCGCATCCAGGAATCCGCCGCGATCATCGCTGCCTTCTGCAACAAGTACGACGTGGGCCTGATCGCCATCGGCAACGGCACCGCCAGCCGCGAGACCGACAAGTTTGTCGGTGACACCATCAAGCAGTACAAACTCACCGCGCAGAAAGTGATGGTGAACGAGGCCGGCGCCTCCGTGTACTCCGCCTCCGAATTCGCCGCGCGCGAATTCCCGGACCTGGACGTGACCATCCGCGGTGCCATCTCCATCGCCCGTCGCCTGCAAGACCCGCTGGCCGAACTGGTGAAGATCGATCCCAAATCCATCGGTGTGGGCCAGTACCAGCACGACGTTTCCCAGTCCCAGCTGGCGCGCTCCCTGGACGCGGTGGTGGAAGACTGTGTAAACGGCGTCGGCGCCGAGCTGAACTCCGCCTCCGCACCGCTGCTGGCGCGTGTATCCGGCCTCAGTCAGTCCATCGCCAACAACATCGTCAGCTACCGCGACCAGAACGGTGCCTTCAAAAACCGCGCGCAGCTGAAAGAAGTCCCGCGCCTCGGGCCCAAGGCGTTCGAACAGGCCGCGGGCTTCCTGCGTATCAACAACGGCGAAGATCCACTGGATAAATCCGGCGTGCACCCGGAATCCTATATCGTGGTGAAACGCATCGCGGAGAAAAACGGCCGCGAGATCAACGGCCTGATCGGCGACTCCGGCTTCCTGCGCAAGCTGAACCCGGCGGACTACACCGATGAAAAATTCGGCCTGCCCACGGTAAAAGACATCATCGCCGAACTGGAAAAACCCGGCCGCGACCCGCGTCCGGAATTCCGCACCGCCAAGTTCGAAGAGGGCGTGGAAGAGATCAAGGACCTGCGTCCGGGCATGGTGCTGGAAGGCACCGTCACCAACGTCACCAACTTCGGTGCGTTTGTGGATATCGGCGTGCACCAGGACGGCCTGGTACACATCTCTGCATTGTCCGAGAAGTTCGTCAAAGACCCGCACGAAGTGGTCAAGGCGAACGACATCGTCAAGGTGAAGGTGATGGAAGTGGACGTGGCGCGCAAGCGTATCGGCCTGTCCATGCGCATGAGCGACGAGCCCGGTGAACAGGGCAGCGGCGGCGTCAAGAAAGGCGACCACCGCGAAACCAGACAGGCCCAGCGTCACAACAACCGCAGCCGCCAGCAGCAAAGCGCTGGCAACGGCGGCCGCGGCAGCATGGGCGACCTGCTGGCGGCGGCGATGAAGGGTAAGAAGTAAGCCACTCGTCCCTCGCAAACGAGAAAGGGCGACCATATTGGTCGCCCTTTCTTTTTGCCAGTGCCCCGAAAATTATCCAACAGGCGCTCGGCAAGCTTCTTAAACGGCTGCTCGCTCAGCGCGCAACTGCCACCCAGCGAATCGCATCTGCAATTACAAAGCCGTCGGTACCAGCGTTGCTGATGGTTACCCGTGCGGTCTGGTCAGCTTCCAGCGGGAAAACACCCAGCGGCTGCCAGGCGCCGCCGTTGCGGGTCTGGTCTATGGTGACGGTCTCGCTGCCATCGGCGTACTCCACGGTCACCGGTACGTTGGTGGCGCGGTCGGACAGGCTGTTGTAGTACACATAGACGATGTAGTCGCCGCTAGTCGGCGCCTGCCATGCATAGGTGGCGGCAAGCTCGCCCTTGGGCATGTTGCGATCATGCAGATAGTCACCACCAATACGCTCAGCCGCGAAGCTGCTCACGTTCCAACTACCGGTGAGCTGCGCCTGGGTGTTGTCGATCACGGTGCCCAGATCCTCGAAGCGCACCGCGTCGGCCATCACGAAGCCGCTGGTACCGGTGTTGGCGATGGTCACCAAATCCGCGTTGTTACCGCTGAACTGGTATTCGCCGAGGCCGACCCAGTTGCCGCCGTTTTCCTGCTGATTGACGGTCACCGTATTGCTGCCACCGGCATGATTGATGGTTACCGGCACATTGTTGGCGCGGTCGTTACCGGCGCTGTAGATCACTGATACGGCGTAGGCACTGGCGGACGGCAGCAGCGGGCTGAAGGTGACCGACTTGCTGCCCTTGCCGTTTTTGCGGTCGTGCAGGTAGTCGGCACCGTGGCGCTCGTCGGAGAAGCTGCTGGTGGCCCAGTCGCCGTTGACGGCTACACGGCCGGCGTCCGCATTGTCCACCACCAAGGTCAAGGGGCGCTCGTCGTCGGTGATTTTCTGGGTGGCGATGGGGCTGCTCACGTAGTACTTATCAGAGGGCAGCAGCGCCACCGACAGGGTCTCGTGCTCTTCCAGCTCGCGATCGTCCAGCACCGGCACCTCGACGCGCACGCGCTCTTGGCCCGACGCAAAGTAGGCGCGGTTGCCCAGGATCGAGTAATCGCTGCCACCGGTGGCGCTGCCGCCAAGCTGGTAGTTCACATCCAGCGCGCGCGACAGGTCGCCGGAGCGCACCAGCTCCACCACAACTGGCATACCGGACTCGGCGCCGTCGCTCACCGGATAGACGCCCACCCAGTTGAGTTCGTCATCACCATCGTCGTGCAGTTTGATGGTCGCGCGGTTTGCTGCGGCAACGTTGTAGTCGTTGTGAATGGCCAGCTCGAAACTGATGTTTTCCGTGGTTTCGCCCTGGGTATCATCAATCGGAGCCACAGGAATCATCACCGTATCCTGTCCCTGGTCGAAATGCGCCGTCAGTGGGATACTCGCAAAGTCCTCGCCAGCATTGGCAGAGCTGCGGTCCACCAGTTGCACGGTTACCGCGCGGTCGTCGCCGCCAATGCGCTTGACCTTCAGCACCCCGGTGGAGGCGGTCTGTGCACAAGGTCCCTGAGCGCTGCGCTTGACCGCCGCGTTTTCACAGATATCCATACCCACCGTTGAAATACTGAAGGTGGGCTTTTGTTGGTCGTACTCGACCCAGAACTCCACCGACTGCGGCGGCACGGTGATCGCCACGCTCGCACCGCTCACTTCGCCGATATAGGCATCGCGCTCGGCGACGTCGAAGCGGCGGCCGGTAAACGCGCCGCTGGTTTTGCTGATGTCGATGGTATAAGTGAATGGCGTGGTGTTGCGGTTGGTGAGCGCGAACACCATCTGCCCGGACGGGGTTTTCCAGGACATGATGCGCTGGTTGAAGCGCACCTTCTGCTCGTTCACGTGCTGGCGCACCGAGTCCCACGGCATGTACTTCACAAAGCCGGCGATACCGTTCCAGTTCGTATTCAGGTAATCCCAGTGGTGCGGGGCTATGTGGCTGTACTGGTCGAAATTATTGTCGTCACCCGGACGCCACAGCCCGAGGCCGTAGCCTTCGGACTCTTTGTTGTAACTGGGCTTGAGCGCGTGCAGCCAGTACCAGGTGGGCGAGTCCATGAAGGTCATCCAGTTCATGATCGACTGGGCGGTGTTGATCATGCGGTCGACGCTGGTCTTGCCGTCCAGGTACTCGAACTCGTTGTTGTAGACCGGTTTGCCGTGGGTCTCGCTGTTGTAGTAGTCGGCATTTTTGATCTGGTCATTCGAATTGGTGCCGATCTTGTGCCAGCTCCAGCCGTCCACCAGCGCTAGCGCCGCGGGGTCTTCGTGGATCAGGTCCACGCGCGAACTCTTCTGGCCGTGGCCACTGTCGGAATGGAGAAAAATATCCGGGTTGTAGGCGCGCACCTTGGAGGCGGTGGCCAAGTAGGCCTCGTAATACTTGATGCCGTCCGAGGGGAAATATGTATTGGAGTAGCGGTTGTTGCTGGTAAAGGGCTCGTTCTGCAGTGACCAGCGCACCACCGGGATACCGCCCTGCTCGAAGTGCTGGATGTCCTTGATCACCGCATCGCCGAAGTCTTCGTAGTCGATATCGTCGCGCAGCTCGCCGCCGATATAGGAGTTGGTGGATTTCCAATAAGGCGTCTGCGACCAGTACTCCGCCGAGGCGCCTTCCATACCGGAATCCATGATGATGCTGCGGGTTTCCTCAAGATGTCCCGGATAGCGCTCCGCAAGGTATTTTTCGTCCAGGGTGAGGCCGCGGTAATACAGGCCCATGGCCAGACGCGCGTAGCGGAAGCCCTGCAGCATTTCGTTATTCAGGCGCTCGCGCTCGGAGTGGATCAGGTCGTGCGGGATACCGGTGACCTGCTCCGGCAGGCCGTTGTTGCCGGAGCCGATACTGTCGAGCTGCAGCTCCACGCCCAGACCCTGGATTACCTGACGCGGCGAATCGGTGTTGATGGTGTATTCCGCTGCGCCAGCCGCGACGGACGCTATGCACAGGGACAAGAGGGAAATACCGGAGCCCAGGCGCGCGCCTTTTTCCCATATTTTGGACGCACGTGTAGTGTGCGCTGTATGACTACTCATCATCGCATCCTCGATTTTTATCGTTAAATTAATGGAGTTTCCGGCGTTGCACCGGGGATTAAAGTAGAGGCTGGCTTGCCGGCTGAATATCGGCGCACCAGCCACTTCTCACTACAGAGAACCGTACCGCTGTCTCTCGCTTCTCAATTGCTCTGCATACTGCCGCAGAATTTTTTCATGACCCTGCTGCAGGGCCAGGTTGACCAGCTCATCCGGGTCACCGCCGATATCGTAGAGTTCAATAAACTCCGGCGCCGCGGTACCACCGTTCGCTGTTTTGCCTTCATCGCCGTTAGCGTAGGTTTCAATATAGAGATGCCGGTTATTGCGAATAGCGAAAAAGGATCTCGGTACCAGTTGCGGCGTGGGGGATTCGTAGTAGAAAAATTCCCGCTCGAAATCGCCTTTTTTCAGTAACAGATCGCGAAAGGATTCGCCGTGAAATTCCGCCGCCGGGGCCACGCCCGCGAGCTCCAGTATCAGCGGCGCCAGGTCCGCGTTGGTGACGATGCTGTCGGTCTGTGCTGGTTCAATGCCGGGGCCCGCGATCAACAGCGGCACCTGCATGGAGCGGCGGTAAGCCAGCACCTTGCTGGTGAGGCCGTGTTCGCCCAGCTGCCAGCCGTTGTCGGACATGAAAATGACATAGGTATTTTCTCTGAGCCCGAGAGTCTCCAGTGACTCCAGCAAGCGCCCTACCTCGGCATCCATATCGGTGACCGCCGCGTAGTAGTCGCGGATATGGGCGCGCAACTTCGCCTCGTCCTTATAGCCGTACACTTCCATCGCGCGGGTAAAACTGCGGGATTCTTGCAGGTAAGGGGGCTTGCCAGTGGCATCGAGATCCGGTGGGTAGGACGCGGGTAGTGGCACCTGCTGCGCATCGTAGCGATCCATGGAAGACGCGCTCGCCGGCCAGGCAAACTCGTGATCCATATGCGGCACCTGGGTGTTGTACCAGAGGAAGAATGGCTGCTGTTTCGCACCGGCCTCTTTCAGAAACGCTATCGAGCGGTCAACAGACCAGGTTTCGATAAAACCGGGGACGGTTTTCGCTTCACCATTCTCACTCACCTCGCGTCCGTACCAGGGGCCGTTCGCGTGAAATATATCTGCAGACTGGAAGCCCATTTCCTGTGGCGTGTTGCCCAAGTGCCACTTGCCTGTCACGCCAGTGCGGTAGCCCGCATCGCGCAGCGCGGTGACAAATGAGGGGTTGCCGGGGCGCACCGGTGTGTCGCCATAGGTAGTAACACCGTGGGAGGATGGGTAGCGCCCGGTCAGCACCGTGGCGCGACTGGGGCTGCACACGGACAGCACACTGAAGGCGTTGCCAAAGCGCATTCCCTCTTCGGCGAAGCCGTCGATACTCGGTGTGTGCAATTGCGGATTGGTCGTACCCAGAGTGTCGTAGCGCAGGTCGTCGGCAAAGATAAACACAAAGTTGGGAGCTGCTGTTTTCTCTTCGGGTACCACACTGTTCTGCGGTACTCCATCGCCTGAGGATGAAGGCGGCGCTGCATCACAACCGGACACCGCTACCAGAATTGCAGTGACCAGCGCTGGAAAAAAAGTACGTTTTTTCATAGATACAGGCTCCTGTCAGGCGCGGGCTTGCGGGGCATTGATTGTGGGTTCTTCGCGCAGGCCGGGCTTTGCCAGCAGACGCCCCAAGATCGCGGCGGTAATGAATAGCAACAGGGACAGTGTGGCCATTTCGAAGCGAACCCCGGGATTTACCAGTGTCAGCAACGTCGTGATCGCTGCACAGGCCAGCACCGACCAGGTGACAATCATCAGCGGCAGGCGGCCATCCGCGGCACTTGCCTCCGCATCGGTTTCCCGATGCACCGCCACCGACTGCAGCGACAGCCAGCCGGCAGCGGCCCGCGCCTTGAGGCGACCGCGAATTTCCAGCAATGACAGGACCACCAACGGCGCGACCACGCCAATATAAATATCCAGACTGCGCGCATTGTCCGCCGTCCACTGCACCAGCCCGTCAAATTGTGGAATAGCGGCGAGCATTCCTGTTGGCGCCGCCAGATACTTGAGCAGGACACCCAGTGTCACTGCCACGCCGGCGGTCAGCCACACGGCGCTGGCGGAGATGTGACGGCTGAACAGCCCCCATAGTGCCGGTGCGAACATGGGGCTGATAAACAGGCTCATCAGGCTGAACACCACCTTTTCGGCCCCACCCAGATAAGGAATGGCCATGGCAAGGGCGATGATGGCCAGCCCCAGCAGGGCCGCAGCGACGCGGCCGGCCCACACCGATTCGCCGTCGCTGGCGCCCGGACGCAACAGGCCGCAGTAGATGCGATCCGTCATAACGCCGGCGAACACATTGATCTGTGAACTCACCATACTGGCGGTGGCGGAAAACATGGCCGCGGCCACCAGCCCCAGCATACCCAGTGGCAAAACCGCCTGACTCATCAGGATATAGGCCTGCTCAGGGTCGGCGGTCGGGTCGACCGTGCGGTACACCATGGCCGGGAGCAACCAGATCGCGGGGCTGATGATGTACAGCGCACCAAACAACAGTGCCCCCTTGCGGGCATCGCGCTGGCTCGGCACCGAGATGTGCCGCTGCACAAACGCCCACTCAGCACCCAGCATAAACAGGTGGATGGCACACCAGCCCAGCAGGAAGAACCAGGAATAGCCGGCGCTGGTGAAGTCGAGGAAGTTGACTGGCACCGCCTGCGCGAATGCCGCGAGGCCACCACTGTCGCCGAGCGCAAGCCACACGGTGAACAGCACGGAAATACTCAGCACAATAAACTGCAGCACGTCGGTCATCAGCACGGCCCAGAGACCGCCGATAATGGTGTAGGCCACGATCACAAGGCCGCAGATCAGGATGATGGGTATCACCGATACTTCACCGTTGCCATCGGTTGCCCCGGGCAGCAGCGGTACCAGGATGGTGGAAAGCGCATACAAGGCCACCGCCGAACCGATGATACGTACCAGCATCAGCATCCAGGTGTAGTAGTGCACCGCGGTGCGGCCGAAACGCAGTTCGATATAGGTTGCGGGGGTGGCGATATTTAACGCTTTCCAGCGCGAAGCGATAAAGAAGCCCACCAGCAGTGCCGCCAGGCCACTGGCCATGTTGATGGAAATGGCCACCATGCCGTGCTTGTACGCCAGTCCTCCCCACACCACAAAGGTGCCGGCGCTGAACAGCGTCATATAACTGCTGAGGCCGGAGACCCACCAAGGGGACTGGCCACCAGCGGCAAACATATCTTTGAAGCTCTTGTTGCGACGGTAGAAGATCCCGGCAACCGCCACCATGCCGGCCACGTAGAGGGCGAACACGGTGTAATCGTAAATACTCATTGCGCTGTGCCCTCCAGCTCACTCATACCGGCGATGCGCCCGGCAACCGCTTGTGCGTAATGCCCGATTTCTACCAGTGGGCGTCCGGATTTGTAAAAGCCGCCACCGATACCGACACCGTCGAATCCGCCATCGAGGAATGCGCGGACGTTGCCAGTATCCACGCCGCCAACGGCGAGGATTTTCATCTCTGTCGGCAGTACTTCGCGCATGGCTTTGACCGCCTCCAGCCCGCCTACCGCGGGGAAGTACTTGAGCCAGCGGGCACCCGCCTTGATCGCAGTGAAAGCTTCGGTCACGGTCTGGAATCCGGGCATGGGAACAGCGCCGCGCGCGAGGCTGGCCTCGATGACCGCGGTATCGACATTCGGCGCCACACACAGGCGCCCACCGCTGTCCACCACCCGCTCAACCGCGGCAGTGTCCAGTACGGTACCGGCGCCCACCAGCATGCGCTCGCCCATGGCGGCGCTGAGCCGTGCGATACTGTCAAACGCATTTGGCCGGTTGAGCGGCACCTCGGCAATGCGGATACCTGCGTCGTACAGCACCTGGGCGACATCGACGACCTCCTCCGGGGATACACCGCGCAGGATGGCCACGACCGGGCACTCACGGAACGCCTGCTCAAGACTGATACTCATTGGGAACCTCCTGACAGGCTGTCAATTTCTAAAAAGGCACGCACCACGGCATCGCGGCTCTGTGTAACATTCGCATTCAGGCCCTTTTGCTGCAGGCCGAGCATATAAAGTTTGGAAAGATGGGGGTTGCCGATGATTTCGACGGTGGGTGTGGAGCCTTCTGGGACGAGAGTGGTCAGCACCTCGCGCAACTCATTGCCCAGCAACAGACCGCGGCAGTAACTGGCAGAAGCGGCTTCACTGAGTTCACCGCTAATATGGCGAGCGCGCACGCCGAACAACTGTCGTGCCAATCCGGCTTCGGCGTCACTGCCGCGCTCGAATCCGGCGAGAAAACTACCGGCATCGGCGCTACCGGCGGTTAGCTGCCCGCGTAACAAGCTGTGTTTTTGCAGCAGATCGAACAGTTCGCCGGTCATGTAAGTGCTGAAATCGTCGACCTGGTAGTTGCCGTCAGCATCCAGACTGGCGCGCGCCCATTTGGTATGGGTCCCCGGTAGGCAAAGCAGTCGCTCACTGGTATCCCCGGGTACTGCATTGGCCAGAAATCCGAGAATTTCCAGTTCCTCCCCGCGCATAATCTCCGGCTGGTCAAACATCGAGTGGCAGGACAGGCCCGGTACAATCCGGCAGCCGACATTGCCGATCTCCGTGGTTGCCAGGTTTGCGGCGAGCACCGGCAATCCAGATGGGCAAGGCAGATAGGGCACTGGAAGCCAGCCCGCATTGGAGCCAATCATGCCGGAGGCGTAGACGTCGCGATCGGGCCAGTCGGCGATTAGCTCCGCAACGGCTGACACCATATCGTCCCGCGAAGCCGACGCAATGCCGACAGATAGCTTTCTCTCTGCCACGACCCCACTGTCGCGATGGATGCGATAGGCGTGCAGCTTACTCGTGCCCCAGTCGAGGGCCACAAAAGTGTCACTCACTCATCACCTCTGTTTTATTGTTTTCAGTAACTCTTCATCAGCGCACTCTTTGGCCATACGCTGAGGGAGAGGCACTGCGGCCTGTGTCAAAAAGACCCCGGCATTTCTGCCGGGGCAACAAGAGAGACGACAGCAATCAGAAGGTCGCGCTCAGCCCCAGGGTCAGGCGGCGACCAATTTCGGCGTGGATCCAACGCGCATCCGCGGTGCCGACGTATTTCTGCTCCGGTTCTTCGGTGAGGTTAATCGCCTCGAAATCGAGCGCCACCGAATCGGTGATGTTGTAGCGCAGCGACAGATCCAGAGAAGAGAAGTCCTCGGTAAATACCGCAGCACCGCCAGCGCCGATCTTGTCCACAAACTCATCGCGCCAGTTGTAGGCCAGGCGCGCGCTGAGCAGGTCATTCTCGTAGTAGGCGATTACGTTGAAGTTGTTCTCAGACAAACCGATCAGTGGCAGTTCTTCACCGGTGCGGGCATTTTCCAGACCGGTGGAGCTGTCGATCCAGGAGTAGTTCACCAGCGCACCGAAGCCGTCGAACGGTTGCGGCAGGAAGGTGAATGGCTGCTGATAGGAAATTTCCACCCCGTTGACGCTGCCACCCTCACCATTGCGCTGGCGGGTTACCAAGTAGGGCGTGTCGCCAAAGCCCGGGAGCACTTCCTGATTGGTTTCGGTGACGATAAAGGACTCCACATCCTTGTAGAAAATACCGGTGGTCAACGCGGCCTCATTATCGAAATACCATTCCAGCGAGGCATCGAACTGGGAAGCACGGAAGGGTTCCAGCCCCGGGTTGCCGGCGCTGGCCGCCCCCTCTTTAGGGTCCACATCCAGTGCTACTGCCAGGTCGATGGTATCCGGGCGCGCAATAACATCCGCATAGCCGAGGCGCAGCAAAAGATTCTCACTGAGGTCCACCTTCATCACCGCACTCGGTAACACATCGGTGTAGGACTCTTCGATCGATTGCGCCACCAGCTCACTGCCAGTATCCGTTGCCAGCGTGGCGGTGTTGTTGACGGTGGTATCGGTACTGGCGACGCGCACGCCGAAGTGACCGGACACCGCGTAGCCATTGACCTCGGTAAAGTAGTTTGCCTTCAGGTAGGCAGCAGTGATGGTGTCCTCAACCTTGTAGTAGTTGGTCGGGCTCGGGGTCGGGCCGGCACAGTCAGGGACGAAGTTGGCACAGTAGCCGGGGCCACCAGAGGCGTCCGGTACCAGGTACTCACCCGGGAAGTTGATTCCCGAGCTACCGCCGAGAATATTGCCGCGGTTGACCGACTGCCATAGGCCTGCAACCGAGGGATCGGCGGCATTGATACCCGGACGGAACACCTGCTCGTGGAAGTCCTTCTCCGCTGCCATATCGGCCCAGCGCACACCGGCTTCGATGGATTCAAAGATGCCCATACCCAGCTCGTAATCGGCGTCCAGGCGGAAGGCTGTTTCCTCGTTTTCGAAATAGAACAGGCGATCGAAACCAACGGTGTAGCTATAAAGGGAGGGATCGGTGAAGTCGACATTTCCCGGCAGCATCAAACTGGCGAATTCGCCCGCACCGAAGTCGAAGCTGACCTCGTAGCTGTCGTCGGTCTGGGCGCGCAGGAACTGCTGCCCCTCGACCAGTTCTGCCTTGGAGTGACTGAGCTCAGATGACAGCATCAGGCGCTCGGTGGCCATCAACTCACCGCCAAACGCGAACTGAGTAGTAGTGGAGTCGAACTGGGCACGGGTGACATTGCCCTGAATGGCGGTGTTATAGGTGCCTGAAAGGAGGCTGTCGCTACCAGAAAATTCGGCGGTACCGTTGTAATCCGCCAGGTTGCCACTGGTGTTGGCGGCAACCCAGTCGCGGTAGTTTTCGGTATCGGAATTAGTGTGCAGAACTTCCGCGTAGGTGTTCAGCTTGTCAGACGGCTGCCACTGCACCACCAGGTTGAGGGCGTCGTCATCGCGCTCGTCGACGGAAGATTGATAGCGCAAATCACTCATGCGGAAGGCGTCGATACCGTCCCCATTATTGTCCACACCAGACATGGGTACCCAGCCACCGAAGTTCCAGAACTTGTCCTCGCGGGCGTTGCGGCCGCCAACCACGCCGCTCAACTGCACGCCGATGGTGTCGTCGGCAAAGCTGTTGGAAACCAGGAAAGAAAATTTCTCTGCGGCATCGCCGTTCAGGTCCTGGCGCGACAGGTCCAGGCCAGCGGATGCATTGAAGCCGGCGTTATCCAGCGGCTTGCGGGTTTTCACATTGACGGTGCCCCCGAGTGAACCTTCGATCTGGTCGGCGGACATCAGTTTGGTGACCTCAAGAGAGCTGATCAGCTCAGAGGGCAGGTAGCGCAAAACATCCTGGTTACCGCCGCCGGCAGAGGTATCATCCACGCCGCGGCCGTAGGGTCCCACATAAGACCGGCCATTGATCTCGATACGGTTCTGGCGCAGGCCTCGAATCGCAACACTACTACCTTCCCCCGCCGTGCGGCGGATCTGCACTCCGGACACCCGCTGCAGCGACTCTGCCACATTGTTGTCCGGCAATTTGCCGATATCTTCCGCCACAATGGCGTCAATAAAGGTATCCGAGTCGCGTTTGCGATCGGC
Organism: Microbulbifer sp. ALW1; assembly: GCF_009903625.1. NCBI lineage: Bacteria > Pseudomonadati > Pseudomonadota > Gammaproteobacteria > Cellvibrionales > Microbulbiferaceae > Microbulbifer > Microbulbifer sp. ALW1. The sequence continues at coordinate 1,082,863 of NZ_CP047569.1, read as the reverse complement.
GGCATCCTGCAAACTGCCGCGGATACCCGTCACCGCCACTTCTTCTATCTCACTGCGGGCAGCGTCTTCTGCATGGGCGGCACCCGCCCCGAGAGCAAAGGCAGTACCCGCCAGAGAACAAGTCAGCGCCAGCAAGCTGGTATCCCTTCTCACACGGTTTGAAGTTTTCATTATTGTTTCCTCATCAGTCGCACAGATTATTATTTGATGAAATCACCGCCAACTGCGGCGATTACCGTACCACTACTTCCAGATATTGGAACCGAGACTATCATCGCTGGAACTCAGTTTCAAAATATAAAACTAAGTTCCACAATTTTAATCTCACTAAAATTCGGGTTTTACCGGAAACCATCCCGGGCGCTCGCCATCCAGGTAGGCCCCGGCAATGCGATCTACACTGTACTGCTCCAGCTTCTCCACGAGCGGCTCGACGCCCAGACCTGGCCCCTGGGGCACCCGATAGCGCCCATCTACCAGCGCTGGCGGCTCGGCAACGATGTCATCTGCCAGATAGTCGCGCTCGGTATCGATGGAGATCGTCATATTGGGAATGGAAGCGGCCAGGTGCAGATAGGCGGCCTGCGAGATACCCATCTCGCCACCGCTGTGTAGCGACAACGGGATGCCCACGGCCTCGGCGATACCGGCCTGCTTGATCACCTGCCAGCAACCGCCGGCTTCGTGGGGGTCCAGCAACAGTACATCCGCCGCCTCCATCCGCACGATGTTGACCACGTCCTCCAGGGTGTAAGCGCTCTCATCCAAGGCAATTGGGGTAAGTTGGCACTCACGCAATTTCGCATGGCCAATCAGGTCATCGAGCTGCAGCGGCTGCTCTACATAAGACAGGTCGTAGTCCGCCAATCGTGCCAGCAAGCGTCGGGCGGTGCCTGGCGTCCAGGCACCGTTGACATCTACACGCAGCTCGCAGTCGCCAACGGCTCGCCTTACTGCCTCAGTGACCGCGATATCGGTGCGGTAATCGAAACCGATCTTGGCCTTGAAGGATGTAAAGCCGCGGTCGAGAAACCATTTCGCCTTGTCTGCCACTGCCACCGGATCCGGCAGGAACAGGTAAGCGGAGGCCGGAATTTCTGTGCGCCAGGCGCCCCCCCACAACTTGTGCAGCGGCTGCTCCAGCCGCTTGCCATAGGCATCCCACATTGCCATTTCCATGGCTGCACACGCCATTACTGCCGCACGCTTGTGGTGGTAGTAACCCGCACCGAGCACATTGCGTGTAAAGCGTTCTACCTCGGTCACGCAATAGCCCCGCGCCAGCGGCATAACCACCTCATCGAATACCGCGCGTACTGTGTCCAGCAGGCAGATGGTCTCACCCCAGCCTTCGGTGCCCTCGTCCGTGGTAATACGCACCACGATACGTGTGGCACCAAGACGTCGGCCCGAAGCCCACAGGATGTCCTCGCTGAACGGCATGCGGATCAGCCACCGCTGGATATCGACAATCTTCATTCACCCTCCCGGGTTTCCCCGTCGCGGACCGCGAAATGGCCGCGACCTGATTAAACATATAGACCTGAGTTCCAAAATATAGAACAATGGATCACATGTTGGCAACGCCAGCGGTGAGTGATCGATTGAATTCATTGGGTAAGCAACGATAATGACGGCAATCTACGTAGACTTTGGCGCAAGAATGAAAGAAGAAAGGGAAGCCTGGGGCTCAGTACTGGAGGGCTCAGGTTCGGACTCCAGTTCCAAAGGGCCCGTGCCGGGCACTCAGGCCTTGTGGAAAGGGTTGTCGGTACTGAAGATTGTCGCGGAGGCATCAGCGCCGGTTCGTTTCAGCACACTGCTGGACCTGTCCGGGTTACCCAAGGGCACACTGCACCGGATACTGCAGGCACTGATGGACTTCCGTTTCATTCGCCTGGATGAAAGCGACCAAACGTACCGCCTGGGTCCCCACCTGTTCGAGATGGCACACAAGGTATGGGATGAATTTGACCTCCGCGGCGCCTCCGAACCGGAGCTATTTCGGCTGCAGGCCCTATCCGACGAGACGTCACGTCTCGCAGTGATGGAAGGCGATGGCATTCTAATCATCGATCAGAAAGAAACATTGCACCCGCTGCGACTGGGGCTGGGCGTTGGCAAACGTCTGTCCCTGCATGCCAGCGCTATGGGCAAGGCGATTCTTGCCCACCTGCCGCCGGCGCAGCTGGATCAGATCCTGCGCAAATTAGATCCGACACGTCTCACCGCGAACACCATCACTAGTACCGAAGAGCTGAGTCGCCACCTCGACCTTACTAAGGCACGCGGCTACGCCATCTCGGTGGAAGAGCAGTTCGACGGTATCAATTCTGTGGCAGCCCCGATCCTTGATCACCGCGGACAACCGCTAGGGGCCATATCCATTACCGGCGGAGCCTACCGCTTGTCCGCGGAAAAGCTACACAGCCTCGGCCGGGACCTGATTGAGTCTGCGCGTCGTATCTCGGGTAATGTGGGCGAAAGCCTGATGTCTATTGCTGTTCACCGCCGCCCAGTAGTCACGCACGCCAGTACCTGGGAATGCAGCGTTTCTTCCCAGGCGTTCCTGGGTGAGGGGCCACACTGGAACACCGCGGAACAGAAACTGGAATGGGTCGATATCCTGGAACCTGCCGCGCACATTTCGGTGCCCGAGGCTGGGATCGACAACAAAGTGCAACTGCCTGAAATTGTCGGTGCCATGGTGCCACGCAAGCGCGGCGGCCATATCGCGGTCACCCAGTACGGTTTTCGTGCGGTGGACATCAGCAGCGGCAAAATGACACCCATTGCCGCACCGGAAGACATGACCGGTTTACGTTTTAATGACGGAAAATGCGACGCCAAGGGGCGTTTCTGGGCCGGCACCGTTGCTCTGGACGCCTCCCCCAATCGCGGTTCTCTGTACTGCCTGGAGGAAAACGGAAAACTCCGCAAGGTGCTCGACGGGCTGCACATTTCCAACGGTATCGGCTGGAACGCAGACTCCACACGCATGTACCTGACGGATTCCGGCGAGCGCACTATCTATGTGTTCGACTACGACCTGGCCTCTGGGCGCCTGGAAAACCAGCGAGTGTTTGCGCGCCTGAACGACGACGACGGCTCTCCCGATGGCCTGGCGGTAGACAGTGAAGGTGGTGTCTGGAGTGCCATCTGGGACGGCTGGCGCGTGGTGCGCTTCGATGCCGATGGCGTGATTGATCGCGTTGTCGATCTACCAGTGCCGCGCCCGACCAGCTGCGCCTTCGGCGGTCCCGATCTCAAAACCCTGTACGTCACATCGGCCCGGATTCGCCTCTCGTCGAGCCTGCTGGCCGAAGCGCCGCTGTCGGGAAGTGTGTTTGCCATCGACACCGGGATTCGTGGTGTCCCCGTGGCCACATACGCAGGCTAATCCAGGCGGCCACAGAAAACAGCGTAAAGAAATCCATAAAATCTGGGAGCCGAGCGGTAGAGCCGAGCGGATAGAAAACATGAATTTCGCAAAATACCCCAGCCTCGAAGGCAAGACAGTGCTGATTTCCGGTGGTGCCGCAGGTATCGGTGCGTCACTGGTACAACACTTCTGCGCTCAAGGCGCGCGTGTCGGTTATCTCGACCTGTGCGCTAACACTGCTGAAACCACCGCTAGCACTGTCGAGGCAGACACAGGCAACCGACCGCTATTTCAGGTTTGTGACCTGCGTGATATCGCTGCGACCAGACGCGCCGTAGACGCACTCGAAAAAGAAATAGGCTGTATCCAGGTCCTGATCAACAATGCCGGCCACGACGAGGCGCACACGTTTGACGAGGTTACCCCCGAATACTGGGATGACCGCGTCGCCGTCAACCTGCGCCATCAGTACTTTCTCGTCCAGCGGGTCGCGGGACAGATGAAGGCATACACTGGCGGCAGCATTATCAATATGGGTTCCATTTCCTGGATGATCGGCGCCGTTGGCGTATCCGCTTACACCACAACCAAAGCAGCCATAATGGGCATGACAAAATCCTTGGCGCGAGAGCTGGGCCCCCACGACATTCGCGTAAACTCCATTGCGCCGGGCTGGGTGCTCACCGAGAGGCAACAAGAAAAGGCAAGAAAATTTCCAGAAAAAATTGACCAATACCTGGAAAAGCAATGCCTTAAAACATTGCTGGATCCAAGTGATATAAGCCGTTTGGCACTGTGGTTAGCTGCAGACGACAGCCGTCACGTAACAGGTCAGACAATGATCGTCGATGGCGGAGCAACATAAAGAGATCCTAATGACTACGCCAGTGAGCAATGCAGCCGGTGGTAACTCGTTTTTTTGCAAGAACAGTTATTCGCTCCGCTCTACCTTCACATCCGCCTAGTCGACAACCATAAACGGAATCTCAACCTTCGGTGCATCCTGCCCCGACGCACCAACACAAATTCCCTGGATCACCAGCAGCATCCAGCCGGGTTTTATCCCCCGTACCTTGCTGTCCGATCCCCGGGTATCCACCAGTTCAGAATCTTCGTACAGACTGACCGTCAGCGGCGCCGCCGGCACAAACCGGTTTTGCGTATCGAAAGCGCGTACGACCAGTTGTTTAGGCTCCCAGGCCTCCCCCACACGCACCCGGACTTCGCCGGGCTCTACTTCCATATGCGCGATAGGCGAGGATTTTTCACAGGCTTCCGGCCCGGTGTAGAGGGTGTACATACGCCAGCCGGCTTCAATGGTGGCGTCCTCGGTAACTGAACTGCGGCCCTCGGCAAGCATCCCGGCCCAGCCCGACAGACTCCATATACAGGTGCCAATACACAAAATTGTGCGCAACATACCTACCCCGGAAAAATGAAATTCGGTGAGAGCTTAGCAGGCGTTACCAGCCTCCGCGGCAATCAATCCCTTCCGTTACCAACCTGAAATTCGGGGCCCGGGTTACACAAAAAGTGCATCGATTTTCCCAGCACCGGGTGTTCAAACCCCAACTCCTGGGCATGTAGCAAAAGACGCGGCGCGGCCGCGAGTGCCTCCGGGTGCGCATAGAAGGGGTCGCCGAGAATCGGGTGGCCGATGGACTGCATGTGTACCCGCAACTGGTGCGAACGGCCGGTAACAGGGGTCAGCAGGAGCAGGCTGGTTTTTCCATCGCTGTCGAGTTTCTGCCAGCGGGTGAGTGACGGCTTGCCGGACTCGAAACAGACCTTCTGCCGCGGTCGGTTGGGCCAGTCGCAGATCAGTGGCAGATCCACTTCTCCCTGGTCCGCCGCAGGCTCGCCCCACACTCGCGCCAGATAGCTTTTTTCCACTTCGCGGTCCTGAAACAGCCTGCTCAACTGGCGGTGAATATCGGCGCCCCGCGCCATCACCACCAGCCCCGAGGTATCCATATCCAGGCGGTGTACGATCAGGGCATCGGGATATTCCGCCTGGGCGCGGCTGGCGAGGCTGTCTTTGTGCGCGGGATCGCGTCCGGGGACAGTGAGCAGGCCGCTGGGCTTGTCCAGCACCAGTAACTGCGCATCGCAGTAGACGGTATCTAGCCACGGATCGAGAGGGGGTTGGTAAGGACGCACACAGGCTCCGGAAATGTTCAGGCAACGGCGACGGAGATCAATCCCGCAGCTCAAATTGGTAAATATCGGATTGGTAGGATTCGCGCTGGGTGAACAGCAGCCAGTTTTTCTCCGGTACATAACTGAAATCGCCAAGGCGCTCCACCGCGCCGCGGGGAATCAGGGCCAGCCCGCTGGCTTCACCGCTGTCCAGATCCAGCTTCATCACCCGGCTGTGGATACCCGCACTCTGCTGGAAAAACACCTGTCCCCGGTAAAGATCCCAGTTAAATTGCGTCGCGAAGGCATCCGCAGGCAGCAGCTGCCGTACCTCTTCGAGACGCGCAGTCACGGGGCTCATTGCGCCCTGCCACAAGCCGCCATCGCTGCGGACAAACAGAAACCTGTCATCCCCGGCGGGCAACAATTTGACCATGGGGATATCACTCAGGGGCTGCCCACCCCCAGCCGCCAGGTCAAAGCGGAAACCGAGGTACTCACCGCCGGTTGAAACGGTGGCGTAGAGATGGGCATCGTCCTCAGCCCAGGCCGGGCGACTGAAGTTGTAAAAACCCGGACCATCTTCCCCCGGTACTATCTGACGCACTTCGCGGGTGGCAAAGTCCAGCACCATCAGCTGGTTGCCGGCAGCGGAACTGTCCGCCGCAACAAAGGCAATACGGTCACCGGCGTGAGACCAGCGCGGTGTCATCACCTCGCCATTGAGGTTGGTTATTTTCTCGCGGTGACTGCCGTCCAGTTGACTCACCCAGAGCTCCATCGCTCCGGACTCATTGGAACAGAACACCAGTTTGCCCTGCACCTGGGAATAGTGTGCATTGCGCTGGCTGAAGTTGGCCTGCAGCAGGGGGATAGCCGCACGCAGGTCACTCCCCAGGTCCAGATAGCCGATGTACTTGTCGGTGTTGCCCAGGCTATACACGTAACGATTGCTGCCAGGTACCTGACTCAGGCTGCTGATGCCGGGCAATGCCAGCTGTGTCGCCTCGCCGCTGTCGAGGTCCACCATGCGCACCACGCGCTTGCCGGCAATCTTGCTGGCATAGACGATGCGCCTATCCTGCTTGCCCCACCCCAGGCTCTTTATATCGCTCTCGCTACGGGTGATACGGCGCTCTTCGCCGCTGTCCAGATCCCGCACATAGATATCTTCGGACAGCAGGTCCATCCGCCGGCTGAACGCCAGGCTTTTGCCATCGCCGGAAAAGGCGATATCGCGATCCTCATACTTGCAGGAATCGCCACAGGAAATGCGTCGCTCGGGATGTGCGGGATCTTTGACGTCAACCAAGTAGATGCCGCTGTTGAATATTCCGGGCTCGGTCTTGTTGACGGCCAGGAAGTCGCCGGAGGGGTGGATAGCAATATGCGTATTCAGGTCGTACTGACAGTCAGTAATGCGGCTGCGCGACAGCGTCGCCAAGTCGAGGTACTTCACCGCGCAACGCTGTTGCTGGCGATCCCGCTCGATATAGTAAATGCCCTCGCCCCCGGGCGCCCACACCGGACTGTGCTCGCTTTGCTCGGTGTGGGTCAGCTGTTTCGGGGGGCCCCCACCGGCGAGTGGACGCAGGTAGAGATCCGCATCCTGGTTCGGCCGCGCCCAGGTAAACGCCAGTTGCTGACGATTCCGGTCCACCGCCGGGGTAAATTCGCTGCCGGGATAATTGGTCAATCGCTCGTTGCTTAGCACCATGTCCCGAGGTGATGCGCTCAACAGGGCCGCGAACACAGCCACGGCCAGCAGCGCCGCTGCGACGACCGCCCCTCCAATTATCCAGCCGCGGCGTGAATTACCGGAAGCCGCCGCGGGTTGATCCGGGTCCGCCACCCTGAGCAGCGGCTCAACTGCCAGGCGATAGCCGTGTCCGCGCTTGGTCACAATGTACTGGGTATCGGGGTCGATATCCGCCAGTGCCTTGCGAATATGCCAGATGGCATTGTTGATGGCCTTGTCGCCGACAAAATGATTGCCACCCCACACCTGCTGGATCAGCTGCTGGCGGGTGACCCAGTTGGGGTAGTGCTCGACCAGGCATTGGAGCACATCGAAGTATTTTTTCTGGGACAGATCCAGGCGCGTATCGCCGTGCGATACGCTCTGCTCCGCGAGATCGACGCGGACCTCGCCAATGTCGTATTCCGGCTTACCGGTCACCGGTTTACTCCCCTGAAATCCAACACGATTTCCCCACCCAAACCATCAATTCTGGCCCGAAATTATACCGCAGACGCCCTGATAGAAAATGCGACCACAGCCCTCAACGGCCCGTAACTCATTGATTTCAATAAAAAAGAGTTTAAAAGATATTCGCCAGACACTTTCCGACCTGCCCTCGCTTGCGACCGCTTCGCCCCCTCTCGTACAAAAGGTTCCACGCCGCAACGCCGGCGAATAATAACCACACAACAAGCTTCGGAGGGACACAATTTGAACGCGAACAAACTCGCACTGGCCATAGGGATCGGCATCGGCTCCATGAGTGCTGTGCCCGGCCTCGCCGCCATGCAGCAGGAGCCAAGCACTGGGGCCAGCGAACCGCTGATGGAACGGGTTGAAGTCACCGGCTCCCGCATCAAGCGCATCGACCTCGAAGGGGTAGCGCCGGTACAGGTCATCTCTGCCGTCGATATCGAGGCCAGCGGCCTCACTTCCATCACCGACGTATTGCAGACCTCCACCGCCAACTCCGGGGTCAACTTCAGTGCCGACGGCTCCTACGTGGAGAGTGCCAGCTCCGTCAACCTGCGCGGCATGGGGGTCAACCGCACCCTGATCCTGATCAACGGGCGCCGCCAGGCCTCCTTCCCCACCGCTTACGGCGGCTCCACCAACTTTACCGATGTCTCCGATATTCCCGCCAGCGCGGTCGAGCGTATCGAAATCCTGACCGGTGGCGCCTCGGCAATTTACGGTTCCGACGCCATCGGCGGCGTGGTGAACATTATTCTCAAGAAAGGCTACGAGGGCACCGAGTTCGACGCCCGCTACACGGCCCCGGAGCAGGGCGGTAACAAGCAGGTAGAACTGTCGTTTACCCAGGGCTTCACCACCGAAAAATCCAACACCATGGTGATGGTGGAGTACAAGCAGGTGGAGGAGCTGCTCAACCGCGACCGCGACTTCCTGTATTCACCCCGCTACTACAACGACGATGACGGCGACCTGGCCTGGGGCAACGGCCCCGACAATCTCGATGCCCCGTCCAGCACCGCGGCCTATCTGCGGGACTACGACGAGGTGTTCCACGCATCCTCGAGAAATTACGCCAGCGAAGCCCTGTGTGACGACATTCTCGCCGGCGGTGCGGTCTATCTGCCCGACCAGTCCTACCGCTGCTATTACGACAGCGACGCCACCGAAGGCGTGTTGCCCGCCGATGAGCGGATCAACCTGGTGATCAACACCGAATACCAGCTCAACGACCTGTGGAACCTGTTCGGCAGCCTGCAGAGTTCCTACAAGACCTCCGATCGCTTCAAGACCGACAAGGGCATCGGCGAAGACATCTACATGGATGCCGCCGATGGTCGCCTGGCCTATACCACTGAGGGCATGGACGATTACCACCGCTTCCAGATCCGCCGCCGGTTTGCGGACTTCCCCGGCCAGCGCATGTACGAATCCACGGTACAGAAGTACGCGGTAACTGCCGGTGCCTCCGGAACCCTGTTTGGCGAGTACGACCTGGACATCTCCTGGTCATCGGCGCTAAACCTGTACGACCGCAACAAATACCACATGGTCAACGGCGCTGCGCTGCTGGACAACATCACCCTCGATCCCAACGACACCAGCGACAAGTGGTACCCGCTGGACAAATTGACCGATGCCCAGGCTGCGCGCCTGATGGATGTGTCGGTTACGGACTCCGAAGCCACCATGAACCAGTTCCAGGCAGTGCTCTCCGGGGATCTGATGGAAGGGTTTGCCGGCCCCATCGCCTTCGCCACATCCTTCGAGTGGGCCAGCGAAAGTTACGACGACTCTCAGGATGAAGACACCCGCACCGGCGGCCTGCTCGGCCAGGGCGGCACCAATGGTGGCGGTGACCGCCAGCGCAGTGCGCTGTCCGCGGAATTGCTGATCCCCCTCCTGGATACCGCCAGCGGCCAGTCCCTGGAATTATCCACAGCGGCCCGCTACGACCACTACAACGACGATTCCGATGTGGGCGGCGCCTTCACCCCACAGGTGGGCCTGACCTATCACCCCACCGAAGACCTGTTGCTGCGCGGCAGCTGGGGCAAAAGCTTCCGCGCCCCGGATATGCACCGACTGTACGCCGGTGAAACCCTGGGCTTCGGCTCCACCAACCTGACCCTGGCCAGCGGCGAGGTGATCGAAGACGACTACGACTCCTGGTCGGCCGGCAATATGGCACTGGAGGAAGAAAAAGGGGACTACTGGAACCTGGGGCTGGTATGGACACCCACCGACAGTATCGAAATGACCCTGGATGTGTGGGAAATCGAACTGCGTGGCGCCGTACGCAGCGTAAGCACCAATGAAGTGCTCGAAGACCCCAATTACAACCTGACCGGGCAATACGCCAGCTGTAACCAGTTCAGCGGACTGGGTTACATCAATATCGTCGACGACGGTGTCGAGAACCTGCTGTGCATGCGCAAGGGCCCGATCAACGCCGCCTTTGAATCCACCCGCGGCGTGGACGCGCGCTTCAGCAAGGAGTTCGAGCTGGGCGATCTCGGCATTCTGGATTTCTCCGTGGAGACCTCCTACATCGCCGAAAAGCTGTATCAGGAATATGCCGGCGGCGACGTGGAAGATGCTACCCAGCTCCACTACACCCCGAAGCTCAAGGCCAACAGCTCCGTGAGCTGGCGCCGGGACAACTACAGCCTCAACCTGACCTACTTCTATACCGGAGAAGCGCAGGGTGAAGACTATTTTGAGTACCCGGACGGCAGTGAGGCGCTGGCCAGTGACACACTGGCGGCTTACAAAACCCTGAATGTAAACGCCAGCTACGAATTCCCCTGGGAAGGGAAGGTGACACTGGGTGTAAACAATGCAACGGATGAAATGCCGCCGCTGTTTCACCGCTACAGCACCCTGCGCAACGACTTCCCCTACCACGCCGACTGGCTGGGGTACGACGTCATTGGTCGCACGGTTTACCTGCGTTACAAGCAGACCCTGTAAACAAATCAGGCACCGGGGCTGACCCGGTGCCGGCATCCTCTCTCTTTGCACTCTGGCGCTAACCGGGTCCAGGCGATGGCCCAGCTTATCTAGGGTGCTTTTTTTCGGCACTCGAGATTTACGGAGCCGCCTATGAAACTCAAGCCCCTGTCCCTGATAACGTGCCTGCTGCTGGGCCTCGCAAGCCAGGCACTTTCCACTCAGGCACTTTCCACACAGACACTTTCCACACAGACACCTTTTTCCCAGTCACAGCCGCGCAATATCATTTTCATGATTGGCGACGGCATGGGCCCCGCCTACACCTCCGGTTACCGCTACTTCAAGGATGACCCGCGAACACCGGCAGTAGACACCACCGTGTTTGATCGCCTGCTGGTGGGTACCGCCAGTACCTACCCGGATGACGACACCTATGTTACCGACTCGGCGGCTTCCGCCACCGCGCTGGCCACCGGTGTCAAATCCTACAACGGTGCCATCGGCATTGACGCGGAACACCAGCCACTGGAATCCCTGCTCAAGCGGGCAAAACAACTGGGAAAAGATACCGCGCTGGTGGTGACATCCGAGTTGAATCACGCCACCCCGGCCAGTTTTGTGGCCCACAACGAGTCCCGCGGCAACAAGGACGACATTGCCAATGACTTTATCGATATCCGCATTAATCAGCGCCCGGTGGTAGACCTGTTACTCGGCGGTGGACAACAGTATTTTCAGCGGCAGGATCGCAATATCCTGCGGGAATTTGAACGGCTGGATTACCAGAGCGCCATCGAACTCGATGCGCTGAACAGCCTCACCCGGCTACCCGCGATTGGCCTGTTTGCCAGCAAAGGGCTGGAGCGCGCCATCGACAGCGCCAGTCCACATCGCCTGTCCCTTTTGACCGGCCACGCCCTGGGTTTGCTGCAGAACAATAAAAACCCGGCCGGTTTTTTTATGATGATCGAAGGCAGCCAGATCGACTGGTGCGGTCACGCCAACGACATTGCCTGTGCCATGCATGAAATGGACGATTTTGCCCGCAGTATCGAACTGGTGGAAAAGTTCATCGAAAACAACCCCGACACCCTGCTGGTGGTTACCGCCGATCACTCCACCGGGGGGTTGAGCCTGGCCGCCAACAAACGCTATATCTGGAACACCGACATCGTTGCGCAACAAAAGCAGAGTCTCGGTAAATTTACCGAGCAGCTGGATAAGGACGCCGACATTGCGTCGCGCTGGTCGCACAACTTCGGCTACTCACTGGATTCCGGGGAACTTGAGCAATTGCGCAAAACGCGGGAAGACAAGAACAAACTGTACGACACCATCGTCGCTATCAGCAGCCGACACTCAAACACGGGCTGGACCACCCGCGGCCACGACGCGGTGGATGTGCAGGTATTTGCTGCCGGCAAAGGGCATGATCGTTTCCAAGGATTTCAGGACAACACCGACATCAGCAAAACCCTGTTCGAGTTGCTGGGTAGCAAATCCGGCTGATGTTATCGGGATGGTATCAACTCAAGCAGATGCGAGCGCCGCTGGCCATAAATACATGCTGGCCCGCTTGTGCAGGATGTCCAGCGCAAACGGCTCCGCGCAGGGGGCCTGCGCTATGCCATAGCACACATGCAGCGGCAATAAATGTTCTTCCCGCGGATGACAGAAGCGCGCGCCGGGTGCACTGGGCCAGTGCACCAGACGCTCCGCTCGCTCGGTTTCCGTGAGTGCGGCACTGGTACAGGTCTCGTGTAGCCACTGCTCGAAGGCGCTATTCAGATGGCGGGATTCATCGGTTTCGGCGGCAAAAAAAGCCTTCATATTGTGAAACGAGAATCCGGAACCGAGCACCAGCAGGTTTTCCCACTCGAGACCTCGCAGCGCAGCGCCAATCGCCAGATGCTCTGCGGCACTCAGGTTGCTCTTGAGCGACAACTGTACACAGGGAATATCCGCCTGTGGAAAGAGGAGTTTCAACGGTACAAACAGGCCGTGGTCAAAACCCCGGCTGGCATCTTTTCGCGCCTTGATACCAGACTGCGACAAGGCGTCATAAACCGCCTGCGCCAGTGCCGGCTCCCCGGGTGCCGGATACTCGATGGAATAAGACTCATCGGGAAATCCGTAGTAGTCATAAATCAACGGGGGATGGCTGGCGAAAGTAATACTGGGCTGACTTTCCTCCCAGTGGGCGCTGATGATCAGGATGGCCGATGGTTTGCGCAGGCGGCCAGCGATCTGCTGTAAACAGTTCACCAGTTCTGCATGCCCCGGATCGCCCAGCAACGGTAGAGGGCCACCACCGTGGGAGACAAACAACACTTCCGGTTGCGCACTTGGAGTCGGCATCCGCATTCCCTCTGAATCAAAGATTTCGGGAACCATTCTAGCCGATGCGTGACAGGGACTGACGGATAGCCTCCGGAATCGGTACCGAGCGGTTTTCCGAACGCGCCACAAACACATGGGTAAAACTGCCGCTGGCCGCGGCTTCCTCTGCCCCTGCAGGGAATATTCCCACCCGGTATACCACCGAACTGTTCCCCAACTTCTCTACCCGGATGCCCGTTTCCAGCTGCTGGGGATAGGCAATTGGTGCGCGGTAGTCACAGCTGGAATTGACCACAAAGGCCACGATGTCGCTGTTGTGGATATCCAGTCTACCCTCCTCGATCAGGTAACGGTTTACCGCGCTGTCGAAGTAGCTGTAATAGATCACGTTATTTACATGGCCGTATATATCATTGTCGTGCCAACGGGTGGTGATGGGATAGAACACCCGGTAGTAATCCCGGGCAAAGTGCTCACTTGCGTTAGCTTGCTGTGACATTTTTTCTCTTTGTGTTTATTGCCGTTAAGCCATTAAAACGCCGCGCGGTAAATCGCCAATGCGTCCTGCTCGGTAACCGTGCGCGGATTGTTGACCAGCAGGCGCTGCTGCTGCATCGCGTCCGCCGCCAGTCGCGGGAGACTCTCCTCGGTAACCCCGCAATCCCGCAGACGACTGGGCAGGCCCAGCTCGGCAATCAGGTTTTCCAGCCAGCACACCAGCGCTTCCGCCTGTACCTCCGCCGAGCCGCTCGCAACATCGCGCCCCATAATACAGGGCGCCAGTTCGGCATAGAGTGCCGCGGCCTGCGGCGCATTGAATCGCAGCACATGGGGCAGTACCAGGGAATTGCTGAGGCCGTGGGGAATATGGAAGTGCCCGCCGAGGGGGTAGGCCAGTGCATGCACTGCGGCCACCGGTGCATTGGCAAAGGCCTGGCCGGCGTAGAGCGCCCCCAACAGCATATGGCTGCGGGCCTCAATTTGGCTGCCGGTGTGGGTAGCGGCGGCAATATTCTCGGACAACAGGCGCAACCCCTCGCGGGCGAGCATATCGGAAACCGGGTTCTTTTTGTGCGCGCTGGTGTAGGCCTCGATGGCATGCACCATGGCATCCACACCGGTGGCAGCGGTCACTGCTGGTGGCAACCCCAATGTCAGCCTGGCGTCCAGCAATGCGGTATCCGGTTGCAGCAGTGGCGAGACGATACCGGCCTTGGTAGTTTCGCCGGTGGTAACGATGGAAATGGGGGTCACTTCCGAGCCTGTGCCGGCAGTTGTGGGTATCTGTAACAGAGGCAGGCGCGGGCCGAGTACATTGCCGACGCCGTAGAGCTCGTCGAGGGACTGGCGGCAATCCGGGTGCGCCAGCACTGCCACCAGCTTGGCCACATCCATGGAACTGCCACCGCCGAAGCCCACCACCATATCCGCTGCCAGCGCGCGGGCCGCGTGCACCGCGGCCTCCACCGTGGCCGTTTTCGGGTCCGCTTCCACCCGGTCAAATATCCCCAGGCGCAGGTCGGTGCAGTCAAACCCGGGCAGTACAGCGTCCAGCAGTCCGGCGTTGACGATACCCGAATCCGTCACCAGCAGAACCCGATGAGCACCGGCAGACCGGCAGTGATCCGCCAACTTCTCTGCGGCACCTGCTTCACAGATGATGGTTTTGGTGGTGGAAAACGTGAAATTTTGCATATGGCACCCGTCATTTCAGGGAAACCATTGAACGGCGGGGCGGGAGGCTTGACCATTACCTCCCACTTCGGATGGCGGTTTGCCAGTACCGGTCGGGATTCAAGCCCGTTGATTACACCGGCTGCAAAAAGCCTCGCAACAATCGCTCAATCATTTTGCGGTTGTCCAGGCCCGTGAACCCCAGGCTGCTGACCCGGGAAAACTCCAGATACTGCACCACGGCCAGCAGCAAACGTCCATCCACGTCCGACAGCCCCGAGCCAAACGGCGTGCAAAAACGCTGAGAAAGCGCCTGTAGAGCAAGCGTGTATTCCCGCACCTCATCGCGCACCGCGTCTGGCAGGAATTGCTGGAACAGGAATTGGCTTTCAATCTTAAGCTGGCGGTTGCGCGCCTCCTGCTCACCGGCGAAGAACTCTTCAATCAGGTCACACAGGCCCTGAAGGTATTGCTCGACCTCCAACTTTCCGTCGGCAGCCAACTCACATCTGGCGAGCAGTAACTGCTGCTTCTGCTCCAGGTCACCCAGCACCGGGGACATGTCATCTTTGAAGGAGCGGAAAGCCGCAAGCAGCAGGTTGTCGAACGTCTGGAAATAGTAGGTCGTCATCGCCAGCTGCACGCCGGCAGCCTTGGCAATGGTGCGATGGGACAGCGCCGCCAGCCCCTGGTCGGCAATCAGGTTCAGGGTCGCGTCGAGGATTTTTGCCTTGGCAATCTCGCGTTTTTCCGCTTTTTTATTCACGGGTGCCTGCTTGGCCTCAGACGCCTTGCGGAGAGTGCCATTGCTGCTAGCCATGGGGGTTGCCTCGAGGATATTCGTGCTTGGTCAAAATACGGGCGGCAACCCTATACAAAGGTCATATGCTGGTCAATCGCCCAAACAGGAGAAACCCGCCACTAATGACTATTTTCACCGATCAGTGAGCCCTTTCTACTCCACGGCCTGATTCACCGCCTGCTCCACGGCTTCACCGCCTCACGCTTCCAGCTGGGGGTCTGGTTTTTCAGACAATAGCTTCCCGGCTTTTATCCCCGAACTTTTTGCGGTTTTCGCACCAAAAATACGCAACATCAGTGCTCCGCCCCGTCGCCACCCCAGCAGGCTTTGCGCCGTGACTAATCCCGCGAACAGAGCGCCGGCAACGCCACAACTCATAATGTCCTGCCCTGTCAGGTACAAACCCTTGATGCGGGTTTTCGGGCGCAGCCAGTTTCGGGTAAAGCGCGCCGGATCGTGATCTAGCCCGTAGATTTCGCCATGCTGATATTCACAGAAATAGCGGGTGGAAAGCGGCGTGGATAATTCACTGTAATCAATCTGTCCGCGCAGTTGCGGGAAGTGCCGGTATAAATGTTCCAGCAACCGTTCACTGAACTGCTGTTTCAGGGCCTCATACTCGTCACCGCGCTTGCCCCAGGTTTCCCCTTTCCAGTGTTCGAACCAGGCAAACTTGGCCGGTGCCACTATTTCAATGGTGGCCCGGCCCGGGTAGCGCTGCTCGAAACTGGGATCCTTGGCTGAAGGAAAGGAGATATACACCAGCGGAATCTCCGCCTGCGGATTCTCCAGGTAGGTCGCAAAATCGCCCTCGTAATCGGCGCTGGGATAAAGCCAGTAATTGGTTTTCGGCAGCCCCAGTTCCGCCGCCGTTTTCTGCAACCCGATGTACAGGCACAGGTGACTCATGGAAGGTCTGACCTCGCGCAACTGACACAGATACCCCGCCGCATCAGCCGCACTTTGCGGCAGCAACTTTTCGAAGGTATTGAAGACCCCGGCATTGGAGATCACCGCCGGCGTCAGAATCTCAGTGCCATCCGCCATGCGCACGCCGGTTACCCGCTTGCCATCCAGCAACAGGGTCTCCACCCGCGCATAGGTAAACACCTCACCACCGGATTTCTGGATCTGGGGAATGATCGTTTCGGCAAATTGACTGGAACCACCAATCGGGTAATAGCCACCATAGAGGTAGTGTTTGGCGATCAGCGCGTGAATGATGAAGCTGCCGGACTGCGGCGTCATACCGTTATCGCCCCACTGCCCGGTGAGCACCGCGATCAACTCTTCGTTGTCCGTCAATTCACGCAATACGTCGTAGGTGGTTTTATTGAGGTAAGCGGGCCAGCGAATTTTTTTGTACAGATTGAGAACAGGAGAGCACCAGCGGGGCAGCAACTTCTCCAGGGTGATCAGCGGCATGGCCGCGGCGACCGCCATTACCCGCTGCAGATACGCTTCAATGACTTGTTGCTCACCGGGAAAACGGCGGGACAGTTCCGCCACAAACGCCTGGCGCCCCGCCACCAGATCGTACTGGTTGTCGCCGAGACAGATCCGATCGTAGGTGCTGTCCATGGGCGCCCACTGCAGACGACCACCGGAAATAAAATCGAACAACCTGCGGGTCATGGTCGGATGCTCGCCCACATCACCGATGTAGTGCACCCCTACATCCCACTCGTAGCCGTGG
This sequence comes from Microbulbifer sp. ALW1, assembly GCF_009903625.1. NCBI lineage: Bacteria > Pseudomonadati > Pseudomonadota > Gammaproteobacteria > Cellvibrionales > Microbulbiferaceae > Microbulbifer > Microbulbifer sp. ALW1. The sequence goes on along the minus strand of NZ_CP047569.1, from coordinate 1,065,660 downwards.
CGATCGTAGGCATGGGTAAATCCGCCAGCGGTGTAGTGCTGCTCCAGCACCAGAACCTTCTTGCCCTGGTCACTGAGCAGTGCCGCGGTGGTGAGACCGCCGATTCCAGAGCCAATCACGATGGCATCGTAGGGACCGTCGAGTCGCCCCGCTCGATAGCGGCGGCCAATGCGCAAACGGCCCGGTTGCGGGCTGGCGCCCTGGGAAGATTTGGACCCGATCATGAGCAGCCTCCAACGAATACTTTTTTTATTGTGTCTTTATATAGCGTCGTTATTCAGCCACCTTAGCCCTCACCAGCAGGTTATGCAATGAATTGCATATGCGTTCATCAATGATGATCCGCAGCCAGCCATCGGCTGGCCCGCGTATTTAGGGTACAGAATGAAGTTGGGAAGCCGGGTACCACGATCGCGAGAGAGAGAACGGCGAGAGGTGCCGGCGAGAAGGACCGGCGAGGAGGAAACTTACTGTGTAAAGGCTACCGGCACGCGCCCAGGCATCAGACAACGGCCTTCAGGTTTGCGCGCCCCGGAAACTTTCCGCAGGTGACCGACTGTATCCAGTGCTCACCCAGGGTGAACTGACACTGGTAATCCCGCGGCAGCTTGTGCTTGTCTGCGAAGCGTTCGGTCAGACGCAACACCAGTGACTGCTCCTCGAGCCGCAGCTCCACGGCCTCGGCCACTTCGAACCCGAAGTAGTCTCGCACCGATGGATACAGGGCTTTGAACAGGCTTTCTTTGGCGGAATAGATCAGGGTAAGCGCCACCCGCTCGGACAGCCCCTGGTCACTGAGCAGCTCCCGCTCGCGCCGAGTGGCCACTATGGTGGCAATCTCGCGGCAGACCCGGGTGGGAATCAGGACTTCCACATCAATCCCCAGGTAATCCATATCCAGACGACGACTAACAGCACACACCGCTACACTGCCCACATGAGAAATGGAACCGACCACCCCGCTCGGCCACAGCGGATTGCGCTGCTCGCCGATACCCACCTGCAGATCCTGATTGCGTACCGGGGCCAGGTGCTGCAACGCCAGTGCTGCGGCGTAGCGACCCGCGAGAAACCCCGCCTGCCGCTTGGGCAGCGAGCGCGCAATAGGCTCAGGCAGGGCAATTCCCAATTGAGGGTAGAGCGTGGGTTGATAGCCCGCCGAATCAAATTCACAGCTCACCTGGCGCACGCCGGTTCTCGGATCCACCGCCGACTGCACCTTGCCAATAAAATGACGCTCAGCCCCGGACTCCTTCGTTGCGTTGACTGCCTGCATTTACCTCTTCCCCCGAAACTACACTGGATGTTCATTAGCTTGGTGAATGCATGCAGCATGCCAAGCCATCCGGCGGATGCTATTTCTTCGAGGTAAGCTTCGGGCTGGTTGCGGCTCCGGTGACGGTCACCTCAGGGAGTAACACCTGCAGAATTTTGTACAGGACTTCGATTCGCGCGTCGTTGGGGAAGTATTTATTGGCAAGCAGAACAAAACCAAAGCGCTGTTCCGGAATGAATGCCACATAAGTGGAAAAGCCACTGGTGGACCCGGTTTTGTTGATCAACACATTTTTTTGCGGCGCCAGGGGAGGCCGGATGGGTTCAACCGGGTGATCTTCGGTGATCATCATGCGGGAGTTGCCTTGTAACAGGGTATCGGCCCGCACGGGTAGCGCGTACTGCTCCCACACCAGGTCCTGCACATAGAACTCAGTTTTGAAGTGCCCCTCGCGGGTTGCCGCCAGGGCCTTTTCCAGTTCGGGGGAGGCCTGCACCAGCTGCATATGGATCCCCAGGTAACGCACCAGATCCGCAGCACTGGACTTGACCCCGTAAGCCTCTTCTCCCAGCACGCCGATATTCACCCGCACCGCTTTATCATCGCGGTTGTACCCCTGGGCATAATCGGACATCTTCTCCGCTGGCACCGAGATATAGGTATCCCCCAATCCCAGGCCCTGAAAGATTTTCTCCTGCATGACCTTGGCGTAGGGCTGACGTAATTTCTCTGCGGTGATCAGCCCCAGCAACCCTATCCCCGGATTGGCGTAAGTGCGGCTGGTGCCGGGAAAATACTGCGGTTGCCACTGTTTCAGATAAGCCAGTAACTGCCGGTTGTTCTCAATGTCCGATGGCACCTGCAGTGGGAAGTGACCTGCCGTATGGGTGGCCAGATTGAGCAGTGTCACCCCATCCATGGCCGAACCACGCAATTCCGGCAGGTGCAGGCTGACCGGATCCTTCAGTGACAGGGTACCGGTCAATTCGGCATAGGCCGCCAGCGTCGCGGTAAATGTTTTACTGACGGAGCCGATTTCAAAAAGTGTGTGCTCCGTAACCAGATTCCCGGCCTCCGCCGAGGTTTCCCCCATATTAAAAAAGTAAGGCTCCCCATCCACCGTCAGGGCAAGGGCCATGCCCGGCACCTGATACTTTTCCACAACTGGCCGAATTGCCTCGACCACCAGCGCCTGCAGTTTCTCCGGGTCCACGCGTGCCGGCGCTGCGAAGGAACTTGCCGATACGCACAGCGCCATCAACCCCCAAGCCAAAACATGGCGCAATTTCAAACCCAACAATGGCATGGCAGTTTCCCTGAGCATCCAGATTTATTGTTCATCGTCAGACCACACCCCCGGAAAATAGTGCAAAAAGCCACGCTCTGCTGACCGGAACAGGCAGGGCCAGCCATTGCCGTGTGCCCCTCCCGCCTCGTAAATCCATCAACCGGGCAAGAAAATAGGTATTATCCATAAGCCGACTCCACTAAAGGTATTAGCGCGTTTGGCAATAGCCGCGCGATCCGGAATAAGCCGGCACAGAAACAGGATGTATGCTTACAATCACAAGGATGAGAACAATGCCAAACATGGAACAGCTAAAAAGTATCCTGAAATCTTACGGTGTCTCTGAACACAGCATGGCCGTGATCCAGGCGCGACATGGATCCAGCATTTTCGTGAAGATGTCCAAAAGTGACCAGACGTTAACCGGCCGCGAAACCCACCGCTACCCGCACATCAGCCCCGCTTACAACGGCACTCCCGCCCACCTCACGGATATCCGTTTTGTGAAAACCGTAGGGGCACATGACGTCTTTCAGCGTTTTCATCGCCATATTGATGACAACCTCAACCTGAGTGATGAGCGCCACGACCGCTTCCAGGCGGTAGAGAGGAACTCGGGGGCTATTTATTCGGTCAGTGTTACAGGGGGAAGAGGCCCGGCTGCGACGGATGTCCGCTCGCTGGAAGAATTGCGCGGGCTGACCTTTTCCATTGGCTTGCGGGTTCACGAGTATCAACGCTACGCGGTCATGTCTCGGGCAGTCATGAACAAGTACAATCTGGGTGTACGAACCTAGTTATTTGCGGTAACAGCAGTTTCGGGAATATGCGACGAATCCTGAAGAAAAGTATTCTTGCGACAGTGTTGCTGGGCTTGCTGGCAGCACTGGCGTTCGTATTGTTTCCCGGTCTCAAGTATGAAATTTACCGCCAGCTGTCGCCCAAGCTGCGCTGGAATATCTCCTATGCACTGACCGACAAGTTTGTGGTGGGGATGGTGTATTTTGTGGAGCGCGATCGGCAACTGCTGCTGGTTCGCCACAGCTACCAAGACAAGTGGGCGCTGCCCGGCGGCTGGGTGGAGCGCCATGAATCCTTCGAGGAGTCGGCGCGGCGAGAGCTGGATGAGGAGCTGGATATCCGCATCGACGATTTTGAGGTGCTGGAGGTGAACAAGGTCCCGCGTTCCGGGATCATCAACATCGCCATCCGCGGGCGCCTGCAGGACAAGCGAGTGATGATTCGCGACAGTGAAATCTTCGGTTATCGCTTCTTCGACCTCGACCAGTTACCGGAAGACATACTCTATACCCACAAGCCCTACATCCGCCGCTACCTGGAGTCCTACCAAGCACCACAAGCCATTCCGGCACAAGCGCCCGAACAGGCCACGGAGCCTGACCCGGCGCCGGCGGAAGCCAGTCCCGCGCAAGCGGATCACTAGCCCACCGCCACCTCTCAATTAAACTATCTCGTCACCCTTTCACCCCATTGGCGATCTGAAACACCACCCGTGCGGCAGTGCGTGCGGCGTGATCTTCGATATCAAAATAGGGGTTGAACTCGGCGATATCCGCCAGGCACACCTTTTTCGACTCCAGCACTGTGTCCAGCAATGGCTCGAACAAGTCGAAGGGTACACCGCGCCCGGCGGGCGCACTGACCGCCGGCATCACCGCTGCGGGGAACACATCCAGGTCGATGGTGAGGTAAACAAAATCCACCCGGTCGATAAAGTCCGCCATCTGTTTTTGCACCAGCTCGATGCGCCAGGGGACAATTTCCCGGTCGGAAATCACCTGGGCCCCCAGCTCTTCGGCGCGGTGGTAGAGCGCCGGGGTATTGGCGGTGGCGGCGGCGCCCACACAGAGGTAATTGAAGGGGCGACCATTGAGGTCACACTGTTCCGCAATCTGGTAAAAGGGCGTGCCGGAAGAACCCTGGGGCGCCGGCAGGCGCAGGTCCAGGTGCGCGTCGAAGTTGATGATGCCCAGGGTTTTATCCCGGTGTTGCTCGCGCATCCAGCGGGCAATCCCCTGGTAACTGCCGAAGGCGATTTCGTGGCCGCCCCCCAGCACCAGCGGAAAGTGCCCGGCGCTCATCAGCTCGGTAATACGCGCGCCGAGCATCGCCTGGCCAGACTCCAGGTCGTCTTTTTCTACCCGCACATTGCCGGCGTCATACAGCGGTGCGCTGAAGGTTTTAGGCAGGTTGGCGAGCGCCAGGCGCAGGATACGCGGCCCCTTGGCAGCACCAATACGCCCCTTGTTGCGGCGCACGCCCTCATCCGAGGCGAACCCCAGCACCGCCAGCCCCGGCGGGCTGTCCAGGTGCAGCGGTACTATGTCCTGGTGCCAGCGCTTGCCGGCCTTGCCGTCTTCGCTGTCAATCCGGCCACTCCACAAACGCATATCAGCCAGCTGTAACATGGCGTCCCCCGAAAAACATTTCTGCAGGTTTCAGTGCACCCACTTCGTAGGCCAGCTGATCCGGTGTCTCCATCGGCCACAGGGCCATATCCGCGCGCAATCCGGGGCGCAGCACGCCGCGACTGCAACAGATGCCGAGGGCACGGGCCGCCGAGCGGGTGACGCCGGCAAGGGCCTCTGCCGGTGTCAGCCCGAACAGGTTGCACCCCATGTTCATCATCAGGCGCAGGGAAGCGATGGGGCAGCTGCCGGGATTCAGGTCGGTGGAAATCGCCATGGGCACACCGGCGGCACGCAGCTTGTCGATGGGTGGCACCCGGGTTTCCTTCAGGGTGTAAAACGCCCCCGGTAGCAACACCGCGGCAGTGCCGCTTTCCGCCATGGCGGCGACATCGGCATCGGTGATGTATTCGATATGCTCCACCGAAAGCGCACCGGCCTTGGCCGCCATGCGGGTGGCGCCGGTGGACGCCAGCTGTTCCGCGTGCACTTTCACCGGAAGATCCAGCCTTTGTGCCGCTAAAATGACTTTTTGACACTGTTCAACGCTGAAAGCGATGTTTTCACAGAACATATCCACCGCATCCGCCAGCTGCTCTTTGGCCACCGCCGGCAGGATTTCTTCGCACACCAGGTCGATGTACTCGTCCGCGCGGCCGTCGTATTCCGGCGGCAGGGCATGGGCGGCGAGACAGGTGGTGAGAATATTGACCGGATGGTGCTGGGCCAGGCGGCGGGCAACGCGCAACTGCTTGAGCTCGGTTTCCAGATCGAGGCCGTAGCCGGACTTCACTTCCACCGTGGTGACGCCCTCGGCAATCAGCGCGCGCAAGCGCGGCTCGGCACTGCGATACAGATCCGCCGCACTGGCAGCCCGGGTAGCGCGCACGGTAGAAAGAATACCGCCGCCACTGCGGGCCACCTCCTCATAGCTTTCGCCGCCAAGGCGACGGGCGAACTCGCTGGCGCGATGGCCGCCGTAGACCATATGGGTATGGCAATCGATCAGCCCCGGCGTCAGCCACTGGCCCTCGCCGTCTATCACCAGATCAGCCGTACACTCCGGCAACTCCCGGCGCGGCCCTATCCAGACAATTTTTTTACCCGTCACCGCCACCGCGGCGTCTTCCACCACGCCGTAGGCACCGGGAATCGACGGATCCATGGTGGCCGCGTGGACGTTGGTAATCAGCAGATCACAGCGTTCAGTCATAGTTGCTCACTGAATTGGCGTTAATTGTAACGATAGCCCTAACGGGGCCATTTGGCGCAGATTCTCACTCTTGACAGCCATCGCCATCAAATTCATAGTTGCGCCATCGACAAACTTGTATATACAAGAATGTACAACTGGACAGGCACTTTACCCGAGCAGGCAAAGACCACACAAGTATGAGTAGTCAATCTTCCACCACCACCGCAGAAACCGGCAGCCAGCCCCGCTACGCCGCCATCAAAGCGCACATCCGCGCCCAGATCGAATCCGGTGACTGGCCCGCCCACTTCCGCGTGCCCTCGGAAAATCAGCTCGCCCAGGACTTCACCGTCAGTCGCATGACCGCCCGCCGCGCCCTCTCCGAACTCACCGACGAAGGCGTGCTCATCCGCTCCCAGGGCCTCGGTACCTTCGTCGCCGAACCAGTCCCCGCCGGCTCCCTGCTGGAAGTGCGCAACATCGCCGACGAAGTCGCCGCCCGCGGTCACAGTTACGGCAACCGCATCCTCAAACTGGAGCAGACCACCGCCAATACCGAAGTCGCCGTGGCACTTGGCCTCGCCGAAGGCGCCGCGGTCTACCACTCCATCATCGTACACCTGGACAACGACCTGCCGATCCAGTTCGAAGAACGCTATACCAACCCCACACTGGTGCCGGACTACCTGCAACAGGACTTCACTGCGGCCACACCCAACGAATACCTGACCCGCGTGGCACCACTGACGGAAGTGGATACCACGGTGGAGGCGATCGGTGCCGATGACGTTGTGAGTAGCGCACTGGAAATCAAACCGGGTACTGCGTGTTTGCAGATCTGGCGACGTACGAAAAGTAGTGCGGGCACCGTGAGTTTCGCGCGACTGGTGCACCCGGGAAATAGATACCGGCTGGGCGCGCAACTGAGGTTTTAAAACAACTCCGAGCGCGACGAAGTACAGAAATTTGAATTGAAGGCGGAGCGCCGGGCGGAGGTTTTCAGGATCGTCGGCAACAGGGAAGTTGCCGACGAAGCGTACAGGGATGTATTCACAGCGGTCCTGAAAACCTCTGCCCGGTGCTCCGCCGCCACAAAACCAGTTTTAAAACTCCGGGCCAAAAACCCACAGAACCTAATTTCAAACCAAGAATTTGGAAAAAAACGAGGCAACCATGACCGATAAACGCCACGACCCCAGCCGTAAAATCGCCGCCCCCACCGGCACCAAGCTCAACGCAAAAAGCTGGCTCACCGAAGCCCCCCTGCGCATGCTGATGAACAACCTGCACCCCGACGTCGCCGAACGTCCGGAAGATCTCGTTGTATACGGCGGCATCGGCCGCGCCGCGCGCGACTGGGAGTGCTACGACAAAATCGTCGAAGTACTGCAGCGTTTGGAGGACGACGAAACTTTATTAGTCCAATCCGGCAAACCCGTCGGCGTATTCAAAACCCATGCCGACGCACCGCGCGTGCTCATCGCCAACTCCAACCTCGTCCCGCACTGGGCCAACTGGGAACACTTCAACGAGCTGGATAAAAAAAGCCTCGCCATGTACGGCCAGATGACCGCCGGTTCCTGGATCTACATCGGCTCCCAGGGCATCGTCCAGGGCACCTACGAAACCTTTGCTGCAGTAGCGCGCAAACACTTCGACGGTGAAGCGAAAGGCAAATGGGTACTGACCGGTGGCCTCGGCGGCATGGGCGGCGCCCAGCCTCTCGCCGCCACCATGGCCGGCTTCTGCATGATCGCCGTCGAGTGCGACGAAACCCGCATCGACTTCCGCCTGCGCACCGGTTACGTGGACAAGAAAGCCACTAGCCTCGACCAAGCGCTGGCGATGATCAACGAAGCCATGGAAAACGGCGAAGCCATCTCCGTCGGCCTGCTCGGCAACGCCGCCGACGTATTCCCGGAAATTGTTGAGCGCGGCATCCTGCCGGACTGCGTTACCGACCAGACCTCTGCCCACGATCCACTGAACGGCTACCTGCCGAAAGGCTGGAGCATGGAGCAGGCCGCCGAGATGCGTAAAAAAGACGAAGCGGCAGTCGTGAAAGCGGCCAAGGAATCCATGGGCATCCAGGTACAAGCCATGCTCGCTCTGCAAGAGCGCGGCGCAGCCACCCTCGACTACGGCAACAACATCCGCCAGATGGCCTTCGAAGTGGGCGTAGAGAATGCATTCGACTTCCCTGGCTTCGTACCGGCCTACATCCGCCCACTGTTCTGCGAAGGCATCGGTCCCTTCCGCTGGGCGGCACTGTCCGGCAATCCGGAAGACATCTACAAGACCGACGCCAAGGTAAAAGAACTGATCCCGGACAACCCGCAACTGCACAACTGGCTGGACATGGCGCGCGAGCGCATCCAGTTCCAGGGCCTGCCCGCGCGCATTTGCTGGGTCGGTCTGAAAGACCGCGCGCGCCTGGCGCTGGCGTTCAACGAAATGGTCGCCAACGGCGAACTGGAAGCACCGGTAGTAATCGGTCGCGACCACCTCGATTCCGGCTCCGTTGCCAGCCCCAACCGCGAGACCGAATCCATGATGGACGGTTCCGATGCGGTCTCCGACTGGCCGCTGCTGAATGCCCTGCTGAATACCGCCAGCGGCGCCACCTGGGTATCGCTGCACCACGGCGGCGGCGTCGGCATGGGCTTCTCCCAGCACTCCGGTGTCGTGATCGTATGTGACGGTACCGAGGCCGCGAAAAAGCGCATCGAGCGCGTGCTGTGGAACGACCCGGCCACCGGCGTAATGCGTCACGCGGATGCGGGCTACGAGATTGCGAAAAACTGCGCACGCGAGCAGGGCCTCGACCTGCCGATGCTCAAGAATTAATTCGCAGTCTTTTTAAATTCATTCGCTGTGCCCAAAGCACTGGCACAGCGAACATCAACACTATTTTCGGTAGAAAGCGTTATGTACCAACTGGAAATCACCCCCGGCCAACTTAGCCTGGAACAATTGCGCCGCGTCGCTCGCGAGCCGGTAAAACTGAGTCTGAACAGCGACGCTCACGGAGCCATCGAAGCCTCCGCCAAAACCGTCGCCGACGTTCTGGAACAGGGCCGCACCGTCTACGGCATCAACACCGGTTTCGGCCTGCTGGCCAACACCCGCATTGAAAAGAAAGACCTGGAAACCCTGCAGCGCGCCATCGTGCTCTCCCATGCCGCCGGCACCGGCAACTTCATGAGTGAAGATACTGTGCGCCTGCTGATGGTGTTAAAGATCAACTCACTCGCCCGCGGTTTTTCCGGCATCCGCCTGGAAGTGATTCAGGCCCTGATCAAACTGGTCAACGCCGGTGTCTACCCGGCGATTCCGGAAAAAGGTTCCGTGGGCGCTTCCGGCGACCTGGCACCGCTGGCACATATGAGCGTGGTGCTGCTGGGTGAAGGCGAATGCTTTATCAATGGCGAGCGCAAACCGGCATCCGAAGGTCTGCGCTTTGCGGAAATGCGCCCGCTGGTGCTGGCGCCGAAGGAAGGCCTGGCACTTTTGAACGGCACCCAGGCCTCCACCGCTTTTGCCCTGCAGGGAATGTTCAGCGCGGAAGACCTGTTCGCCGGCGCGGTGGTAACCGGCGCACTGACCCTGGAAGCCGCCAAGGGCTCCCGCCGCCCGTTCGACGATCGCATTCACGCCGCGCGCGGCCAGGTAGCCCAGCGCGATGTTGCCGCGAGCTACCGCGACCTGCTGGGTGACCACAGTGAAATCGGCGAGTCTCACGAAGATTGCGAAAAGGTGCAGGACCCCTATTCCCTGCGCTGCCAGCCCCAGGTAATGGGTGCCTGCCTGCAGCAGATCCGCTTTGCGTCTGAAGTGTTGCTGGCGGAAGCCAACGGCGTGTCCGACAACCCGCTGGTCTTCACCGACGAGGAAAACCCGGAAAACTCCGACATCATTTCCGGTGGCAACTTCCATGCGGAACCGGTAGCGATGGTGGCCGACAACCTGGCCCTGGCAATTGCGGAAATCGGTTCCCTGTCCGAACGCCGCATGGCCCTGCTGATCGACTCCAACCTGTCCGGCCTGCCGCCATTCCTGGTGGACAATGGCGGGGTCAACTCTGGCTTTATGATTGCCCAGGTGACTTCCGCGGCACTGGCCAGCGAGAACAAAACCTTCGCCCACCCGGCGAGCGTCGACTCCCTGCCGACTTCCGCCAACCAGGAAGACCACGTGTCCATGGCCACCTTCGCCGGTCGCCGCCTGCGGGATATGGCCGACAACACCTGCGGCATCCTCGCCGTGGAACTGCTGGCCGCCTGCCAGGGCCTCGACTTCCGTGCACCACTGAAGACGACCGAGAAACTCGAAAGCGCCAAGGCCGCCCTGCGCGAACGCGTCCCCTTCTATGACAAGGACCGCTATTTCGCGCCGGATATCGAGGAAGCTAAGCAGTTGCTGGCGAGCGCTTATTACCGGGAATACCTGTCGGTAGAAATGCTGCCCAGTAATCATTAAACGGAAAGGGTAGCGGGAAACCCGTTAGCCAATGATCGAAAGCCTTTGCTTGAGTGCGATACGCGTTTGAGCAAAGGCTTTTTTATTGGGATTTTTTGTGCAACCCGATCCGCAAATCAGCTTTGCGCTTTCAACGCCTCCGGTGAGGAAGCCGCACCATATTTTTTAGCTAGCTTGCCACTCATCTTCCCGGTGCAAGCCCATACCAACAGCGCCACCCAGGCAATCCATGACAAACCCGCCGGAATATTGGCGAGAAATATTTTTCCCAGATGCCCACGATTGAAAAATATTGCGAGCAGGCTCGGCAAAAACCAGACCGCAAAAAAGAACACCACGAAGAAGGCAGTCTGAAATGGATCCATCTGCGCGAGCAGATCCAGGAAGTCGGAGAATTTTTGTTCCAGGTTCGACAGCATGTTTAAAGTCTCTTTTATTGGAAGAATAAAGTAATCACTGTTTGTTCAACCCTTTATGTAGTACCGGTGCAACCCGGTTTCTTACACAGTATTTTCACTCTGATTTTCACACTGCCACTCGGCAATCTGCCGTTCACCGGATTTGATGCGGCGCCAGTACCACAGGCTCCAGACGCCCATGCCCAGCGTAAATACGAGTAACCCGCTGATGGTAAACTTGCTGTCACCCGCAAAGATAGGCTCCAACCAGCCATAGTTCGACATCCACTGCCAAACCGCAAAGATTCCCAGCTCCGCAATAAAAAACAGCCAGGCAAATCGGAGCATGCGCCGCTTGCGCACCAGACGCAGTCGCGCCAGGTCCAGATAGCCGCGCACGGATTCCTCCAATGGCTCCCACAGCCCCCGACGGTTGGACACGGAAAAAGCCATGGCCCAGGCCAGAAGCACCACTATCAACAGAGCGCGCCAAGGCGCATCGCCGGCTTCGCTATTAAGCATCAGATAGACCCCAGCAACCCCCACCACAATCGACGCGATCCATTCAAACCAGGCATACCATCGTATGCGACGCTCCTGCCTGGCTACCTGTGCGCGGATGACTTCGGGAACGGTTGCCGCAACCGGCGCCTGCTGCCAGAGATTCGCCAGCGCCTGCAGCCCATCATCGTCTTGATCAACCGCGGACTTGCCGCTTTCTTTGCTGTTCATGTGCTGATTCACACCGTTTCACTCAGTTTTGTATTCAGGCGCTCACGCGCACGGTTCAGTCGCACCGCGACATTGGACTCGCTGATGCCGAGCACTTCCGAAATTTCGCTGTAGCTCAGGCCCTCAAAGCGCAGAGTCAACACCTGCCGCATACCCAGCGGTAACCGCGACACCGCGCGCATCAGTCGCTCGGCATCGCGACGCTGCACCAGTTGCGCCTCAGGCCCCGGGCGCTCGTCGGCAACCGTTTCCAGCACTTCGCTGTCCTCGCTGTCGCGGCGACGGGCGAGCTGGGTGACACTGCGGTTGTGGGCGATGCGATAAACAAAGGTGCGCAAGCTCGAATCGCCGCGAAACCCCGGCAGCGCCCGCCAGATCGCCAGCCAGATTTCCTGCACCAGGTCTTCCCGCTCTGCCACGTTGCGCACATGACTGCCCGCCAGGCGGGCAATACCACCTCCGCAATCCTCGACCAGTTGCTGAAAAATCTGTTCACGCGCGTCCAAGTTATTGCTCTTCTATCCGTGGAGTTGGCGACCGGTTTGCTGCCGATCGCGGTGGTTACTGCCCTGTACTGTACCCAGCGCGGCAAAAACCTTACATAAATATCCCGGCGCACAGCTGGCTCCTGCCACTCCCGAAACCCATACAGTAATTTCGGTCACTATTTGGCCCAGATTGACGTTTACGTTAACGTAAACGTCAACTAGACTTCTGGCACATCTGAGGAACGGCCAATGAGCGCCCCAACATGACGACAGGCACCACCAGCTACAGCATCTCCGAGCTGGCCCAGGAATTCGGGATCACCACTCGCACCATCCGCTTCTATGAAGACAAGGGACTTCTGAGCCCCGAGCGGCGCGGGCAGACGCGGGTTTACACCCCGGAAGACCGCGTGCGCCTGAAATTGATCCTGCGCGGCAAGCGTCTCGGTTTCTCGCTGGATGAGAGCCGGGAAATCATCGACATGTACGACCCGGGCAAAGGCAATGTTGAGCAGCTCAACCGCCTCCTCGAACGTATCGACAGCAAGCGCCAGCAGTTGCGGCAACAGCAGCGGGACATCGAGAAGATGCTCGCGCAGCTGGACGATGCCACGGCGCGCACCAAAGCGGCGCTGGCCGAACAGACCGACTGAATAAACCACTGAATAAACCACTGAATACAACCTCTGACTGACTCATAGCGGAGCTACCATGAATACACCTTACCCCACGCTCAACTTCGGCCTCGGTGAAGACATCGATATGCTGCGCGACATGGTCTACAAGTTCTGCCAGGCAGAACTGGCCCCGCGCGCGGCGCAGATCGATGAGGACAACCTGTTCCCCGCCGATATGTGGAAGAAGTTTGGCGAGCTTGGCTTGCTGGGCATGACCGTGGAAGAGGAGTACGGCGGTACCAACATGGGTTATCTGGCCCACGCGGTGGCGATGGAGGAAATTTCCCGCGCGTCCGCCTCCGTCGGCCTGTCGTACGGTGCCCACTCCAACCTGTGTGTGAATCAGATTCGCAAGAATGGTACCCCGGACCAGAAGGCTAAATATCTGCCGAAGCTGTGTTCCGGTGAGCATATCGGCGCCCTGGCGATGAGTGAGCCGAATTCCGGTTCCGATGTGGTGAGCCTGCAGCTGAAGGCGGAGAAGAAGGGTGACCGTTTTATCCTGAACGGCAACAAGATGTGGATCACTAACGGTCCTGACGCAGACACTTACGTGATCTATGCGCGCACTGAGCCGGGCATCAGCTCCGGCGGCATTACGGCGTTTATTGTTGAGCGCGGCTTCAAGGGTTTCTCGCAGGCGCAAAAGCTGGATAAGCTGGGCATGCGCGGTTCCAACACCTGTGAGCTGGTGTTTCAGGACTGCGAGGTACCGGAAGAAAACATTCTGGGCCAGCTGAACGGCGGTGTGCGCGTGCTGATGAGCGGTCTGGATTACGAGCGGACGATCTTGTCAGGCGGCCCGGTGGGTATCATGCAGGCGTGCCTGGATATCGTTGTGCCTTACCTGCACGAGCGCAAGCAGTTCGGTAAGGCGATTGGTGAGTTCCAGCTGATGCAGGGCAAGGTTGCGGATATGTATACGGACCTGAATGCGAGCCGCGCGTATCTTTACGCGGTGGCCCGTGCTTGTGATCGCGGTGAGGACTCTCGCAAGGATTCTGCGGCGGTGATCCTGTTTACTGCGGAGCGCGCGACGCAGATGGCGTTGCAGGCGATTCAGACTCTGGGCGGTAACGGTTATATCAACGAATACGCGACCGGTCGCCTGTTGCGGGATGCCAAGCTGTATGAAATCGGCGCGGGCACTTCCGAAATCCGTCGCATGTTGATCGGTCGCGAGCTGTTTAACGAGACACGCTAAGGCGCCTTGTAGATGGATTTGTGGCGGTACTGCTACCGGTATTGGTTTGCAGGACACGCCGTGAACCCATCCATGGGGGCTCGACTGCGGCCGTCCTGGCCGCAGACGGTCCTGCAAACCAATACCGGTACCAGCACCTTCGATTTTTAGTGCTGGCCTCTAATCAACTTCGTAAGTTTTTATGAATCAGATTCAGAGCAAGATTAATTCCCGTGATCCGGCATTTGCGGAAAACCGCGAGCAGATGCAATCCATCGTCGATGACCTGCGGAGCAAGCTGGAAACCATCGCCAAAGGCGGCAGCGAGCGCGCGCGGGAGAAACATGTTTCGCGCGGTAAATTGCTACCCCGCGACCGTATCGATGCCCTGCTCGATCCGGGCAGTCCATTTCTGGAGTTTTCCCAGCTGGCCGCCTTTGACGTTTATGGCGAAGACGTACCCGCCGCGGGTATTCTCACCGGTATCGGCACCGTAGCGGGCCAGCCCTGTGTGATAGTGGCCAACGATGCAACGGTAAAAGGCGGCACCTATTATCCGCTGACGGTGAAGAAGCACCTGCGTGCCCAAACCATTGCCGAGCAGAATAATCTGCCGTGTATTTATCTGGTGGATTCCGGCGGTGCCAACCTGCCGCGCCAGGATGATGTATTCCCGGATCGCGAACACTTCGGTCGTATTTTCTTCAATCAGGCGAATCTGTCTGCCAAGAATATTCCGCAGATTGCGGTGGTGATGGGCAGCTGTACTGCCGGCGGTGCTTATGTGCCGGCGATGGCGGATGAGTCGATCATGGTGAAGGAGCAGGCGACGATTTTCCTGGCGGGTCCGCCGCTGGTGAAAGCGGCTACCGGGGAAGAGGTTTCCGCGGAGGAGCTGGGTGGTGCCGAGGTGCACTGCAAGACATCCGGGGTTTCCGACCACTTTGCCAATAACGATACCCACGCGCTTCAAATTGCGCGCAATTCCGTATCGCGTCTGAACCGGGTGAAAAACCCGGGCCTGGATATTCAGAAGCCGAT
Source organism: Microbulbifer sp. ALW1 (assembly GCF_009903625.1). Classification (NCBI taxonomy): domain Bacteria; kingdom Pseudomonadati; phylum Pseudomonadota; class Gammaproteobacteria; order Cellvibrionales; family Microbulbiferaceae; genus Microbulbifer; species Microbulbifer sp. ALW1. Next base: position 1,050,474 of record NZ_CP047569.1, on the reverse strand, counting down.
CGAGCCGATTTATCCACCTGAGGATATCTACGGGATTGTGCCCAAGGACTCCCGCCAGCCGTTTGATGTGCGCGAGATTATTGCGCGGGTTGTGGACGGCTCCGAGTTCGATGAATTCAAGGCGATGTATGGCACCACTCTGGTGACCGGTTTTGCCCGCATCCATGGCTACCCGGTGGGTATTGTCGCCAACAACGGTATTCTGTTTGCGGAGAGCGCACAAAAAGGCGCGCACTTTATTGAGCTGTGTGCACAGCGCAATATTCCGCTGGTATTCCTGCAGAACATCACCGGCTTCATGGTGGGCAAACAGTACGAGGCCGGCGGTATCGCCAAGCACGGTGCCAAGATGGTGACGGCAGTCGCTACCGCGAAAGTGCCGAAGATCACCATCCTGATCGGCGGCTCTTTCGGTGCCGGCAACTACGGCATGTGTGGCCGCGCCTACGATCCGAACTTCCTGTTCATGTGGCCCAACGCACGCATCTCGGTAATGGGCGGTGAGCAGGCGGCGGGTGTACTCGCGCAGGTGAAGAAAGACCAGATGGCGGCGCAGGGTGAGGACTGGAGCGAGGAAGACATCGCCAGTTTCAAACAACCCATCATCGACGACTACGAGCACCAGGGGCACCCGTATTACGCCTCCGCACGCCTGTGGGATGACGGCGTGATCGACCCGAAAGATACCCGCACGGTACTGGGGCTTTGCCTCGCCGCCGCCACGCACAAAGAGCCGGAAGAAACAAAATTCGGAATTTTCCGGATGTAGTATGTTGGCCGGCGTTTCGAACCGGCCAACCACGTATCCAAGAAAGTTCACGAGAATTCGAGAGTTAAGGAAAGAACATGAGCGAAAAAATGCTGTGCGAAATCGATAGCGAAGGCGTTGCCACGGTTACCCTCAACCGTCCGGAAATCCACAACGCCTTCGATGACGACCTGATTCGCCAGCTCGGCGAAACCTTCGACAACCTCGCCCGCAGTGGCGGCGTGCGCGCGCTGATTCTCGCCTCCAATGGCAAAAGCTTCTCCGCCGGCGCCGACCTTAACTGGATGAAGCGGATGGCGGACTACAGCGAAGAACAAAACCGGCAAGACGCCGCCGCACTCGCCGCCATGTTGCACAAACTCGACCAGTTCCCGGCCCCGACCATTGCCCGCGTTCAGGGCGCCGCGTTTGGCGGAGCCGTAGGCTTGGTCAGCTGTTGTGACATCGCCGTCGCCGCAGAACGGGCCAGTTTCTGCCTCAGCGAAGTAAAAATCGGCCTGCTGCCCGCCACCATCAGCCCCTATGTGATCAATGCAATTGGCACCCGCCAGGCCCGTCGCTACTTCGTCACCGCCGAGCGTTTCTCGGCAGAACGCGCCAAAGAAATGGGACTGGTCTCCGAAGTCGTCGCCGATGGCGATCTGGACCTGACCGTACAGAAGCTGGTGAACTGCATTACCGACAACGGCCCCAACGCCGTCACCATGGCCAAGCAACTGGCCATGTCCATGTCGAACCGGGTGATCAATGAAGAACTTCAGGGACAGACCAGCGCACTGATTGCCGCAGTACGGGTTTCCCCGGAAGGACAGGAAGGATTGAGCGCGTTCCTCGAGAAACGCGCCCCCAGCTGGATGAACACCAGCGAAGAGTAAGCGAGCCGATACCAGAGCTTACGAAGTACAGAATCTCAAATCGAAGGCCGGGCGCCGGGTACAGGTTTTCAGGATCGTCGGCAACAGGGACGTTGCCGACGAAGCGTACAGGGATGTATTCACAGCGGTCCTGAAAACCTGTACCCGGTGACTGGCCGCCACAGTACAGGAACAGAGCTCCCTAATGAGCTCGGCAAAGACCAAACAGAGCCAGCTATGATTCGCAAACTGCTGATCGCCAACCGCGGCGAAATTGCCTGTCGTATTATCCGCACCGCGCGCCGTCTCGGCGTCGCCACCGTAGCGGTCTATTCCGACGCAGACGCCAACGCCCTGCACGTCCAGCAGGCCGACGAAGCCGTTTATCTCGGCCCCGCGCCCGCCAAAGAATCCTACCTAGACAGCGACAAAGTCATCGCCGCCGCCAAAGCTACCGGCGCCGACGCCATACACCCCGGCTACGGCTTCCTCTCGGAAAACGCCCCCTTCTGCCGCGCCTGCGAAGAAGCCGGCATCATCTTCGTCGGCCCACCCGCCGCCGCCATCGACGCCATGGGTTCCAAATCCGCCGCCAAGCGCATCATGGAAGAAGCCCAGGTCCCGCTGGTTCCCGGCTACCACGGCCAGAACCAGGACCCCGGTATTCTCGAAGGCCACGCCAACCGCATCGGCTACCCCGTGCTGCTCAAGGCCGCTGCCGGCGGCGGCGGTAAAGGCATGCGCCGGGTCGACAAGGCCAACGACTTCCACGCGGCTCTGGAAGCCGCCAAACGGGAAGCCAGCAACGCCTTCAACGACGATTTGATGCTGATCGAGCGCTACGTGGTCAATCCGCGTCACGTGGAAATCCAGGTGTTCTGCGACAAGCAGGGCAAAGGGGTTTACCTGTTTGAACGGGACTGCTCGGTACAGCGCCGCCACCAGAAAGTCGTGGAAGAAGCACCCGCCCCCGGCCTGCCCGCAGAAACCCGCAAAAAAATGGGTGAAGCCGCCCTGCGCGCCGCCCACGCCATCGGCTATGTGGGCGCCGGCACCGTGGAATTCCTGCTCGACGCCAGCGGTGCCTTCTACTTTATGGAAATGAACACCCGCCTGCAGGTGGAGCACCCGGTGACCGAAATGATCACCGGCCAGGACCTGGTGGCCTGGCAGCTCGCGGTCGCCGGCGGCGATCCGCTGCCACTGGAACAGGACGACCTGAGCATTGTCGGCCACGCCTTTGAAGTGCGTATCTACGCGGAAGACCCGGACAACGACTTCCTGCCGGCCACTGGCAAACTGTTGCGGCACCAGCCCCCGGCGGCCAGCCAGTCCGTGCGCGTGGATACCGGCGTGCAGACCGGTGATGAAATCAGCGTGCACTACGACCCGATGATCTCCAAGCTCATCGTGCACGGTCGCAATCGCCGCGAGGCCCTGACCAAACTCGACCGCGCCCTGCAGCAGTACCAGATTGCCGGCCTGCGCCACAATATCGAATTCCTGCGCAGGGTGATCAATCACACCGCCTTTGTTAACGGCCGGGTGAACACCCACTTTATCGAAGACTATGAGCAGGAAATCCTGCAACAGGAGCGGCAACTGCGCTCCCAGCAGTGCGCCGCGATCGCAGCGTTTTTGCATCACAACGAAACCCGCGCGCTGCATCGCAGTGCCCCCAAAGCCGACCCCTTTTCCCCCTGGCACAGCGGCAATAACTGGCGCAATGGCCTCACGGTCTGGCGCAGCCAGCGGGTAGAAATTCACGGCCAGGAAGTCGAAATCCACTTCGCCGGCAGCGACGAAAAACTGCAGTGGCGTTGCAGCGCCGCACTGGATACTCAGGCGGGTGAAGTCGTCACCCCGCACGGCAAGAACATCGCCATTCTCGACGGCCGCCGACTGAGCTACACCAGTGTCAGCAGCGGCGACCAGGGCACGGTCTTTATCAATGGCGAGCAGGTGGACTTCAAAGTATTGCCGGCAGATATCGGCGAGAGTGCAGATGCTGCCCACGGACTTGAGGCGCCCATGAATGGCACCATCGTCGCGCTGCTGGTAGAGCCCGGTACTGAAGTGGAAAAAGACCAGCCGCTGCTGGTGATGGAAGCGATGAAAATGGAACACACCTTGCGCGCCCCGGCCAAGGGCCAGGTACAGCAGTTCTTTTGCGCCGCCGGTGAACTGGTAGACGGCGGCAGCCTGCTGATCGACTTTGCGGCAGAGAGTGCGGAGGCCTGATGATGCTGTTCCCGGATCGCGTCAAAATCGTCGAAGTGGGTCCCCGCGACGGACTGCAGAATGAAAAGCAGCCCATCTCGGTGGATACCCGGGTCCAGCTGATCAATCTGCTGAGCGAGAGCGGCTTGCAGGTGATCGAGGCCGGCAGCTTTGTCAGCCCCAAATGGGTACCGCAGATGGCGGCCAGTGAAGAAGTACTGGCGGGAATCCAGCGCAAGCCCGGGGTCACTTACAGTGCACTCACCCCCAACATGGTGGGTTACGAGCGCGCACGGGACGCCGGTGCCGATGAAGTGGCCGTGTTTGGCGCCGCCTCGGAAAGCTTCACCCGCAAGAATATCAACTGCTCCATCGAAGAAAGCCTGGAGCGTTTCCGCCCGCTGGTGGAGCAGGCCCGCGCCGACGGTATTCCGGTGCGCGGCTATGTGTCCTGTGTGCTGGGCTGCCCTTACGAGGGCGACATTCCCGCAGAAAAGGTGGCGGAAGTGAGCCGCGCGCTGCTGGAGATGGGCTGCTACGAGATCAGTCTCGGCGACACCATCGGTGTCGGCACCCCGGAAAAAGCCAGGTACATGATTGAGACCGTCGCCCGGCAGGTACCCCTGGAAAAGCTCGCGGTACACTTCCACGATACCTACGGCCAGGCGCTGGCAAATATCTACGCGGCACTTCAGGTCGGGGTCAGCGTGGTCGACTCGGCGGTGGCCGGTCTCGGCGGCTGTCCCTATGCCAAGGGCGCTTCCGGCAATGTGGCCAGTGAAGACGTGCTGTATATGCTCGACGGCCTCGGTATCCATACCGGTGTCGACCTCGCGCGCCTGGCCAAGGCCGGCAATTTTATTTCCCGCGCGCTCGGCCGGAAAAGCGGCTCCAAAGTCGCCCGTGCCATGAGCGGTGACTGCGGCGCCGTCGAGGGCGATTGAGGCGAATAGCGGTCACGGGATTCATCGCGATCTGCTAACATCAGGCGCTTCGACACAAACGCCTGAATTTTGATCGCATGAAAGCCTTACGTTTTATTCTGATCGCCTTTTCTTCCCTGCTGTTGCTGGCGGCCGTGATTGCGCCCCGCCTGATCGGCCCCAAGGTCGAGGAGACCCTGCAACAGCAACTGGGCAACCAGCCCAATATCGAGCTGACGGGCTACCAGCGCGGCTGGTTTGGCGCCGAAGCATTGACCCTGTTGAAGGGCAAGGACGGCGCCACCGAAGCTTACACGGCCATCCAGCACGGTCCGGTGCTGTTTACCCACAGCGGCCCGCGCATCGGGGTTATCTACGGTGAGACACGTTTTACCGGTAAGCAGCTGGAGCCGGCTCTGCGCCGCCAGCTGGAGGCCTATTACGGCCCCCTGGGCACAGAACTGGAAGACAGCCCGCTGTTGGTGGAAACCCTTGTGGGTACCAACAACCGGGTCACCAACACCCTGCACCTGCTGCCCATCGAGCGCAACGAAGGCGACCAGCAGATCCAATTCAAGGGTGCCCAGATCCAGATAGTCACCGACTACCAGGGCAAACAGCAGGACAGCCACCTGGCGCTGGGCGAGTTTGTACGCATGGACGGCCACCGTGAGGCCCTGTACCTCGAATCTGCCACCGGCAGTTTCGAACTGGATCCCAATGGCGCCGGCAAACTACACCTGACCCTGCCGCTGGTGCGCGCCAACAACGATTCCGGCCCGCTGGAACTGCGCAATGCGAAACTCGATTACACTGGTGAACTGGTGGCCGCGCGCACCCTGAAGGTGCAAACCCGGGTCGAGCTGCCGGAGATCCAGTCCGCCACCCCGGCCAGCGCCCTGACCCAGCAGATCAACCTGCCCGCCATCGGCTACGACGACCTGCACCACTACCTCTACAGCCTGCTACTGACCCCGTCCGCCCAGCGCAGCTGGCCGCAGGTGTTCGACCGCCCGCTGCAGATGCAACAGCAGCTGGATATCGAAACCGCCAACGGCCCCATGCAATTGCAGCTGGATGTGGACTGGAAAGGCATGCCGAGAAACCGGCAGGTTCAGAACGACAAGCTCTTCTGGCTGGACGCCCTCACCGGCAGCGCCAATATCAACGCCGCCGAGCAGGCACTGATGCAGTCGCCGCTGGTATTACAGGCCAGCACCCTCAAACAGTACGGCCTGCTCAAGAGCAACAACGGTGAGCTGAGCATGCATCTGCAACTGGATCGCGGCAATCTGGTGGTCAACGGCCAGCCGCTGCCGGCGGACCTGTTTATCCTGGCGATGACCAGCAAGTTCTGAGCCGAAAACGACAGGCAAAAAAAGAGCGGCCAATTGGCCGCTCGACGGTTTTCTCTCACCGAATTCTCGCTTTCTCTCACCGTTTACCGGCACTACCTCAATTCGTTCTCACTGCTTCGTTTGTTCACTCAAGCGTATGCGGGGCGATTGTCCGCCAGGGTCAGCCAGCCGCGGACGACGCGGTACACCAGCCAAACCCAGCTGATGGCCCAGACCGCAAACCCCACCAGAATCCATACCGTGGCCCAGCCCACGACCAGCCACAGCAGGCTGTACCAGAAAGTGCGGATCTGCCAGCGGAAATGGGACTCCGCCAGAGTGCCGCGCACATCCCCGCGCTTGACGTAGTTAATCAATACCGCAACAAAGAACGGCACCGCGGTGAAAATACTGATGGCCTGAATCAGGTACACCAGGGTGGCGATATCGCGCGCGGATCGCTCGCGCTCTTGCGCGGCGGGGGTGGGGTACTGCTCTGTCATGGTCTGCTTCCCGTCAATAACCAGGGCTAAGTGTAGATCCAATCGTTGCCGGTAATAAATACGCCACAGCGCGACTGGTCGCGAGTGGCACCCGGTTTATCGCGATGGATCCTCGCCTCACTCAGCGCAGCGCCCACTCGGTATGCACGTTTTTCTCCCGCCAGGCTTTCAGCTGCTGGATAGAAGTGCGCATCAGGCCGAGCACCTCGGTGCGCTGGTGGCGGCAGTAATCCCGCTCACTGTCGATGGTCAGTCGCGCAGACAGCGCCTTGAGACGGCTGGCGACCACCTCCAGTCCGACACTCTCTGCCTCGGCAGCAATCACCTGTGCCTGGTGCTGGGCGTCCAGCCAATGGCGGCCGGTGAGCGCACTGGTAAAGGCGGTAATCTTTTTCGGCAGGTTGGCCAGGCGATCGCCCAGTAACTCGGCAAAGGCCAGGTGCCCGAGGGTGTCGCGCTGGCGCTCCAGGGTGCTCGAATTCAACACCTTGGTAGCCCTGGCCGGCTTACTGCTACCGGAGCGGCTGCGGGTCTTCTGGTCCACCCAGCTCAGCAACTGTGACAGCTGGGCACCGGTCGGCTGCGACGGCAGTACGCCACTCAATCCGCGGCCGGCATAGCGGTCCTTGTCGCCCGCTCCAACCGAGTCCAGCATGCCAAAGATCAGTAAATTCTCGTTGGCGTAATCACCGCGAATCTTGCGTGCGGTTTCCACACCATCGATCAGTGGCAGGCGCACATCGATCAGCACCAGGTCAAAATTGCCTTTGAGTGCAGCCTCGGCACCATCGATACCGTTGGTTTCCCGGCGCACTTTGTGCCCACAGGCCTCCAGGCGCGGGCGCAGGCTCGGGTGACTGTCATTTTCCACCAGCAACACCAGCAGCTCCCGCTGGGAATCGTCCGAAGTGATTGCGGCACTGATGGAAGGTCCGTCCACGGCCTGAGGCGTGCCCTGACCTGCGCGCTGTACCTCTTCGATATTATTGCGCAGGGTGCGGCACTGCCCCAGTGCGGCCTCCGCCAGATGCCGGGTTTCTTCATCCCCGCCGCGGGCCAGCAAGCTCATGGTGCTCACCAGGGTTTCCAGGGGTTTGCGCATCCGGTGGCCGGTGAGCGACAGAAAATCCCGGTGCTCTTCCTGCAGCTGTTCCGCCGCGACTTTTGCTTCGTCCAGCAGTTTGTCCCGCTCCATCAGTTCGTGCACCCGCGTCTGCACCTGGCGGAACAGCTTGGCATTCTCGGCCTGCAGGTCCGCCACCTTGGAGGCACCGGATTCCTGGGCTGCCTGCAACTGGGCGCGCAGATAAAACAGAGCTATACAGCTGGCGACGGCCACAACTGCCGCCAGCAGTACCCACAGCAGCGGTAGGCGATTTTCCAGCAGCAGGGCCTCCCCGGGGAAGGCCAGTGCCACTGCCGGGCAATTGCTGAGCAGCAGAGCGCAAAGCAGCTGGTGGCCGCGACTCATTGGGGGAGCTGAAGATCGGGGAATTGAGGCGGACCCCGAAAATGGGGCGCCGACGGGTTTTGCGCTGGCACTGAGGCAGCCGCTACTCGCCGAATGGCAGTAGGTCATGGTCATACTCATCCTTGTAACCACTGAAAATGACGGGTTAATCCTGCAACCCGGCCCGAAGTTTGCGTTTATTGCATTTATTTCGGGTTTCTTACCTGTCCGTTAAGACGCACCAGACAGGGAAAACGTATCAGCCAGAACTATGCATCAAGTTGTTAGATAATGCATAGATCCCGCCTGTACAAGCCCATTTTACGCCAAAAATCCTATTTGCGACGGAAACCTGTACTGTGGCGCCACTTATATTGATCCTGAGCCTTCAGGTCAAGTATGCGACACGTATAACGTGGAGAGCGTGGATGTTCAAGCCGCCTGCGGCAAACGCTCCTGCAGTATCGCCAGCATGCGTTCCGAGGGCAGGAACAGCCGGATACCGTCGCAGTGCGAAAGCAACTCGCGGTAGAAGTAGTCGAAGTGGGTGCACCCGAGGATCAGGATCTGCACCCCGCTTTTCACCAGGGCGGCGGCCAGGTCGTCGAGGGCGTGCTGATGGACGATCATCTCCGCGGGCATACCGTCTTCGATATCCTCCACAATCTGCAGGTTGCCGATACCAATTACCTTGGCGGAGGGATTGCCGGCGAGGATTTCGCGCTCGATATTGGCGCAACTCTGGCAGTTGGCCGCCAGCAGGCCGAAGTTGCGATAGCGCTGGGTGAGCTCGGCGTACACATCGAGGGGGGAGATGACCGGGATGGCCGAGGCCGCCCTGACCGCAACCATATCCACCGCCCCGGACAGGGAGTTGCAGTAGATCATGGCAGCGCCGGCACCCGCCGCCTGCAGGCGTGTAATCGCCTGGATCAGCAGCTTGGTCAGCTCGGCGCGGCCCAGGGCCTGTAACTGGGTCTGGGCCTGGGGGGAACCGGAAATGGCTAGGCCAATGCCCGCCACCTGGCGGTCGGCGAGAAATTCGAGCCCGAAACGGGTATCCGTCGCGGTGCCGGCAATCACACCGATGGCGCCGCCACCGGTCTCAATACCATTGTTCTGTATATCTTTATTATTCAATGCCAGCCGGGAGAACCCGCCTCCAGAGTCGATCGCTGTTTATCCGGCGGTAGCGCTGTCCGCCGCCGGCCGCCTATTCAGCCACAGGCGGCGCAGGCAGTCGAGGTATAAACCGTAGGGGCGGCCCAAGGCACCGGCGATCAATACGAAAGTGCCACACGCGGTCGCAATTTCAATCGCGGAGGCACCGCCAAGAATCATGTTCAGGGTGTACAGGGGCAGCTGGAAGCTGAGGAACACAAAGGTATCCACTGCGTAGTTGTGCAGGCCACTACCGCGGCCAAAGCGCGCCACTACCCAATTGCGATAGATACTGAAAGGGCGTGCGATCAGGGTGTTGAATACCACCGCCAGCAAGCGGACCTTCAGATGCTCGCTCCAGCTCATTCCCGCCAGCAACAGCTCGATGGGGATCGCGATCGCCCAGGAGAAGCTGTTCATGGCAAACACATCCAGCAGCCATTCGTCCCGGCGGGTGCGCCGGTTGCACTGCTTGTTCAGCTCGGTATTGGTAGACTGTGTTGTCTCTACCGGCTGCTCATCCTCCAGCACCAGTACCGGTGGGGAGACGGGGATGGCCTCGGTGGCTTGAGACAGGGATTGCGGCGACATGATGACTTAAAACCCGGTATTCGACGGGAGGATAACCCGCCGGAATGACTGCTGTTGGATATTATTCAACCACTTTTGATGGCGACGGCGATTATATCCACCGCAGACGTAAATACTAGGCCCTCAATATTAACTTTTCGTTATATCCACAATAAACATCCTAAATACACCTAGATAGACAAGACACCCATCCGACAAAAATCCGAAAATCCGTCAATTCCTCATAGCGACATTCAGTGCCAGTAGCTGCCATACGCAGTACACTGCCCCGACCTATGCAACTTCGCGCATACTTCAGGCAACTTTTACCCCCTCAATCAACAGCCGACCACCCGTACACCCGCCCATGTCACTGAGATTTGCCGTGCTGAGCCTGCTGGATATCGAACCCGGCAGTGGCTACGACCTGAAGCGCCGCTTCGAGCGCAGCGTCAATCACTTCTGGAGCGCCAGCCACCAGCAGATGTACCGCGAGCTGCACAAGCTGCACGGGGAAGGCCTGCTGGATTGTGTGGAGGAACCCCAGGACGGGCGCCCGGACAAAAAGGTGTACAGCCTGACGAACGCAGGGCAGGCCGCGCTGGAAGCCTGTGCCGCCAAACCCGCCGCGCCGCAGAAGATCCGCGATCCTTTCCTGATTCAGGTGTTCGCCGGTCACCATTTGCCCCCGACGCAGATGCGCGCGGAGCTGCAGCGCCACCTCGATGAGCACCGCGACAAGCTAGCCACCTACGAGGCGCAGAACGCGCGCTTCTACCGGCGCCCACCAGAACAGCAGCAGAAGCTGTGGATATCCCATCAGCCGCTGCTGCTGGGTATAGAGACGGAGAAGGCGTGGATTGGCTGGGCGGAACAGCTGCTGGCGCGGCTGGATGCAGAAATTGCGCGCGACTGAGGGCTACTGGAGGGCTACTGCAGGTTGAACTGATTGCGCAGGTAAATCGCTCCCATTAACAGCAGCAGGGAACAGACCCACACCCCGATATAGATTTTCATCGCCTTGTGTGCAGACTTCTTTTGCCACCAGGTGCGAGGCTCTATCCCTTTCATCACAAACACCAGCTTGCAGGCCAGGTTGACGCACACGATGTTCACCGCCAGTAGCAGGCCCGCACCCAGCGCCAGCTGCCATTTGCCGGATCCCACCATCATGCCGAAGGTGGCGGCCGGTGGCAGCAGCGCCACCGCCACCATCACCCCGACCAGCACACTGGACAACCCAGAGGTCATCGAGAGCGCCGCGGCGGCGCCGGAGGCCAGCGCCAGTGCCACCGAGTCCCAGCCCACATTGGTGCGGGACAGCAGCTCACCGCTCAGGGTACTCCAGGGCCACAGCAGGCCAATCACTACCGATAGCGCCACCGCCACCAGTAGCCCCGCCACCAGGGTGACCAGGGCACTGCGCATCAAGGCGGTGTCTGCGAGGGCGGTGCCGAGCCCGAAAGCCATATTCGGCCCCAGCAGCGGGGCAATCACCATGGCACCGATCACCGCCGCCACGTTGTCTTCCAGCATGCCGATGGCCGCCACCAGGGTAGAGAGCACCACCAGCACCAGATAATCCCGATCCAGGCGCGCGCTTTTCTCGGCGCTGGCGTAAAGCGCCTCGCGCGCTGCCAGCGCGGCATCCTCTTTCTTGCGCTCCTCGTCGCTCTGCTTGGGCAGGGAGACTTCCACCGGGATCACCAACACCCGCGCCCCCTGCACTCCCTCAATCAGGGGCGCCAGGTCGTCGAGGAACAATTGCACCTTGTCGTCACTGGTGAGCAGGCGCATCGCCTGGTGGCCACTCTGCACCGGGCCCTCAATGCGGAATTCTTCCGCCTCGCGGGCTTCGGCAATGGCGGCGACGCGGTCGCTATCGCGGGGATCGGCGAGAATGGCCAGCAGCTTCACGACTATTTACTCCCTGCTCCTATCCTTGCTCCTTGCTCCTTGCTCCCGCCCCGGGTTAGAAGCGGTAGCGCAGAGAGGCACGCAGGGTACGCGGTTCGAAAATGTGGTAGTGGATATCCTCCACCCCATCGACACCCTCACCGGGGAGGCGCGAGGCATAGAAGTAATCCACATCGTGATCGCGGGAATCGAGGGCATTCAGTAGATCCAGCTGCAGGCGCCAGCTCTGGATATCCCGGCCCATGCGCAGATTCACCAGCGAAGAGCCGCCGGACTCCACGCTGCCGTCTTCGATCAGGGGATAGGCACCGAAGTGGCGCAGGTGCAGGGAGGCGAACCAGCCATTGTCGCCGCTGTAATTGAGCGCGGCACTGGCCACCAGGGGAATGGCACCGGGGATTTCATCCCCCGACGGGTCGGCATCACGGAAGCCCGCTTCGGTATAGGAGACTTCCAGCTCACCGCTGATACTCTCCGAGGCGAACCAGTAGATCCCCGCCTCCACACCCTGGCGCTCGCTGGGACGGCTGGCCTCGGTGTTACCGGCATCGCCCACAAACAGCAGCTCGGAATCGAGATGCAATTGCCACAGGGCCAGAGTCGCGTGCAGCTGATCAGTGATAAACAGCCGGGAGCCCAGCTCACTGCCGCGGGACTCCACCAGCGGGTCCACCCTCTCCACCGGCTCCTCCGTCAGCGGATCTGTGCGAATGACCGTGCCGCGGGCATCATTGGAATGCAGCCCCTGGCCGTAGCTCAGGTAGAACTCGGATACCGGCCACGGCTGCCAGGCGAGACTGGCCTTGAGGGAGGGTTTGCCATCACTGCGCTGCCCGCTATTGGCGGCAAGCCCGGCGTCTACATCGAAATCGTAATGGTCGTAGCGCAGCCCCAGATAGCTGCGCAGGGTATCGCTCCACTGGGTCTGGTTGACTGCGAAGAGCCCGAGACTGTCTTCCAGCACCTGGTCTTGCCGTACCGTGTCGAGAATGACACGTTCCTCGGTGTGGTACAGGCCTACGCGGTCGATATCGTCGCGGCGCCCCTGCAGCCCCAGCTGCCAGGCACTGCTTTCGCGCTGCCACTGTTGCGACACGTCAAAACCGTAGATTTGGCGAGCGTCACGCTGCTGGAACTGGTCGCCACTACCCCGGTTCTCCAGACCATAGGTAAAGTTGGACCAGAGATTGAAGTCGTAATCGATGGCGTAAGCGCTGGCAGACAGCTCGCCAGCAGCCATGGCCCCGGTCCAGCCGCCGGAGAGACTGTAGCGGCGGGTGTCGCCACCGAGGCTGGTATCGAGGGAGCCATAAGCATCGATGATGCCCTCGACCACCGCCCGCGCCGGAATCTGATCCGGGGAGTTCCAGCTGTTGTCGTAACCCATGAAGGTTAGATGGGTCCGCCCACCGGCCAGGTCACCGGACAGCTTGCCCAGCACATTGACCTTGTTTACGTCTTCGCTGAGATCACTCCAGGGGCCATCGTAGGCCTGCCACTCCGCCGCCAACAGCAGATCGCTGCTGCCGGACTGCAGCGAATCCGCGACCACGCCGCGACGGTAACCCTGCTCACCAAAACTCAGCTCCGCCAACCCTGTGGATAACTTTTCTGCCAGCACAAAACTGGCCGAGCCGGCGGAGGAGAAATCCCCCACTTCGGCGTAATAGGGGCCCTTGCGATAGCGCAGGCGCTCAACCGTTTCCGGGATGACAAAATTGAGGTCGGTGTAACCCTGGCCATGACCATGGGTGCGCAGATTCACCGGCATGCCGTCTACGAAAGTGGCGAAGTCGGTGCCGTGATCCAGATTGAAGCCACGCAGGAAATACTGATTGGCCTTGCCGCTACCGGAGTGCTGGGTGGCCACCATGCCGGGTACGAATTCCATCAGGTCGCCGGTGCGGATCAGTGGCCAGGCCCCAATCTCTGCCGGCCCCACTTCCCCCTGAGAGGCAGAAATGGCTTCCCCATTCAGGTTCAGTTTGCGCCCAAGCACCGTGACCTCCTCGACCGCTTCCGGGTTGTTTACCAGTTCGGTCGATGGGCGGACTGAGTCGACAGCACCGCTGGCGGCAAGAGAAAAAATCAGGGCAAGGGACATGCAAAACCTCAAATTATTCTTTACTCACAGGTGAGCGCAGTGATGGCGGCCGGCAAAAATAATGGCCGCCCTTCAAGATAGTTGAGGTTGCTTACACTGCCAGAAAGGCGAGGCGCATTCTTGCGTCAGATGACGCAGATTGTGGACAGAAAATGAAAATTTATTCGCCTGTCAGCCCTAGAAAGCATCTTCGGGAATGTGACATACCACTTCGATATTGTGGCCGTCTGGATCCAATACAAAAGCGCCGTAATAGCTGTCGTGGTATTCCGGCCTCAGGCCGGGAGCACCGTTATCTTTGCCCCCGGCTTCCAGCGCCGCCTTGTAAAAGGCGTGCACCGTTTGCCGGTCTTCGGCGCTGAAGGCAATATGTACCGCAGGTACCGTGCTGGATCCGCCCTTGATCAGCAATTGCGGTTTGCCACCCCAGCCAAATCCTGCCCAGTCCGCCATTTCCGATACCAGCTCATAGCCGAGCGGCGCCAGTGCCGACTGGTAAAACGCTTTGCTGCGTTGATAGTCGTGCACAATAAGACCGATATGATCCAACATTCCTGATTCCTCCCATTCCGCCGCATCACCCGGTTCATTGCCGGCAATGAAGCAGTATAGGCAAACGCGAAATAGGCAAACGCGGATGACGCAGAGAAAATGCAGAGAACAGAAGGCGGGGGAAACACAAACAGAAAAGCTCGGAGCAGTTTGGACGGTGGCGAAAGACGTCGGCTAGACCTTCGCAATCAGCGACATGCGGTTTGCCACTCCTGCCGCAGCAAGCCGAAAATCATCGCGTCCTGAATTTCGCCCAGATGAAAATAGCGCTGGCGCATCAACCCCTCACGCTGGAAGCCGAGAAACTCCAACAAACTGAGGGAAGCCCGGTTGCGGGGGTCGACATCAGCGGTCAGCCGGTGCAACCCCAGGCTCGAAAAAGCAAAGTCCAGCAAGGTGGGCAGGACACGGCGCATCAGCCCCTGGCCCCAGCAGGCGGGCGCCAGGGCAAAGCCGATTTCCCCCTGATGAATGCCGCCCGCATGACGCTCAAGTCCGGCGAGGGTCGCGGTGCCGACGATATTGCCGCGCCACTCCAGGCCCCACTGGTACAGCTCACCGGAAAGAAAACCCTGATGGATGGACAGCAGATATTCCCGCGCCTTCTCATCCGAATCCTGCAGCTCGCAGGACATATAACGGACGACTTCCGGCTTCGAAAAAATCGCCCGCAATGCATCCAGATCTGACTCCTGCAGCCAGCGAAAGCAGAGTTCCGGTTCGCCGGCGACAGGAATTGTTGGCAGGTGAATACTGAAACCGTCCGGGTTCATTGCCCGCCCACAGGGAGCACCCCAAAACAACTGAGAGCGCCGTAGACAACGGCGCCGCAGCCAAACACAAACTGCCCCAGCAACAAGGCGCGAATGGCAAAGGTGTAGCGAATAAAACGGCTGTGGGACTGCTGATCGCGGCTGAATACCCGCGCCTCAGCCGATAGGCCCTGTTCCATAGCCCTGAGGCCGGGTACCGTCAGGTTCAACAGCTGACGGCTGCGCATGTCCATCAGCCAGAAAACGCCGGAAACAATCACCACAAAACCACCCAGCAGCACCAGGATCAGCGGGTGAAAA
Source organism: Microbulbifer sp. ALW1 (assembly GCF_009903625.1). NCBI lineage: Bacteria > Pseudomonadati > Pseudomonadota > Gammaproteobacteria > Cellvibrionales > Microbulbiferaceae > Microbulbifer > Microbulbifer sp. ALW1. The sequence goes on along the minus strand of NZ_CP047569.1, from coordinate 1,035,041 downwards.
TCTTTTTCCACCGCGGTAAACACACCGCCATCGGCAAACATGGAAAGCACCACAAAAAAATTGAATGCCTTGAGTCGCTGGTCGGCATTAAAGCGGTAGTGCTCGTAGAGGTACTGCTGTTCGTTCACGATATTTGATATTCCAACTTTTCACGGTGCCTGCTGGGAGATACGCTGGTGTACCGCGTTGAGCTGTTTTATCGCGGCCGATCCGTACCAGGGGTGCAATTCCATCACCAGCCGGCCGGCTTTTACCGCCGGATCGGTTTCCGTCAGCTTGCGCGCCTCTTCCACTGTGGCCACATCAAACACGTAGATGCCCCGCAGTTCCCCCTTGTCCAGGAAGGGGCCCGCGAGTACCAGCACCCCCTCGTCCGCCATCCGCTGGATATTGGCCATATGCGCGCGCTGTAGCTCGGCAGCCTGCTCGGGCCCCTGATCCCGGTTAGGACCCGCCTTGAGCAGGGCCATGACGTACTTGCGCATGCCGTAATCATCGGCACCCAGCTTCGCAGCCAGTTGCGCGTCAAATTGGGGGCCATGGGTTTTGCTTTCCGCGCCGTCATCTGACGCCAGAGTGACACTGGCAAAACTGCATAACAGCGCGCAGAGCGCGGATCTCCAGAAATAAATGCTCATGCTGTTTTATCCATTATTATTTTTCGGTGGTCGCAGTGATTTTCAGGGCACGATCAATACATCGGTATTGGCCCGCCCCAGAATCCGCTCAGCGGTATTGCCGAGCACAAAGCCCTTGGGCCCTTTGCGTACACCGCGCCCGACCATGATCATACGGGCTTTATTGCGGTCCACCACCCGGTTGACTTCTGCTGCGGGCTTGCCGGTAACAAAATGCGTTGTTTTGCAGGTCACGCCGCTATCGGCAATCACCTTATCCACGGCATTCATCAATTTACCGGCCTGCTCGCGGAACTCATCGAGATCCGCCACTTCGTCGGGAACCGGCACACAGGCGACGGTTTCAATGTCCGCATTGAGCGGCTGCGCAAGGGCCTCCGCCAGCTTGAGCACCCGCTGGTTGAGTTCGATATGCAGAGCGTTCTCAACTGCCGGATCCAGCGCGGTAACAATACGATCGCGCTTGACCCAGTGCGTGTTGACCGCCAGCCAGAGCGGTGAGGGCAGGTTTTCAATAAGACGCCAGTCGATGGAACCAAAACCGCCGCGGCCGAATTGCTTCTGCGCGGTTTTGATCACCAGGTCGCAATCGTTGGCGGACAGGTATTCCAGGGTCCAGGAGGGGATATCGTGGTGCCAGATGACTTCTGTGGTTGAACCCTGGGGAAGTGGGTACTTCTGCTGGAGCGCCTGCAGCCACTGAGCGCGCTCTTTCTGCATTTGTCCGCTGACGTTCAGAATGGAACCGGAGAGGAGCGGGATGGAGACCACCGGCTCGTAGACAAAACTCACTAACTGCAAACTCGCACCCGTTTTTTCTGCCAGTTCCAGCGCCCGTTCCAGAGCGATCTGTTCATGCTTGGGTTTGTCGAGGATGACGAGAATATTCTGCATAGCGCCTCCGGTGCTTGGAATCAGTTACATACCATTGATTCCATTAAATCACCGAAGGGCAGTTTTGTCTGTAGCCTGCCCGTCACCGGTAACCCTTCCGGGAAACTGGTGACGGATGTACAAACTTATTGATTGGCTCGATGATCCACCAGTTCATCCACCACAGAAGGGTCTGCAAGCGTGGAAGTATCGCCCAGAGAGTCCAGCTCGTTGCAAGCGATCTTACGCAGGATACGGCGCATGATTTTGCCGGAGCGGGTTTTCGGCAGTCCCGGTGCCCACTGAATGATATCCGGCTTGGCAATGGGGCCAATTTCCTGCACGCACAGGTCGATGAGTTCCTTGCGCAATTCCTCGGAAGGTTCGCGGCCATTTTTCAGGGTGACATAGCAGTAGATGCCCTGCCCCTTGATATCGTGCGGGTAACCAACCACCGCCGCTTCTGCCGTATCCTCGTGCAGCACAATCGCGCTTTCGATTTCAGCGGTGCCCAGGCGGTGTCCGGAGACATTGAGCACGTCATCAATACGCCCGGTAATCCAGTAGTAGCCATCGGCATCGCGGCGCGCGCCGTCGCCGGTGAAGTAGTATCCCGGGAAGGTGGAGAAATAGGTGTCGATCATGCGCTGGTGATCGCCGTATACACTGCGGATCATGCTCGGCCAGCTGGCCTTCATCACCAGTGCGCCCTCGCCTTCACCGGCAATTTCCTGGCCCTTTTCATCCAGCAGCGCCGGCTGTACACCGAAGAAGGGGCGAGTGGCTGAGCCCGGCTTGAGGGTGGTGGCGCCGGGCAGTGGGGTGATCAGGTGGGCACCGGTTTCGGTCTGCCACCAGGTATCCACAATCGGGCAGCGCTTGTCGCCCACCACCTTGTAGTACCACTCCCAGGCTTCCGGATTGATCGGTTCGCCCACGGTGCCCAGCAGCTTCAGCGAGCTGCGATCGCACTTGGTGACGAAGTCGTCGCCGGCGCCCATCAAAGCGCGGATCGCGGTGGGCGCGGTATAGAAAGTATTGACCTTGTGCTTTTCCACGACCTGCCAGCAGCGGGAGGCATCGGGATAGGTGGGTACGCCTTCAAACATCAGCGAGGTGGCTCCCGCAGCCAAAGGACCGTAAACGATGTAACTGTGGCCGGTGATCCAGCCCACATCCGCGGTACACCAGAAGACATCACCTTCCTTGTAATCGAAGGCGTATTTGAAGGTCATGGTGGACATCAGCAGGTAACCGGCAGTGGTGTGCAGTACACCCTTGGGTTTGCCGGTGGAACCGGAGGTGTAGAGGATAAACAGCGGATCTTCCGCATTCATCGGCTCGGGCGCACAGTCAGCGCTCTGCTCGGCAACAGATTCCGCGTACCAGATGTCGCGCTTGCTGTCCCAGTCGATATTGGCACCGGTGCGCTTGACCACGATGGCGGTATGCACATCCGGGCAGTTGGCCAGGGCTTTGTCCACATTGGCTTTCAGCGGCACTTTTCTGCCGCCGCGCACGCCTTCGTCGGCGGTGATCACCAGGCGGCAGTCGGAGTCGAGGATACGGTCTTTGAGTGAGTCGGGAGAGAAGCCACCGAACACCACCGAGTGCACAGCGCCAATACGGCTACAGGCGAGCATCGCGTAGGCGGCTTCCGGGATCATCGGCATGTAGATACACACGCGATCGCCCTTGTTCACGCCACGCGCTTTCAGCAGGTTGGCGAGGCGGCAGACCTGCTGGTGCAGTTCGCTGTAGGTAATATTTTTGCTGTCGGCGGGGTCGTCACCTTCCCAGATAAACGCGGTCTGGTCGGCGCGCGCAGGCAGGTGGCTATCGATACAGTTTTCGGAGACGTTCAGTTCGCCGTCGGCAAACCAGGCGGCGTGGCCTTTGTTGAGATCTTCTTCCACTACTTTGGTGAAAGGTTTGCTCCACTGCAGGAAGTCGTTGGCCTGCTGGGACCAGAACGCCTGCGGATCTTCCACAGACTGCTGGTACATGCGCTGATAGTCCTCATTGCGGACGAGGGCATCGGCGGCGAATTGTTCGGGTACCGGGTAGGTGTGCACTTCAGACATCGTTTTCTCCCTTATTAGAATTATCGGGATGCTGCGCAGGCCCTTTGCACAGGGCCAGCTGGCATTTTGCATCGCTGTTATGCGCGTCCGGCATGGAGCCGGGGCATTTATCCCGATAAGTTATACCACTGGCAGTCGCTTAATGACAACGCTGTCAAGACTCCTGTCGTACCATCATAGCCTGCGATCTTTGCGGTTTCACAGCCTGCAGCCGGATTCCCGTGCCATTTTTGTCGGGGCGGTGCACAATAGGCTAAAAAAGTGATCACATTTTTAAAGGGTGGATTTATGGCTGTGAAGTTATTGCGCGTTCGCGAGGGTGCAGGTGAGCGGGATTCGGGGCCGGTGGCACCGGAGAAGGTGCTGGCGGGGATGCCACAGCAGCTGACGGAGCATTTCTTTACCAATGCGAAGGAAAATTTCTTTTGCGGTATCTGGTCTTCGGATGCGGGGAAGTGGACGCTCACTTACAGCGAGGATGAGTTCTGTTACATCATCGAGGGCGAGGCGGTGATTACCGATGCCGAGGGTGTGAATGAGCGGGTTTCTGCTGGGGATGCGTTCTGTATTCCCGCCGGGTTTGAAGGGACTTGGGAGACCATCGGCACGGTCAAGAAGTTTTATGCGATTTATGAGGAGTAATCCTGTAGTTCCGTGGTGACTACCAGTTACCTCGGTGGCGTCATAGCACCAGGTAAGGGGTTTCGAAACCCCCTACCCGGCACTCTGCCTTCGCATCACGTATCGGTTGTTCGATCCTCAGTTGCCGATCAGTCCTTTCAGGTGCGCGACCACACTGCGCCCCAGTGCTGAAAGCGCATAGCCACCCTCCAGTGCGGAAACGATTCGCCCCTCACAATGTACGTCGGCAAACTCCCGCAGTTTTTCCGTTACCCAGCGATAGTCGTCTTCATTAAAGCGCAGTTGTGCCATGTGATCTTCCACGTGGCCATCGAAGCCGGCGGAGATAAACAGCATCTGCGGCTGGAATTTTTCCAGTGCGGGGAGCCATTCGTTATCGACCAGTGCTCGCAGTGCATCACCGCCAGCTCCCGCCTCCAGCGGTGTATTGACGATGTTGTCCGGTAATTCCTCTGTGCCGGTAAACGGGTATAGCGGCGACTGAAAACTGGAGCAAAGCAAATAGCCCTCGCGGCCGGCAACGAAGTCTTCGGTACCGTTGCCGTGGTGGACGTCGAAATCGAGGATGGCGACGCGGGCCAGGCCGTGCTGTTCGCGGGCGTGGGCGGCGGCGATGGCGATGTTGTTGAACAGGCAGAAGCCCATGGCTTTGTCGCGTTCGGCGTGGTGGCCCGGGGGGCGCACGGAACAGAAGGCACTATTCACTTCGCCGGCGATGACTTTGTCGACGACATCCACGGCGGCGCCGGCGGCGTGCAGGGCGGCGGTAAGGGTGTCGGGACACATGCGGGTGTCTTCATCGAGCACTTCGATGCCTTCGCTGGGCGCGCGGCTGTAAATGGCGTCGACGTACTCCCGCGTATGTACCCGTTCAAGCTGTGCTCTTGCCGCCTGCGGCGCATCGAAAAAGCGCAGCACAAATTCCATACCGCTGGAGAGCAACTGGTCCTGAATGGCGTCCAGGCGTTCGGGGCACTCGGGGTGTTCGTTGCCCATATCGTGCTTGCGGCAGGCGGGGCTGGTAAAAAATCCGACGGTGGGCATCTTCAGTCCTTTTCTTGTCCTGTTCCGTCCATTGCTTCGCTGCCGGGTGCGCCGGTCAGGTCCAGCTCCAGGTAAAGCTCGTCCATACTGTCACCCATGCGGGTGGCAAAACCGGCATTTTCAAAAATGCCGAGCATGGGTTTGTTGTCCCGGCGCACGCAGGCAAACATTTTGCCAATGCCGCGCGCGCGGGCAATGGTTTCCATTTCTTTCAACAGGGTGGTGGCGATCCCCTGGCCGCGGCGGCTTTCCTTGATGACGAAGGCGACTTCACAGTTGTTATCTGCTTCGTAAAAATAATAGCGACCGACGCCCTGAATCACTTCGCTGCCACCGTCGTAGTCGGTAAAGCACAGCGCCAGGTCTTTGCGCTGGTCGACACTGACGAGACTGCAAGATTTTTCCCGAGACATCTGCGTTACGTGGTGGTTGTAACGCATCATCAGGGTTTCTTTGTTGTGGGTGTAGAAAAACTCCTGCAGCCGGCGTTCATCGGAAGGACGCAGTGGGCGCAGGGTATAGCGGATGCCGTCGAAGGTGTAACGCTTCTGTTCCAGAGCGCCCAGCTCCGGCACTGTGGTCGGCGCCTGTTCCTGATATTCCGGCACCCAGTAAAACTCGCGCACTTTTTCCAGTAGTTCACGGCGGAATTCCGGGTGTGCGATACGGATCATTTCCAGGGTCCGCTCACGTATGCTTTTTCCGCGCAGGGAGGCAATGCCGTATTCGGTCACCACAAAATGCACATGGGCCCGCGAGGTAACCACGCCGCCGCCGGGGGTAAGGGAGGCAACAATACGGGAAACCAGTTGGCCGTTTTTATCCCGCGCGGTTGAGGGCAACGCGATAATTGGCTTGCCGCCCTTACTCAGTGCCGCGCCGCGAATAAAGTCCACCTGACCACCGATACCACTGTACAGCAGACTGCCGATAGAGTCGGAAACCACCTGACCGGTGAGATCCACTTCGATGGCGCTGTTGATCGCGACCATTTTGTCATTGCGGGAAATTTTGACCGGTGAGCTGACATGCTCCGCCGGATACAGTTCAACATGAGGATTGCCGTCGACGAAGTCGTACAGCATTTTCGATCCCATGCAGTAGCTGGTAATCGTCTTGCCTTTGTGGAAGGTTTTTTTGCGGTTATTGATCACACCGCTTTTCATCAGCTGGGCGACACCATCGGAAATCATTTCCGAGTGCACACCGAGATCTTTGTGGTTGCCCAGGTAGCGCAATACGGCATCGTGTACTTTGCCCATGCCAATCTGCAGGGTCGAACCATTCTCCACCAATACCGACACATACTGCCCGATCTGCTCCACCGCCTGATCCATTTCCGGTGGCGGCGATTCGGGAATCGAGGCATCGGCGGTCATCCAGGCGTGGATCTGGTCACGGTGGATAAAAGTGTGACCGTTGGTGCGCGGCATGCTCGGATTGATCTGGGCGATCACTGTGCTGGCATTTTTTACCGCGGAGGACACCACATCCACACTCACACCCAGTGAGCAGTAACCCAATTCATCCGGCGGGCTGACCATAATCAGCGCCGCATCCAGTGGTAGAACATGGTCACTGAACAGTTTGGGCACTTCGGAAAGAAATGTCGGCGTATAGTCCGCCCGCCCCTCTGCTACGGCTTCGCGCACCGCGGTACCGCCGATATACAGGGCATTGACGCTAAACAGCTCGGCGTATTTACGCTCGGCCCAGAAGTTGTCAGACAGGGTAAAGACATGGGTGACCTCAATATCGTTGAGGCCACGACTGTTGGCGACCAGATCGGCCATCAACTCGTTGGGGACGGCGGCGTGGGAACCGAGAAAAATCCGGCAGCCGCTTTTCAGCAATTGATCCCAGGCGACGGGTTCGCTGGTTTTGGGGTTTGTCAGGGATGACATGCGGAAAAGAGCGCCTCCTGTCGAGTCGTGCAATAGTATGCAAGACTCGCAGGAGCCACAAGTGACCGCAACCTTTTGCTGGCTTCCAGGGATTAGCGGCCAGTAATGCGTTGTTCGCTGCGCGGGACCGCGCCGGCGTGGCGACATCCATTCAGGAACAAAATTGACTTCTCTTCCCTTAGTCCAATTTACAGTGCCAACGCCAGGCTGCGCGCGGCCTTCTCCATCGGCACCGGTGAAAAACCATTGGCAAACCAGGCCACCACCAGGTCTTTTTCGGGCGAAATATACAGTCCCTGCCCATTCATGCCGCCCTTATAAAAATCGCCATCGTGAAATACTGCATCCCACTGATAGGCATTGGCTCTCGGCGTTTCAGCAAACAACTTCTGCAACTTCGGACCGAGCACGCCTCTGGGATAGTTTTCCGGCTGCCCGCCAGTACGGATGTCATTCAATATTTTCTCTGATACCAACCGGGCTTTGGAAACACGGTTCCAGCTCGGGGTGTACAACATACCGAACTTGGCCATATCCATCAGGCGCGAGGAAATCAGCCCGTGGATGATGCCATTGCCCTGAGGTGAAAGGCCGAGCTGCGCATCCCCTTCCATACCCACTTTCATCCAGATGCGGTCAGACACAACGTCCGCTAGGCGCTGCCCGGTCACCGCCTCGATCACCAGTCCCAGCATTTGCGTATTGGCCGAGGAATATTCAAAGGCGCTACCGGGTTCACGCAGCTTGACGATTGCCAGCAACGCCTGATTATGGGTTTCACGTACCCCATCCACGTTGGGCAGACCCGCCTCCGCAACCATAAAGCGTGCGAAACTTGAATTCGGGTTGGCTCTCTGCTCCGGCCCCTCTTCCAGATCGAGACCGGTCTGCATATTCAGTACATCGATCAGCTTGATCTTTTCCCAGTCGCTACCGATTGCCGCCGGCAGATAGTCGGCCACCGTTTTGTTGACATCAATCCGGCCCTCTTCCTGCAACTGGGCGATCAGCAGGCTGGCTACCGGCTTGGCATTGGACATCCACACGTGGTTATCGAAGGGACGCATCCCCGGGTATTCTTCATAAACCACCTTGCCGCGATGGATAACCACAGCGCCCTGCAGCGGAGAGTCCTGCGCGGTGACCAGGTCGTGAAATTGCTGTTTTTTATCCTGCCAGGTGATCTCCTGGGTCTTAACCCATTTCTCTGGCTTGCGCGGCAGCTCTACCACTGGGCCAGCACGATAAATGGTCGCGTGGGGAAAATTCTCTGCCAGATGCAAATAGGAGTAGGCCCCTTCCGGGGTAACCGTGAGGAATTTTGGCAGATTCCAGCCGGCGCGCAGCTGATACGCAGTCTCTGCAGCATAGCCGTCAGCGACATCGCGCAGGTAACCGTTGGTTGTACTCTCCGCAGAGACCACCGCTGCCGCGGCCAGCAATCCGGCACAGCAGGTTTGTAAAAAATTCTTCATCGTATTCGCCCTCTATCCGGTAACTCGTGCAATTTGAAAGCGTGAAAATAAAAGGGCTATTGACCGGTCTCCGATCAATAGCCTTCCCTGCTAACTAATTTCTGGGTTCGATTCCTGAAAATTAGAAACGATACTTGGCTTCCACTCCGTAGGTTCTCGGCATTGCGTAGCCGGCCACGTAAGTGCCGAGGAAATCACGGAAGCTGTAGTTCATGTGATCACTGTCGGCGAGGTTGCGCCCCCACAGGTAAACTTCCCATTTATCGGCATCGTCCAGCAGACCAACGCGGGCGTTGATCAGGTCGAAGCTTTCCAATTTATCAAAGGCGACATCCACGGCGCCGTTGCTGAAGCCATCGTTGTTACTGGGATTGATGTAACGCTCGGAGGTGTAACTGTAATCCGTGCGCAGGAGTACCGTGGCCGCCAGAGCCGGCACCGGCACGTAGTACTGAACACCGAGGGAAGCGGTAGTTTCCGGTGCATAAGGCAGGTCATTGCCAGACGCATCGGCACCGTTGTCACCACCACCGGGGAAATGTTTGAAGCGCGCGTCCAGCAGGCCCAGCGCCGCGGTCAACTGCAGGTTATCTGTGGCCACGTAGGTCGCCTCCAGTTCGACACCCTTGCTTTCCACTTCTGCCGCATTGGTAATCGTCAGCGCCGTACCGCCACCGCCGAGTTCGATGTACTGGTTTACCTGATAGTCGTCAAACACGGAATTGAACAACGCCGCGTTCAGTCTCAGGCGGCGATCCAGCAATTCCGCCTTGTAACCCAACTCATAACTGACCACCGACTCAGTATCGAACTCGATATCATCCGGACTGCCGGTAAACTGGTTGGCATTGATGAAGTCGAGGTTATAGCCACCGCTCTTGATACCGGTGGAGGCGCGCGCATAGACAAAATTGTTGTCATCCAGCGAATAGTTCAGGCTGACCGTGGGGGAAAAGTCGCGATCGGTGCGAGAATCCCGCACTTCCCCTGTGGCGATATTGAAGATGCCCGAAGCACTGCCATCAATCGCCCAGTCCACATCCTTGGTCTCCAGGGAGTAGCGGAAACCGAAGCCGAGATTCAGGCGATCGGTGAGATCGTAATTACCATTGGCAAAGATGGCGTAGCTTTTTGTGTCGACGGTGCCACCGTAGGCAACTGCAGTAGAGAACGGTGTCAGCCCCAGAATGCCCGCGTGCTCCCCGGCCAGTGCGTTGCGCTCGGTGTCACTATCCTGGGCAAAGTAGTAGAGACCCAGCACATAAGACAGCGCAGAATCCGCCGGCGAAGTCAGCTGAAACTCCTGGGTGATCTGGTCATAAGTATCGTGGTAGGCGGTGTTCACCAGGTCCAGCTCGGTGAAATCCACATCGGTACCGTAAATCATGTCGGTACTGCGGAAAGCGGTAATCGACCGAAAGGAAAAACCGCTGTCCATGTCGTAATCCACCGTGGCGGAAGTACCCCAGAGTTCCTTGTCTTCCGGCACGGTGCGATTCTGGTACATCTCGTATTTGTTGTTGCCCTCGACCGGATAGCCCAAAGCAAACACGTGGGTCAGCGGTTCACCGTTGAAGCCCCAGCGATCCTGCGCCATGTAATCGGCCGCGAGATTCAGCGTCAGGTTGTCCGCCAGATCCGAGCGCAGGGTGACGCGTCCCGAGGTGGAATCACGGCCATTGACGTCGTCGCCGTTGTACAGATTCTTGATATAGCCATCGCGCTCGGTCTGGTTCAGGCTGAGCGAGACCGCAGTGCTATCGGACACAGGCAGATTGCCGCGGATCTGGAATTCGCGATTGTTGAAGTTGCCAATGTTGATCCCAAGATCCAGTTCCTGCTCATTACTGGGCTTGCGGGAAATCAGGTTCACTGCACCGGCCACGGTGTTTTTACCGAACAGGGTGCCCTGGGGACCGCGCAGTACTTCCACCCGTTCCAGGTCGAGTAGCCCCTGGTTCACCGCCGGTGACTGCCCCAGGTAAATCCCATCGAGATACACACCCACCCGGGTATCAAAGCCGATATTGCGGCTATTGGCACCGACGCCGCGGATGGTGATGCGGGAGGAGAAATCACTGTCCTGGCTGATCTGGACATTGGGCGCCATTTCGCCAAGATCTTTCACTTCCTTGATACCGCTCTGCTCAAGGGCGTTGGCACTCAGCGCAGCAATGGAGATGGGTACTTCCAGCGCGCGCTCCTGGCGCTTCTGCGCAGTGACTGTCACTTCCTCAAGAGTCGCATTCTGTGCGGCCAGGGACAGCGAGGGAATCAGGGTGGCGCCGCTAATGGCGAGGGCCAGCAGGCGGCGTGCATGCAAAGGCATAATTCGGGTGTTCATCGGCACTTTCTCTCAGGATTTATTGTTATCTGAATGATTTTGTCAGGGCAGCCCCTGACAGCTGTGCTCGATGCTAATATGCCCTTTCCGGGCATAACTGTCCGAATTCGGACACTCCAGAAAGAACCCCCCTCAGCTCGTCGAAAGTAAACTTTCCAGTGCGTTACAGTCATGGATGGTTATGGTGCCGTACCCCAGGCTGACCCAACCGGCTTTCTCCCACTTTTTCAGTTCCTGATTGATCCGCTGTCGCGTGGTCCCGGCCAGCAATGCCAGCTCCTCCTGCGATACGCTCAGGCTAACTTCCTGGTCACCAATACGGTACTCGGCATAGCCGGTGGCCAAATCCATTAGCCGCAAGGCCAGCCGCTCCGGCAGCGAACGAATCAGGCTGGCCTCAAGCATTCGCAGTCCGCTGCGATAGCGTTTGCACACCTGACGAATAAAGTGGCGATAAAGCCGCGGCTGTTCTTCCAGCAGCGCCTGAAACTTCTCTTTTGGAACAAACAGCAGCTGAGCGCTGCCTCTGGCCACGGCGTCACTGGGCCTGGGACCATCGTCAAATACGGAGACTTCACCCACCCAGCTGCCTTTCTCCAGGATGCCCATCACCGCACACTTGCCCTCCTTGCTGTTGATTTCCGCCACTACCGCCCCCTGTAAAATTGCGTAGAGGCCATCGGGCTCATCACCTTTGCTGTAGAGGTACTGGCCATCGGTAAAGCTCTTCAGTTTTGCGCCGGCAATCATCTGCTCGATCACATCATCGGGTAACCCCTGGAACCAGTGGCTATCCAGCAGGGTTTGCTTTATGTCTTCGTGTTTCACAAACAGAGCTCCATTCGCACCGGCCGGGACTTGTTATGTTACTGCCGCCTGAATTAAAGGCACATACATGAAAAAAACAAACGCAATCAGGTGACAAGATCACCATTCAGCGGGGAAAGACGCCCGTTTCCTTCAGTGCAGAACACACACTGGATCAACAATGGCACTGGTGACGCACATGCATTCGAAAGAAAGGGAAGGCTCAGGAAAGTTGCGCAGTCGCGATCAATGATCGCTACTGCGCACAGGTGAAACCTGGAATATAGCAGTGAGGAGGATCAGGCCTCGGCCATCTGCACCGGAATCGCGTTGGTGCTGCGCTCTACGCGGTTGCGCTCGTCCAGGTAGACCAGCCTGGGCTTGAATGTATCGGCCTCGGTTTCGGACATTTGCGCATAAGCAGCAATGATAATGCGGTCGCCAACCTGAACCCGGCGCGCCGCAGCGCCATTCATGGAAATGATGCCAGAGCCGCGCTCCGCCAGAATCACATAGGTGTGGAAGCGCTCGCCGTTGGAGACGTTGTAAATATCGATCTTCTCAAACTCGCGCAGCCCGGCCAGCTCCACCAGGTCTTCATCAATCGCGCAGGAACCGTCATACCACAGCTCCGCCTGAGTCACCGCCGCCATATGCAGCTTGCCCTTCAGCATCTCAATTTGCATAACGGACTCCCTCACATACTCAAAGATACGTTATCGATCAGGCGAGCACCGCTGGTGTACATAGCCCCCAGTAGTGTGATCTCGCGGTCATCGTGTGCCGCCGGCTGCAAATCCTTGCTGTTGCAGATGGAGAAATAGTCCACCTTGAAGCCCGCGTTTTCGATCCGCGTCCTGGCTTCATCCTCCAGCGCCGCAAAGTCCCGGCGACCATTTTCGATTTCGGTACGCGCCCAGTTCAATGACTGGTTCAGAATCGCTACCTTCGGGCGCTCCTCTTCGGTGAGATAGCCATTGCGCGAGCTCATTGCCAGGCCATCCGTCTCCCGGTGCACCGGTGCCGCCACTACCTCTACCGGCATACACAGGTCTTCCACCATGCGCCGGATCACCGCCAGCTGCTGGAAATCCTTGATACCGAAAACCGCCTTGTTCGGCTGCACGATGTTGAACAGCTTTGCCACCACCGTGGTAACGCCCTCGAAGTGTCCCGGACGGCTCGCGCCGCAGAGCACATCGGTCATGGCCGGGCAGATCACCTTGGTCTGCTGGTCCATGCCATTGGGGTAGATCTCACTTTCGTCGGGGTGGAACAGGTAGTCACAGTTGGCCGCGCGGAGTCTGGCCATATCTTCCTGCATGGTGCGGGGGTAGGTGTCCCAGTCCTCGTTCAGGCCAAATTGCAGGCGGTTGACGAAGATGGAGACCACCACCAGGTCACATTGCTGTTGAGCCAGCCTGACCAGCTCGATATGTGCGTCGTGGAGATTGCCCATGGTGGGCACGAAACCGATGGTCTTGCCATCGCGGCGGGCCTCTGCCAGCGCGTCGCGCAGGCTGGCCACATGGTGAAAAACTTGCATTGCCGGGGTTCCGCCAGAGGTGTACACGGGCGGCATATTACCCCCCCTCTCCCGACTACGACAAATTGGGAAACATTGGTCAGATTCGGTTTTTGCGACCTGTCTGGCAATTTTCTGGGGGCGATTCAGGAAGGATTCAGTGTACAGCCCGCAGAATGGCCCCCAATGACAGAGAAAGCAGCCCTTCAACACCCGGGGCTACCTGATAAGCCGCACCGGCGGCGATTGGAGAGAGACCATGAAAACACTGATCACTGCCATCACCACTGCCAGCCTGCTGCTGGTTGCCGGCCCGGCACTGGCGGACCGGGACGACCGCCACCACCGCAATGACCGCGACCACAAGAACCGGTTTGTCCAGGAGCAGCGCGGGCACCACAACAAGGTGCGCGATATCGAGAATCGCAAGCAGAATCGCGACCAGAGTCGTCAAAAGCAGGATCACCACAAAGGTGGAAACAACTGGCGTGGGGATCACAATGGCAACCAGGACAGAAACCACACGCGCAAGGATGACCGCAAATACGTGAAGTATGTGGGTTACGACTCCCGCTATGACAAGAATCGCCACCGGGACGATCGCGGACACGGGCACGGCTACAAGCACAATGACCGCCATTACAAACCCCGACATAAACCGCATCACCGCCCGCACAAGCACCGCTGGCGCCCGGCCCACTACGGCTATGGCTATCGCTGGACTCGCCTGCCGCAGCACTATGTAAGCCTGACGTTTGGCGGTCTGGGGTATTACTTCAGTGACGGTATCTTTTACCGTCCTTACGGCGCCGGCTATACCGTCGCCCACGCCCCGGTCGGTGCCCTGGTGCACACCTTGCCGACGACTGCGGTAACCGTAAGCTTCAACGGCCTCAGCTACTACACGGCTTATGACACCTATTACCGCTGGGACAACCACCGCCGCGGCTACCTGGTGGTGGCCAACCCGGGGTTCTTCTAACCGGGCACTCGGCAAGAATTCCCTTCACAGGATGTCACTGGCCTTAGTCACAGGCACAAACCCCAACTAACCGAATATTGATTCGGTTTTATCTCCGGCGACTCTGTAAAGAGTCGCCTTTTTTTACATTTCCGCTTCACCATCTCGCCACACTAATTCCTGCAGGGCTTGCCGTTACCGCACGGCGACAGCGGGACAACGCACAATTTTCTACCAATTCAACGGAATCTGCGCCCCACACTCGCAATTCACGGTTTTTCACCCTATAAAACCGAACAAAAATTTAATTTTAATCTTTGAAAAAGGTTATTTTTCTTTTCTATAGTTATTGCTTTCCGCAAACTCTGGCCCCAAGATTCGCGCCCCTGATAACCCAGCAATTTACCGGACTAAAAAACCGTTCCTCTTTCCTAAAACGAGGCGCCATGAAACAAGAACAGATCGAAAACTGGACCTGCGAAGACTCCGCAGAGCTGTACGGCATCCGCAACTGGGGCGCCGGTTATTTCAATTTGAATCCGTCCGGCGAGATAACGGTTGAAGTCAAAAACGAGGCCGGCGACTTGCACGCCGTGTCTCTGCTCGACATTGCCCACGGCGCTACCGAGCGCGGCCTCGGCATGCCATTGCTGGTGCGTTTCGAGAATCTGCTCGACGCCCAGGTTGCGCGCATTAACAACTCCTTCCGCAGCGCCATCGAGAGCAGTGGCTACCGCAACAAATTCCGCGGCGTTTTCCCGATCAAGGTGAACCAGCAGTGCCAGGTGATCGAGGAGATCGCCAAGGCCGGTCGCCAGTTCGGTCACGGCCTGGAAGCGGGCAGCAAGGCAGAGCTGATTGCGGCACTGTCGATCCTCGACAATACCGACGCGCTGATTGTGTGCAACGGCTACAAGGACGAAGAGTTCATCAACCTGGGCCTTCAGGCACAGCGCCTTGGCGTACAGGTATTCTTCGTGGTGGAAACCCCCTCCGAGGTGGACACCATCATCCGCTGTGCCGAGCGCGAAAAGGTAGAGCCGAACATCGGTGTAAGGGTCAAACTTGCCAGCAAAGTGGGCGGCTACTGGAATGCCACCAGTGGCGACCGCAGTATTTTCGGTCTCGGCAGTAACGACCTGATCGCGATGGTGGACAAACTGCGCGACCACGACATGCTGCACTGCCTGAAGCTGCTGCACTACCATCTGGGATCGCAGGTACCGAACATCCGCGACATCCGCACCGGCGTGCTGGAAGCCTGCCGCTACTACGCCGACCTGGTGGAAGAAGGTGCAGCCATGGGCTACCTGGACCTGGGTGGCGGCCTGGCGGTGGACTACGATGGATCCAAGACCAACTACACCCACTCCAAGAACTACTCCCTGGACGAGTACTGCGTGGACGTGGTGGAAGCCATCATGGGCACCCTGGACAGCGAGGGCGTGGAACACCCGGTGATCATTACCGAATCGGGTCGCGCCACGGTAGCCTACTCGTCGGTGCTGCTGTTCAATATTCTGGACACCACCAGCTTCGAACCCATCGAGCTGGAAGAAGACCGCATCGGTGAAGACGCGCACCCGATGCTGAAGAATCTGCAGCACGCGCTGCAGAGTGTGACACCGAAGAATTTGCAGGAAAGTTACAACGACGGGCTCTACTACCGCGATGAAATCCGCGCTCTCTATCTGCACGGCCAGGTAAGCCTGCGGGATCGTGCGCTGGCGGAAAACCTGTTCCTGCAGTGCGCGCAGAAAATTCGCAAACTGCTGGACGAAGTGGAGCAGGTACCGATAGACCTGCAGGCACTGCCCGAGGTGCTGTCCGACATTTATTACGCGAATGTGAGCGTGTTCCAGTCGCTGCCGGATATCTGGGCGATTGATCAGCTGTTCCCGCTGGTGCCGGTACACCGCCTGAATGAGGCGCCGACCCGTTCGGCAATCATTGCGGATATTACCTGCGACTGCGACGGCAAGATCGACCGCTTTATCGATCGCCAGGATGTGCGCAAGACATTGCCGCTGCATCCATTGAGGGAAGGCGAAGAATATATTCTGGGAACTTTCCTGGTAGGTGCGTATCAGGAAACACTGGGTGACCTGCACAACCTGTTTGGTGATACCAATGTGGTGAGCGTGCGGATCGACGAGGACGGCCATGTGGATTACAGCCGTGAGATCCAGGGTGACAGCATCGCCGATGTACTCAGCTATGTAGAGTACTCGCCGCAGGATCTGTTCGAGCGTTTCCGCAAACTGGCGGAAAAAGCGGTAAAAGAGAAGCGTATCACCGCGCAGCAGCGTAAGGATATTTTGCATACTTACACGGCAAGCATGAGCGGTTACACCTACTTCGAGAAATAATCTATTGGTTTCCCCAATAAAAGGAACAGGGAGAAAAAAATGGCCAATGTTCTGATTGTCGGCGCCGGCGGCGTCGGTCAGGTGGTTGCACACAAGTGCGCGCAGGTGGAAGAGGTGTTCGAGAACATCACCCTCGCCAGCCGCACCAAATCCAAATGCGACAAGATCGCCGATATGCTGCCGCGCAAGATCAACACTGCGGAAGTAGACGCCGATAACGTCGGGGAAATGGTCGCGCTGATCGAAAAGGTCAAACCGGACATGGTCATCAACGTGGCCCTGCCCTACCAGGACCTGCACATCATGGATGCCTGCCTGGAAACCGGCGTGCACTACCTGGACACCGCCAACTACGAGCCGCCGGAAGAGGCCAAGTTCGAGTACAGCTGGCAGTGGGCCTACCAGGACAAGTTCGAAAAAGCCGGCCTGATGGCACTGCTGGGCAGTGGTTTTGACCCCGGCGTAACCAGCGTGTTTACCGCCTATGCCAAGAAGCACCACTTCGACCGCATCAAGACCCTAGACATCCTGGACTGTAACGCCGGCGATCACGGCCTGCCGTTTGCCACCAACTTCAACCCGGAAATCAACATTCGCGAAATCACCGCGAATGGCCGCTACTGGGAAGACGGCAAATGGATCACCACCAAGCCGATGGAAGAAAAGCGGGTGTTCGAATTCCCCGAAGGTATTGGCGAAAAAGACCTCTACCTGCTGTACCACGAAGAGCTGGAATCCCTTTCCAAGCACTTCCCGGAAATCGAGCGCGCGCGCTTCTGGATGACCTTTGGTGCCAGCTACCTGAAGCACCTGGAAGTGCTGCAGAATGTGGGCATGACCAGCATCGAGCCGATTGAATTCCAGGGCCAGCAAATTGTACCGATTCAGTTCCTGAAAGCGCTGCTGCCGGATCCGGCGAGCCTGGGTCCGCTGACCAAGGGTAAAACCTGTATCGGCAACATCATCAAGGGTACCCCACAGGGCGGTGGCGAAGACAAGATTTACTACGTCTACAACATCTGCGATCACCAGGAGTGCTTCAAGGAAGTCCAGTCCCAGGCGATTTCCTACACCACCGGCGTACCGGCGATGATTGGCGCCAAGATGATGATGGAAGGCAAGTGGATGAAGCCCGGCGTGTGGAACATGGAACAGCTGGACCCGGATCCCTTTATGGCCGACCTCAACAAGTACGGCCTGCCTTGGCAGGAAACCTGGCTGGACAAGCCTTTCGTGTAAAAACCATCAATCCCGGATCGCGAGATCCGGGATTTTTGCAATAGCCAGAAGCGAAACGAACTCTATGGATCTGACGCCCCGCAAAGACTACTTTGGCGAATTCGACCCCAGCCGTGTGCCTACCCCCTGTTTCGTGGTGGATGAAATCGCCCTGCGCGACAACCTCGAAGTGCTGGCCGACGTGCAAAAACGCAGCGGCGCCAAGGTACTCGCGGCATTGAAAGCCTTTTCCATGTTCAGCATCGGCCATATCGTTGCTGAATACCTAAGTGGCACCTGTGCCAGCGGCATCAATGAAGCAAAACTGGGCTTTGAAGAGTACGGCGGCAGGGATCTCGGAAAAGAGGTACACGTATTCAGTGCCGGCTACAAAGAGCAGGAATTAAAAGAAATTCTGGGCTTTGCCCACCACGTAATATTCAATTCTTTTTCCCAGTGGAAGCGCTACAAAGACATATGCTTGGAAGCGCAAAAACAGCGCCCGGAATTGCAGTTCGGATTACGGATCAATCCGGAGCATTCGGAAGGCCACACGCCGATTTACGATCCCTGTGCGCCCTGTTCGCGCCTCGGCATCGTGCGTTCACTGTTTGAAGGGGAAGACCTGACCGGCATCAGCGGCCTGCATTTCCACACTTTGTGTGAGCAGGATTTCAAACCGCTGGAGCGCACCATCAAAGCGGTGGAAGAAAAGTTTGGCGACCTGATTCCGCAGATGCAGTGGATCAATTTTGGTGGCGGCCACCATATCACCCGCTGCGATTATCAGGTAGAAGAGCTGATCAGCGCGGTGAAAGCGTTTTCCGAAAAACACAAGGTGCAGGTTTACCTGGAACCCGGTGAAGCGGTCGCGCTTTTCTGTGGCGTACTGGTGGGTGAAGTGGTCGACCTGACCTGGAATGGCAAGAACCAGGCAATCCTCGATGTTTCCGCCACCTGCCATATGCCGGATGTGATCGAGATGCCTTACCGCCCGGAAATTACCGGTGCCTGCCTGCCGGAAGAGCTTCCCCACGCCTATCAGTTAGGCGGACAGAGTTGCCTAGCGGGCGATCGCATTGGCGAGTACAGTTTTGCCGAGCCGCTTAACATTGGTGACCGGATTGTGTTTGAAGAGATGGCCTATTACACCATGGTCAAAACCAACACGTTCAATGGCATACCACTGCCTTCCATTGCCTTATGGAATTCGGATACCGATGAATTGCGCGTGATCAAAGAATTTGGATACGAGGACTTCAAGAACCGTCTGTCCTAATCCCGGCATATTTTCTTAAGCACAGAAACAAAATGCGAAGGCAGAGCACCGGGTACAGGTTTTCAGGATCGTCGGCAACAGGGACGTTGCCGACGAAGCGTACAGGGATGTATTCCCAGGGGGACGCCTAGTTCGGTCCTGAAAACCTGTACCCGGTGCTCTGCCGCCACCAAAGGTGAATCAAAACCCATGCACCAAGAAGACCCCAATATTTTCCTCGGCTCTGAAATCGAGCAGCCTAAGCCGGAAGATGCCCTGTTCCATATCCTGCCGATTCCGTATGAAGAAACCGTCTCCTACGGCGGCGGCACCGGTAAAGGGCCCTCATCCATCATCGAAGCGTCCCACCAGCTGGAGACCTACGACAACTTCTCCTATCCCTGCGAGCTGGGCATCTACACCCGCGACGCCGTGGATGTCAGCGGCTCCGCAGAGCAGGTAATGGAAAACATCGCCAGCGCCACCAGCGAAATCCTGAAGCTCGGCAAAATGCCCGTGGGAATTGGCGGTGAACACTCGGTCACCTGGGGCATCATCAAAGGCTACCTGGACGCCGGCATCACCGACTTCGGCGTGGTACAGATCGACGCCCACGCCGACCTTCGCGATCGCTACGAGGGACACAAGCACAGTCACGCCAGCGTCATGCGCCTGGTGTGCGAGGCGGGGATCCCGCTGTACCAGCTGGGCATCCGCGCCTACTGCGAAGAAGAGATGGAAGCGCGTAAACAGTACGGCGTGCACTATCTCGACGCCCACCAGTTGGTGCCGACCCAGGTGCAGTCCATCGAGCTGCCACAAGACTTCCCCAGCAAGGTGTTCTTCACCCTGGATATCGACGGCATGGATCCATCGGTCTTCCCGTCCACCGGCACCCCGGTACCCGGCGGTCTCGGCTGGTACCAGACCCTGAACCTGTTCGAGTCCGTGGCCAAACAGCGCGAGATTATCGGCTTCGACCTGCTGGAATTCGCCCCCATCGAAGGTTTCCACGCCTATGAGTTCGGCGCGGCTCAGCTACTCTACAAGCTGATGGGGATAGTCCAGCGCAACCGCACCTGACCGCCGGGAGAGATTGCCCAATACTCCTGCCGGACGGCCATTGCAGGCTGGCTCCCCTATCACGTATTGATGGCCGGGGAGTCACCTGCTCCGGGCGCGGCGGGCTGACAATTCTTAACGATCAGCCGCCAGCCACCCGTAGCGCAGCGCCCCGATAGCGGTTATTATTTGTTCAATAGTAAGTGCTCGCTTCGCGGGGGATTTAATGAAAAAAGCGGTAAAAATTCTATTGTTCAGCGCAGGCCTGGTGACGCTTCTGTCGTTCGCCTTTGCCGCACCTGCCGATGCACGGGGCTACCATGGTCACGGCCACGGTCACGGATATGGACACCGGCACGGCTACTGGGGACCGCGCTACCGCGGCCCGCGCATCGGCTTTGGTATTGGCGTGACGGTACCGGTATTGCCCGGCGGCTTCGTCAACCTGGCGGTAGGTGGCAACCCCTATTACTACGGCGCTGGCCGCTTCTATCGCCCGGGGCCCGGTGGCTATGTCGTGGTCGCAGCGCCGCTGGGTGCGTCGGTGCTGACCCTGCCCGGCAGCGCGGTGCAGGTACAAATTGGCGGCTTTACCTACTACCAGTACGGTGGCGCCTATTACCAGTGGCAACCGCCGATCAATCGCTATGTGGTGGTTCCGCCGCCGGCTGGCGTGACAACCACGACCACCACCGTCACCACCACAACTGGCCCGGCACCCGGCGGCGCCATGTTCAACCCGGGACAGGTGGTTGAGACATTGCCCACTGGCTACACCGCGGAAGTCATCAACGGCGTGCAGTACTACCGCTATGGCGGCCACTACTTCATGCCCACCCAACGGGATGGCCGCGAGGTCTACGTCGTCGTTCAGGTGTGACCGCTGCGCGAACGCGCAGATAAACCTAGGGGCCCTCGGCGGCCAGCCCGTGATAGCGGGCGAAATCGCCGAGGGCCTTGTTGAATCCGGCCAATAGCCCACTCTTCGGTGTCTCGCACCAGTGCAGCGCCTTGATCCGCAGTATTCCCGCCTCGCGATCCGCCTTCAGGTCCACCACGCCGGCAAACCCGTCCCGATACAGAATTGGCAGACAGAAGTAACCAAACTTTCGCCTGGCCGCTGGCACGTAGCATTCCAGCTGATAGTCGAAATTGAACAGGCGCTTGAGCCGCTTTCTCTGCAAGACCAGAGGGTCGAAAGGTGACAGCAGGCGCACCTTGCGCGGCACCGGCGGCGGTTCACACTCCAGGTCTTCCACCAGAACCAGTTCCTCACCCAGCCTGGCCAGCTCACCGCTTGCCAGCATCTCCTCGACCGCTCCCGCCACCAGCGGCTTGTCGTGTTTGCGCAGGTATCCAATCTCGCCGGTACGCCCTATTCCCTGGGCACGCAAATAGGTTCGCACCAGGTAGCGTCCGTATTCTGCCGGGCTGGCCGCCGCGGTTTCCACAGTTGCGGGCAACAGTCTCTCAGGCAGGTCGAACACCTTCTGGAAACCCTCGCGATGGCTCACCATCAATTCGCCCTCGTGGAACAATTGCTCCAACGCCTTCTTTTCTTCACTCCAGGTCCACCAGCCACCCTTGGTGCGCACGAAATCGCTGGCCCTGAGCGGCCCCTCGGCGCGAATCCGGTCCAGTACAAAACGGCACAGTTTGGCGTTTTTCTCGAACCAGTGTTTCTGTCCCTCGCGAATACTGTCCATGCGCAGGCGCGCAAACCGGTAGTCCTCCATGGGCAGGTAGGCAGCGGCGTGGGACCAGTACTCAAAAATATGCCGTTGCCGCTCTGCATCGGCCAGTGCCCGGATTATCCCGGCTTCGCGCAGCCTCGGCAGCCGGGTGTGCAGCTGGTGCAGATGCGCACGTGTGATCACCTGTATGGCATCCAGCTGCAGCGCCCCGAGATGGCCGATCAAGCCGCCCACATCGTCGGGCCAGGGGTTGTATACATACTGGCGCGCCAACACCAGTGCGCGGGCGCGATCCGCTGGCAGTGGTGGCACTTTGGTATAGGCTTTCAAGAATCACCGCTCTCGTATCTGGCTCAGCCGAAATTGGGATATTACAGAGAATAAACAAGGAGCATCGTATGAACCACCGACAAGGTTCACTGGCGTTACTGGGTATCCTCAGCTGCCTGCCGGGCTATCTGACGGCCGCAGCCTGGACGGAAGGGAAATGGATCGACCTTTCCCACGACTTCGCCAAAGACACACTCTACTGGCCCACGGCGGACAAATTTGCCAAGAGCACGGTATTCGCCGGGGAAACCGACAAGGGCTATTACTACTCCGCCTACAATGTGGCTGCCGCAGAGCACGGCGGCACCCATGTGGATGCGCCGGTCCATTTTGCGCGCGATCATATCAGCGTGGACAAAATTCCCCTGGAGCAATTGATCGGCCCAGGTATTGTGATCCGCGTAGAGGATCAGATCGGCAAGCGGGATAAGTCGGACCGAAACTATCTGATTTCCATCGCCGATATCGAGCGCTGGGAAAAGCAGCACGGCACTATCGAGAGTGGCAGCATCGTCTTGTTCGATACCGGCAGTGCCCAGTACTGGCCGGATGCAGAAAAATATATGGGTACGGCAGAGCGCGGCGAAGCGGCAGTGGATAAGCTGAACTTCCCGGGACTATCGCCGGAAGCCGCGATCTTTCTGGCAGAGAAGCGAGGCGTGAAAGCGGTGGGCCTGGATACCCCGAGTATCGACTACGGCGCCTCGCGCTTGTTCAAAACCCATCGGGAATTATTCAAACGGAATATTCCCGCACTGGAAAATGTCGCCAACCTGAAGGCATTGCCGGACAAGGGCTTCACCCTGATTGCACTGCCAATGAAAATTCGTGGCGGCAGTGGCGGACCAACCCGGGTGGTTGCCTTTCTGCCGGCACGCTGAATGTCCGGCACACTGATTGTCCGGCGCGTTGAATTTTCAGGAGCGTGCCGCTGCGGAGGGTAATACCGCCGCCGCGGACTGTTGCCGGACCAACTGCAGATACAGCACCTGATAGGTTGCCGGCAGGCCTGCCGCAGTGCGCTGGTGCTCGTAGGCTTCGGTCAGCCTGCGCAGTTTTTCCCGGCTCAGCAGTCCCTTGCCGGCCCCGTGATTTACATTGTGAGCGCCAATACTTTTCAGCTCACGCATCAGGGTTTTGACGTTGTCGAAATGCAACGCACGCTGCTCCCTGGTCACCACGCATTTCAGCTGATTGTTCACGCAGGCGCTGTGCCAGTCTTCTGCTGGCAGGAAGCGATTCACATGCACATTCCTGTCTACTGCCGCCCAGCTGGTTTCGAGTTCCTGCAGGGTTCCCGGCAGCAGAGTGGAAATCAGTGCATTCCCCTCGGGTGACATTACCCGACGAATTTCCGCAAACAACGGCGGCAAGCGATAACACCACTGCAGGGCAAAACTGGAAAATACCAGATCGATACAGTTGTCCGCCAACGGCAACTGCTCTGCGTCCGCAGCCACATAGCCGTTACTGACCGGGCGATGTTCGCGGGCATAACCCAGCATCTCCGGGGCCAGATCCAGCGCGATAATGTGTGCATCCGGGAAGCGCTTGCGCAACAGCTCACTGCCGTAACCGGTACCGCTACCCAGATCGAGAATACGTTTTGGCGCCCAGCCGTCGCCGGCGCGGCTGATTAATTCGCGGCACACCGCCCGCTGCAGGTAGGCAGCGGCATCATAACTCTGGGCAGCGCGGCCAAAGGCGCGGGCCACGGAGGATTTTTCCAGCGGCGCAGAATGCAATTCCTGCGCGACAAAACTTTCGATCAGCGCGGCTAAGGTTGCGGGCTGGCTCAGATGCGGGCAGTGACCCGCCCCGGCGATCACTTTTACCTGCGCGCTTGGGATTTTGGTTTCCGGGACTTCGATTTTGTGTACCGCCGCCGGCGGTACCAGCGCATCGCCTTCACCGAAAATATGCAGGGCGGGAACCTCAAGGGTTTTCAATAAGTCGCGGTTATCCAGCTCGCCCAGACAGTCCAGCGCATGGCTCCAGCTGTCGGGGATGGATAACGGCTGCCAACCCTTGAGAATTTTCAACAACCCGCGTATTGCGGAATCACCGCGGGCCTCCAGTCCACAAAAACGCTGCCAGTTTTTTTCCGGCATGGCGCGTTGCGCGCGGCAAAAATCCGCGAAGGTCGTTTCGTCCATGCCCGGCCAATCGTTTCGGGCAACAAAGCTGCCGTTGGCGGCAATGGTGATCAGCGCGCGGACTTTTTGGCTGGTCGCCGCGAGCCGCACGGCCAACATGCCACCCAGAGACCAGCCCAACAGCAGGCAGTCATCGGGCAACTGTGAATCCAGCTGTGCAACAA
Organism: Microbulbifer sp. ALW1; assembly: GCF_009903625.1. Classification (NCBI taxonomy): domain Bacteria; kingdom Pseudomonadati; phylum Pseudomonadota; class Gammaproteobacteria; order Cellvibrionales; family Microbulbiferaceae; genus Microbulbifer; species Microbulbifer sp. ALW1. The sequence goes on along the minus strand of NZ_CP047569.1, from coordinate 1,010,493 downwards.
GCGTTTCGGTATCCGGCCAGGATTCCTCGATGCGCGCACCGAAGCCCGGCAATTCAATATTGGTGACTTTCCCAGTAAGACCTTTCAACTCATCCAGCAGCGGCTGCCAGCAACGGGCATCCCCGCCCCAACCATGAATCAGCGCGATGTTCATGCCGGCACCTCCACAGGCGCAAGCGCAGCAGACAGCGCGCTTAAAAGACCATCAATCTGCGCTTCGCTGTGTGCCGCGGATAGCGTAATACGCAAACGGGCCGTGCCGGCGGGCACGGTCGGCGGGCGAATCGCGCCCACCAGATAACCCGCATTGCGCAATTGCGCGGCCACATCCAGCACTCTCTGTTCACAGCCGAGCACCAGTGGCTGAATCGCGCTGCTGGAGTTTTCCAGTGGAAGATTGCGCTCGGCGGCGCGGCGGCGGAAGTAGTCGATACGCTGCACCAGTGTCTGCTGCAGTGGTGCCTGCTGCATCAGCTCCAGCGCGCGCAGGCACCCGGCAGCTACCGCGGGCGGCATACCGGTGGTGTAGATATAGGTGCGCGCAAACTGGGTAAGGTAATCGATCAGCGCCTGCGAGCCGGCAACAAAGGCACCGGCGTTACCTGCCGCCTTGCCCAGAGTACCCATCACGATGGGCGCAGTATCCTGGTCGAGTCCGGCGGCAGCGGCGCTGCCGGCACTGGGGCATTGTTCGCTGCCCATAACACCGAAGCCATGGGCCTCGTCCACCATCAGCCAGGCATCGTATTTTCGGCACAGCGCCGCCATTTCGGCGAGCGGCGCGATGTCGCCGTCCATGCTGTAAACGCCATCCACCGCCAGCAGCATCCTGCCATCGCTTTTGTTGCGTGCACGCTGTAGCTGGACATCCAGCGCAGCGAGGTCATTGTGGGCGAAACGCAGATACTGGGCGCCACTGATACGACCACCGTCGATCAGGGAAGCGTGATTGAGTTTGTCCTGCACCACGAAATCGCCGCGGCCGACGAGTGCATTGATGATCCCGACATTGGCCATATAGCCGCTGCCAAACAGCAATGCTGCCTCGCGCCCGGTCATCTCGGCGATTGTGTTCTGTAATTGCTGGTGGATTGCGAAGTGACCATTGACCAGGTGGGAGGCAGTGGCTCCCGCGCCCAGCAATGCACCGCGCTGTTGTGCAGCAATCACTTCAGGATGGGTGGCGAGACCGAGGTAGTCGTTGCTGCTGAAGGTAATCAGCTCAGCGCCGTCGACAACCGCTACAGGCCCCGGCGCGGCATCGAGGATTTTGTGCTCACGGTACAACTGCTGCGCCCGGCGCTCGGCCAGGCGCGTGTTGAGAAAATCCTGCAGACTGGACAAAACTGCGGCTGCGCTTACGCCTTGGCGGCGTCGTAGAAGAATTGATCGTTCTGCTGCTCGGCGATCTGTGCCTGCAGCTCTGCTTCCACCGCAGTCTCATCTTCGTACTGCTGGTACTCCTCCGGCTTGATACCGAGGCGGTTAAACAGCTGCATATCCTTGTTGGCTTCCGGGTTGCCGGTGGTCAGCAGTTTTTCACCATAGAAAATGGAATTGGCACCGGCAAGGAAGGCCAGCGACTGCATCTCATCGTTCATGGACTCGCGGCCAGCGGACAGGCGCACGTGGGACTTTGGCATCATGATGCGAGCCACGGCGATACAGCGGATAAACTCAAACGGATCGAGATCTTTGTTGTTTTCCAGTGGCGTACCGGCCACTTTCACCAGCATGTTGATGGGCACGGACTCCGGATGTTCGGAGAGATTCGCCAACTGCATCAACAGACCCGCGCGATCTTTTTCCTCTTCCCCGAGGCCGATAATGCCGCCGGCACAGACCTTCATGCCCGCCGCACGCACATTCGCCAGGGTATTCAGGCGGTCTTCATAGGTACGGGTAGTGATGATATCGCCGTAGTATTCCGGCGAGGTATCCAGGTTGTGGTTGTAGTAGTCCAGGCCCGCATCCGCCAGGCCCTTGGCCTGCTCATCGGTAAGCATGCCGAGCGTCATGCAGGTCTCCAGCCCCAGCGCCTTCACCTCTTTCACCATCTGGGTGACATAGGGCATGTCTTTTTTCTTCGGCGAGCGCCAGGCGGCGCCCATGCAGAAACGGGTAGCACCGCTGGCCTTGGCCGCGCGGGCCTCTTCCACCACCGCTTCCACCTTCATCAGTTTCTCGCGCTCGAGACCGGTATCGTAGCGGGCGCTCTGCGGGCAGTAGGAACAGTCTTCCGGGCAGGCGCCGGTTTTGATGGAGCAAAGGGTACTCACCTGAACCCGGTTAGCATCAAAGTGCTGGCGGTGCACCGTCTGTGCGGTGAACAGCAGATCGTTGAACGGCAGCGCGAACAGATCCAGTACCTGCTGGCGGGTCCAGTCGTGGCGGACCTGGCCGTAAATGGACGAAGCGGAAGACATTTGCGGGTTGGCAGTCACAGGAATTATTCTCCTCGGGCGACGGGACCGGCAGGACTCAAGTGAGACTTCTGAGTCATGGCAACAAGTCACTACGTCGTGGCGCTTCTAGCGCGGGTTTCCATTAGATTCCGTAAAGGCCTGCCAGTGTAGCGGTGGCCCCTTCGCTGTCAACCAAGAGAACCAGCTTTGGTTTACAGGTCCCGTTTTACCGATAGGCGATCAGGGAGGATTGCGATGTCGATACGGAGAATATTGAGCCAGATCGTTGACCGCTCGATCGACCGACACCTGGCACGCTGCCTGCTCTGTGGCTCTGCCGAGGAGGTCCGGTTCGGCACCTGCTCACCTTGCCACCAGGACCTGCCCGCTCTGGGCCACGCCTGCCAGTGCTGCGCGCTACCGCTTGCAGAGGCAACCGACCGGCAATGTGCCGGCTGCCTGCAACAGCCGCCACCCCAGGCCTGCAGCCACGTCTGCTGGTACTACGCCTATCCGGTGGCGCAACTGATACAGCGCTTCAAATACCAGCGCGATTTCTCCGCCGGCCGCACCCTGGCAGAGTTGGCAGCGTTTCAGCTCGCTCCCCAGATAAAAGGCGAACATCGCCCGGATCTGCTGGTGCCGGTTCCCATGCACTGGCGCAAGCAACTGTTCGAACGGGGTTACAACCAGGCCCAGCTGATCGCGAACATTCTCGGTAAACACTGGCGCATCCCGCTGGATAACCGCGCACTGCGCAAAACCACCGCCACAGACAGCCAGCAGAAACTCAGGCGCACCCAACGGCGCAAGAACCTGACCCACAGCTTTGTCGCACACCCGCGGGTCCGGGGCCTGCACATCGGATTGGTCGACGATGTGATTACCACCGGGGCCACCCAGGAAGCGGCAGCACAGAGTCTGCTGGATGCTGGCGCCACACGGGTGAGCAGCTATGCTCTGGCCAGAACCCCCTAACTTTCAACCAATTTGCCCTAGCGACCGCCCGGTACTCCTGTACCGTTTCCTAGACCCAAGTGACCCGTATCGGCACAATAGTCGCCCTTTGCAACCGCTGTGCAAAAAAACACCGGCTGCTATCGTTTATACAAGGTCTCTACAAGAAGGTCGCCTGTGGAAACAGGCGCGACGCACAGGATGAAGTTTGATGAGTGAGTACAAGATGCCCCGCGGCATTGTGATCAGTGGCACCGGTCTGTGGACGCCTCCGGATACCATCAGCAATGAAGAGCTGGTGACCGCGCTCAACACCTTTGCGGACAAGTTCAACCGTGAGAATGCCGATGCCATCGAGGCCGGCGAGCTGCAGGCCAAGCCGCACTCCTCGGCCGAGTTCATTGAAAAGGCGTCCGGCATCAAAAGCCGCTATGTGATTAGCAAGGAAGGCATCCTCGACCCGGAGCGCATGCGCCCCTATATTCCGGAGCGCGCCGATGACGAGCTGAGCCTGCAGGCCGAGATGGGTCTCAAGGCTGCAAAGCTGGCGCTGGAAAAAGCCAACAAGAAGCCGGAAGACATTGACGCGGTTATCGTTGGCGCCTCTTACCTGCAGCGCGCCTACCCCGCCATTGCCATCGAAATCCAGGGCGAACTGGGCATCGACGGTTTTGCGTTTGATATGGAAGTGGCCTGCTCTTCCGCCACCTTCGCGCTGCAGCGCGCGGTGGATGCCATCAGCTCCGGCTCCGCCAAGGCGGTGCTGGTGATCAACCCGGAGCTGGCTTCGCCGCAGGTGGATTACACCGACCGCGACAGCCACTTTATTTTTGGCGACGTGGCGGTTGCCTCGGTGGTGGAACGCAAGGAAAACTGCAACTCCGACACCGCCTGGGAAATTCTCGGCACCAAAGCCAAGACGGTTTTCTCCAACAATATCCGCTCCAACTTCACCTATACCGCGCGCGCTGCGGATGTGGATCCTTTTGGAGAGGGCAAGCTGTTCCGCCAGAATGGCCGCAAGGTATTCAAGGAAGTCTGCCCCATGGCCGCGGAACACCTGGAGAACCAGGTGCAGGAACTGGGCATGGCACCGGCCAACATCGACCGCTGGTGGCTGCACCAGGCCAACATCAATATGAACAACCTGATCGCGAAAAAGCTGATGGGCGACGACGCCAACATTGAGCGCGCACCGATCGTACTGGACCGCTTTGCCAACACCGCCTGTGCCGGCTCGGTAATCGCGTTCAACCTGCACAGCGACGACCTTCCCGTGGGCAGCAAGGGTGTGATCTGCTCTTTTGGTGCGGGTTATTCCATTGGCAGCCTGGCACTGGAAAAAATCGCGGTCTGACACAATGCGACACTAAAAGTGCGACTGTCACACGGCAGTGTTGCCGCCGCACTCGTCACGCTAAAAGTCCTTAACGGTGGGGCAGTACCTGCGCCACCAGTTTCTGGTAATCGGACGTTTCGCGAATAGCGGCCAACTGCGGATCGACTTTCAGAAATACCATCGAATGTGAGCGCTGGTCATAGGCCCGCTGCAACCAGGCTCCAGCGGCCTCGGGACCCGCCAGCGCGAGATAGGCTTTGGCCATTTCGTAGGACGGCAGATAAGCCTCCGGCGTGTTCAGGCCTTCCAGCAAGGTCCCCGCTTCCTCCCGGCTGCCACTGAGTGCCAGCACTCGGGCCAACGAGGCCACACCGATGGCACTGCCGCCCGAGCGCGCGACATTCTCCCGCAGAGACGCGATGGCCCCGGGATAATCACCCATGGCTTCCTGCGTCCACCCTCGCCACAAATAGACCAGTTCGAATTCCGGGTTTAATTCCTCCACCAGCGCCAATTGTTCTAGCGCGGCCTGGTGAGCCCCGGCGTGGTAGAGCACCCATCCCAGCGCCGCATTGGCGATGAGCGACAGCGGATCCAGCTCGGTGGCCTTGCGCATTTCCCGCTCCGCCTCGTCGAACCTGCCTGCCGCCACCAGCAGATTCGCATACCACTGGTGTGCCTTTGAGGAATCGGGTTTAAACGCGATAGCCTGTAGAAAGCGGGCTTCGGCTTCCGCCAGGTCCCAGTCGTGATAAAGCGCCACATACCCCAGGTTAGCCTCAGCAGAGGCATTGGCAGGGTCAAGCTGCAGCGTACGCCGGGCAGCACCGCGGGCACGCGTAAAGGCTTCTACGGGCGGCAGGTAATCGTAAAACCCAAGTACCGCCAGCGCGTCGGCTAACCCCGCCCAAGCAGGCGCGTATTCCGGCGCAAGAGCGATCGCTTGTTCAAAGTATTCAACGGCCGCCTTAAGGTCTCTCTCAGAGCGCCGGTGCCAGTAAAAACGGCCTTTGAGATAGTTGTCGTAGGCCGCCGATGAAATCCCCGCGGCCCGCGGTCCCAAATCCCGCCCGCTTTGCAATTTGCCCGCGAGGGCGCTGGCGACTTGCAGCGCAATATCTTCCTGCACCGAAAAAATATCGGTCAGTTCCCGCTGATAGCTTCGCGACCACAACTGGTAACCGTTACTGGTATCCACCAACCGGACATTGATACGCAACTGCTCGCCATCCCTGCGCACACTGCCTTCTACCAGGGCATCGGTTGCCAGAAGCTTGCCGATACCACGCGCATCGAGCCCGGACTGCTGCAAGGAAAACGACGAGGTTCTGGATACAACATGCAGACCGGGAAAGCCGGACAGGCGGTTCAGAATGTCATCCGCCAAACCATCACTGAAATAGTCCCGCTGATAATCTTCACTGGCATTCACAAACGGCAAAACGGCAACCGATTCAAACTGCCTCGACGTATTCATCCCGCTCTCGGGGAAGGGCACCAGCTGGTAGATAAAAAATGCGAATGCCATCAGTAGGCAGCCAGCTATGACGGCTAGCGGCCGGCGGTGGTTTGGGGAAAGCGGTGTATTTAGCGTGGCGGGTTTATCCGGGGTAACGGTGCCGGTGGATTCTGACGCACCCTTCCCGGTCGTCACCGGCGCGATAAACCGGTACCCCTGCCTGGGCACTGTTTCGATAAAGCGGGAACTGCGTGCGGAATCACCAAGGGCCTGGCGCAATTTGCGCACCAGGGTGTTCAGGTTGTCATCAAGAATGCCACTGACATCATCGGGCCAAAAGTCGCGACACACCTGGTCCCGGGTCACCAGCTCCCCCGGCCGGGCAAGGAGCAACAACAACAGGCGCAGGGGCTGCTCCTGAACAGCCACCACTCTGCCGCGGCGAAGCAGCCGCTGGCGCTCGCTATCGAGCTCAAACTCTCCGAAACACAGTGTCGCCATTCGCCACCCCGGGTCTGGCCTGCTGACTTTCTGCGCCATGCACGCAGTTCATGTGTACCGCTAACTACTTGATTTAAAGGGAAATGCCAGTTCAGGTAAAGATCAGCCGGCAATTCATTGTGACTATTGAGCGGGGTTGGTTGTATAGGGGCGAGTCTCAAGCAGACGTCGAGGCTTTCACAGAGCATTTTACCAATGGGGTCCGTAACGGACCTTGATTGCCCATCCGGGTAACTAATTAGGAGAACAGAAACATGCGTAATTCACTGATTGCATTCGCCCTCATGATCGCCAGTACTGCGGTATTTGCTGGCGACAGCCACCAGTACATTATTGAGCGCACCATTCCCGGCGCGCAGAACCTGACACCGGCTGAGCTCAAGTCCATTTCGCAGAAATCCCGCGCCGTACTCGAATCCCTGGGGCCGGAGATCGTGTGGCAGCAAAGCTATGTGGCCGAGGATAAGTTCTACTGCGTGTATCAAGCGCCCAACAAAGAAATCATTGCCAAGCACGCCAAACTGGGCGGATTTCCCGCCGATAAAATCGTCCAGGTAAGCGGAATTATCGGGCCAGCCTCCGCCGAGGATTGATTGGAGCGGCTGAAAAACCCCGAGGGAGATTGGCGCAACGCCGGTCTCCTTAACCCGTGGTTTTGTGGTCACAGCCCACCTTTTCACGGGCGCTGGCCACAAGCGCTGGTTCCGCGGAACTGGGTCGTCAGCATCTAGTCCGCAGCGAGGCTGGCGGTAAATTCCAGGTTGGGTGGAGAGGCGTTGCCGGGTTAGCATAGCGCCCCATTTTGCACGAGCTTCGCGAGGCTCAACGGAGCGCCGCCATGACCGATTCCGTGAACGACCATTCACACCTGCAACCCTCCGCTCACCCCTACGACGCGCTCACCCCGGACCGGGTGATCGACTGTGTGGAAAGCGTGGGCCTGCTGTCTGACGCGCGCATCTTCCCCCTCAACAGCTACGAAAACCGCGTTTACCAGGTGGGTATCGACGAGTCGCAGCCGCTGATCGCCAAGTTCTACCGCCCCGGGCGCTGGAGCGACGAGCAGATCATCGAGGAGCACCAGTTTGCGCTGGAGCTGGCAGAGGCAGAAATTCCGGTAGTGGCACCGCTGGCATTCGACGGGCGCACCCTGATGGAAGCACACGGTTTCCGCTTTGCGCTGTTTCCCCGCCGCGGCGGCCACCAGATCGAGCTGGACAACTTTGACCACCTGGAACAGGTGGGCACCATGCTCGGGCGTATTCACGCCATTGGCGCAGCGCGGCCATTCAACCACCGGACCAGCCTGTCACTGCAGCGTTTTGCCATCGACAGCCGAGACTTTATTCTCGCCGGCGATTTTCTGCCGCGGGAGAACGTCGAGGCTTACGCCACCGTGACCGCCCATATCATCGAGCGGATAACCCCGTTTTTTGAGCGCGACTGGCCGACCCTGCGACTGCACGGCGACTGCCACAGCGGCAATTTTTTGTGGCGGGATGAAACACCCTGGTTTGTGGATCTGGACGACTGTATCCAGGGCCCGGCAATCCAGGATATCTGGATGCTGATCTCCGGCAATCGCGCGGAGCAGACGGCCTACCTCGATACCGTGGTGGAGGGCTACGAAACCTTCTACCCTTTCGACCCACAACAGTTGCAGCTGGTGGAACCGCTGCGCTGCCTGCGCCAGATGCACCACGCCGCCTGGCTGGCGCGGCGCTGGGAAGACCCGGCCTTCCCCATGGCCTTCCCCTGGTTTAACTCCCCCCGCTACTGGGCGGAACATATTCTGGCCCTGCGCGAGCAACTCTCGGCCCTGCAGGAACCGCCGCTCACCCTGGGCGCGATTTAAGGTGCGACCCCGGGGTGTCAATTAACAAGGAGTAGTACCCGATGGAAACTGTGAAGACCGAAGAACAGGCACAGGACCAACTCTGGAGTGGTATCCGCAAGGACGTGGCGGTGCAGGTGGAGCGCGAGCCGATCCTGGCGAGCTTTCTGCACGCCACCATTCTCAACCACAACACGCTCGAGGCCGCGCTCAGCTTCCACCTCGCCAACAAGCTCGACAGCGCGGTGGCGCCGGCGCTATTGATCCGCGAAGTGATCGATGAGGCGCTGGAAAACGACCCTTCCATTGGTGAAGCCGCGCGTGCGGACCTCAGCGCCGTCGAGCAGCGCGACAGCGCCTGCCACTCCCTGTACGAGCCCTTTCTGTTCTTCAAGGGATTCCACGCCCTGCAGGCCTGGCGCGTGGCCCACTGGCTGTGGCAACAGAATCGCCGCTCGCTGTCGCTGTTCGTGCAACACCGTATCTCGGTGGTATTCGGAGTCGACATTCACCCGGCCGCGCAGCTGGGGCAGGGCATACTGCTGGATCACGCCACCGGGATTGTGATCGGCGAGACCGCGGTGGTGGAAGACAATGTCTCCATCATGCAATCGGTCACCCTCGGCGGCACCGGCAAGGAGTCCGGCGACCGCCACCCGAAGGTGCGCTGCGGCGTACTCATTGGCGCCGGCAGCAAAATTCTCGGCAATATCGAAATCGGCCGCTGCTCGCAGATCGCCTCCGGCAGCGTGGTGCTGAAAGCGGTGCCGGAGAAATCCCTGGTGGCCGGCGTGCCCGCCAAAGTCATCGGCACCGCCAGTTGTGACCAGCCTGCGCTGTCGATGAACCAGTGCGCCTTATCTCAGGTGGATCAATTGCGCTGATTCTGCTGTCACAGGTTGCAACAAATAGATACCGCACAGAAACCGCAGGACTATTCTGTAACCATGAAATACAGTCTCAGCGCCAAAAATCTCGTCTGCCGCAATCTGGAAAACAAAGCCGGATACTGCGCAGATCTTGTTAATCCCAAGCAGAGCAAGGAAATCACCGGCCTGCTGCGTACCGACAGCGGCCTGCTCTCCACCCGCTTCAACCAGGTGGTGAGCAACGCGGTGATGCAGCCGCGCATCCTGCAACGCTTTGTGGTCGACTACTTTGCCGAGCGCCACAGCCCCTTCTCCCTCTGGCACTGCGCCAGCAAACCCCTGGACGATACCGCCCTCGCGGAACTGCACCTGGTGCGCCAGGCGCCACTGATCGCCATGGCCGCGGAAGTGAAGCAGCTGGCTGCGGAAGAAGCTGAAGTGGATGGGCTGGAGATCCAGTGCGTCACCACGGCCGATGGCATCATCGCCTTCGGCGACCTGATCGCCGAACTCCAGGGCAACCCGCGGGAACACGCCCAGATCAAGAAATTCTACCGCCAACTGTCGGAGCTGCCGGAACACAAACACAGCCGCCTGAAACTGTATATTGGCGAGTACCAGGGCAAGCCAGCGGCCACCGGCTGCCTCTTTTCCTCCGCCGACGCCCTCGGCTTCTACGACCTGGCAACCCTGCCGGAATACCGCGGCCGCGGTATCGGCAACGCCCTGTTCCAGCACCTGCTGGGCGAGGTGCTGCACAGCCACCACAAACACGTGGTGGCACTGGTAGGGGAAGATCAGCAGGACCTGTGGCTGAACGCCGGCTTCTACGCCGTGGGCGAGCTCGCCCACTACGACTTCACCCCCGAGCGCGGCAGCGCCCATCTGCCGAATGGTGGTGAACAGGCGCCAAAAGGAATGAGTGACGAAGCGGAAAACGGCGACCTGGACGACGGCCGCCGGAGCGCCTGAAGCGTAGACCGGTTCAGGCGCGTTCGATCGGGAAGGCAATCACTTCATCAATGCGCCCGGCGCCACAAGCCAACATCAACAACCGGTCCACCCCCAGCGCCACCCCCGCGCAGTCCGGCATCCCCGATGCCAGCGCCTGCACCAGACGCTCCTCAAACGGCAACACCGGCTTACCGCTGTCCTCACGGAAGCGGTGGTCCGCCTCAAACCGGCGCTGCTGCTCCGGGGCATCCGTCAGCTCCCAGTAACCGTTCGCCAACTCCATACCACCAACATACGCCTCAAACCGCCGCGCCACCGGCACCCCCAACTCGTCGTCCTCCACCCGCGCCAGCGCCGCCTGGGTCGCCGGGAAGTCGTACACCAGGGTAATCCCCTCGCCCATATTCGGCTCGATATGGTGGCTCATCAGCAAGTCGAGGCACTCATCCCTTCCTGCCGGCTCAAACGACAACTCCAACACCCGCGCCACCACCGCTTTCAACTCCTCAAAAGGCGCCCGATGCGGATCCACCCCCAACTGCTGCAAAAACAGCGCGCGATAGCTGTAAGACCGCACCCGGGAAATCTTCAACAACCAGGAAAGAAACTCCCCCACTTCAATCATCAACCGGTGATCGTCCCAGCCCACCCGGTACCACTCCAGCATGGTGAACTCCGGATTGTGCCGCCCCCCGGCCTCACCATTGCGAAACGCCTTGCCCAGGTAATAGCAATCCCCGATACCTGCCGCGACCAGCCGCTTCAACCCGAACTCCGGGCTCGTCGCCAGATAGGCCGGCGCACCGCTGCAATCGGCAGTAATGGAATCGATATGGGGGTCACTGGTGGCGCAGCGGGACAACACCGGCACCTCCATTTCCAGTACCTGGCGCTCACTGAAAAAGCGGCGGATATCCGCGAGTAGGGTTGCGCGGCGGCGGAGGTTTTCGAGGGGGGCAGTAGGGCGCCAAAGGGATTCAGTCATGAAAATAAAGTAGCTGAAATGGGTGCATCGGCTTGATTGCCAATGACCATTAAACTCCGATGTAAAGGCTAAGCGCTGGGCAGGGGTTTTCAGGATCGTCGCAAACAGGATGTTTGCGCCGAAGCGCCCAGGGATGGGTTCACAGCGTTCCTGAAAACCCCTGCCCAGCGCTTAGCCGCCACAGAACCAGCCAAGTAAATACCACGGTACCAGAACGAAAAAGGGCGAATACCAGAGTATCCGCCCTTCAAAGTCGCCAGATGCGGAAGATCAGTCTTCCTTGGCGCGCCCCAGGTATTCCGCAGTACGGGTATCCACTTTGATGGTCTCGCCGATTTCCAAGAACAGCGGCACCTTCACCACTGCACCGGTAACCAGAGTCGCCGGCTTGGTACCACCCTGGGCGGTATCACCGCGTACACCCGGATCGGTATCGGTAATTTCCAGAATCACATGGTTGGGCGGAGTCACCGCCAGCGGCGCACCGTTGTACAGGGTCACCACGCAGACATCCTGCTCCTTCAGCCACTTGGCCGCATCGCCCACGATATTCGCGTCCGCCTGATGCTGCTCAAACGTCTCCGGCTCCATGAAATGGAAAAACTCACCATCGTTGTAGAGGTATTCCATATCCCGGTCCATCACATCCGCACCTTCCAGGCTCTCACCAGAGCGGAAAGTACGCTCCCATACCCGGCCGGTCTTCAGGTTGCGCAGCTTCACACGGTTGAACGCCTGGCCCTTACCGGGCTTCACGAACTCATTGTCCACAATGGAGCAAGGGTCGCCGTCCAGCATCACCTTCAGACCGCCTTTGAATTCGTTAGTGGAATAAGTAGCCATGAGTTCCTCGAAATATCAGCATTAAGCCGTCAAATTGATTAAACTTCGCGCGGCCCGAAAGGGACCATTCAGCAGCAAACCGCCACCGCGCCAAAAAACAGCCCGCTATGATACAGCACCGCCAGCCCGCCCGTGAAATCAACAGCGTCGAAATCGCCAACTCCGGCGACGAGACCCTGCACCCGCGCCGCTGGCAGGAAGAAATGGCCGACCTGGTGACCGACCCGCAACAGCTCCTCGACCTGCTGCAACTGGCCCCGGAACAGCTGCCACAGCTGACCGCCGCCGCCGGGCTGTTCCAACTGCGGGTACCGCGGCCCTTTCTGAACCGCATTCGCCCCGGCGATCCCAAAGACCCGTTACTGCTGCAAGTATTGCCCACCGGCGCCGAACTACAGCCTACCCCGGGCTTCAGCGACGACCCGCTGGACGAGGCCAACGCCAACCCGGTGCCGGGGGTAGTGCACAAGTACCGCGGCCGCCTGCTGCTGATCACCGCCGGCCAGTGTGCGGTCAACTGTCGCTACTGCTTCCGCCGCGCTTTTCCCTACAGCGACAACCACCTCAGCCGCAGCCAGTGGCAGCAGGCCCTGGACTATATCCGCGCCCAGCAGGATCTGCGGGAAGTGATCCTGAGTGGTGGCGACCCGCTGGTGATGAGCGACCGGCAGCTTTCCTGGCTGGCCGGCGAACTGGCACAGATACCGCAATTGGACAAACTGCGTATCCATACCCGGCTGCCAATTGTGGCGCCATCGCGGATCAACGACGAATTCCTGCAGTGGTTTGGCAACAGTCGCCTGAAACCCGTGCTGGTACTGCACTGCAACCACGCCAATGAGATCGACACTGCCGTGCGCCAGGGTCTGGCCAGGCTCAAGGCCGCGGGCGTGACACTGCTGAACCAGGCGGTACTGCTGAAAGGCGTCAATGACGACCAGGACGCCCTCGCCGACCTCTCCGAAACCCTGTTCGATGCCGGTGTCCTGCCCTACTACCTGCACCAACTGGACCGGGTGCAGGGCGCCGCGCATTTTGAGGTGAGCGACGAACGCGCCCGTGCCCTGGTCGAAGCCATGCGCCAGCGACTCCCTGGATACCTGGTTCCCAAACTGGTGCGAGAAATTCCGGCGGAAAAATCCAAAACCCCGGTTTGACCCGGGCTAACCCCACCCCTCGAAAGAGCTAATGCGCGACCTGTTCGCGAATTTTTCCAACTTTATGTGGGATTTTACCCACACTTTCGTCGCCATTTTCTACAAGCACAATTGTGTAACGACATCCGCTTCGTATACTGCAAGGACATAACACCCGGTTATCGCCATGCAGGAAGCAGCAGAAATTGAGATCGGGCCACGAGCCCGGTCTGGCACCGAAGCCACACCACCAGATAGCAACCCCGCTTACAGCCGCCGGCGGCCAGCCGATGCTATGGCGGATAGTTCGACAGCACCCGACTCCCCCACACAAAGCCCACCCAGCCGAGCCCGGGCGGTACCCGCGCCGAATCTGCTCGAGCGACTTTCTCCCGGGCCCCAGGACCTGAAACAGCTCACGTGCGGCTGCCACAATCACCGCCAGCTCAAACGCTGGATTCGCAGTTATCTGCAACAGAACCCCATTGATCACAAGACCCAGCGCAATGCCGGCACCCTGCGCAGCCTGCTGGCCGAAATCACGCGCTGGACAGCCCCGGCATCACTGCGCCTCGCCAGCCTGGAAATACTGCGCCCGATTATCCTGGCTCACTGCGACCTGCTGGCGCTGTCGCAACTGCAGGGGAAAGACACTGCCAGTCAGGGCCACGGCCAAACCCAGGAACAGCGCCGCGACCTGCTGACCGCCGCCATTCTGTACCAGCATCAGGCCCTCGCTTATACCAGCGCCTGTGTGCAACTGGTGCGGGAGCCACATACGCTCCTCTACCGCCGGCGACTGGCCCGCGCCCTGCACCGGGGCATCGACAGCTATCGCCAACTGATCCAGGTCAGCAGTCACTTTTACCTGGCGACGCCAAAAAATTGCTGGGGACGCATGCAACGCTTGCTGCAGCTGGCCCGCGAACAGCATCTGGCACAGCGCCGGGTCCTGGACCCGCTCGCCAAAGGCCTGAGCGCCGCCAACCCGCTGCGACTGTTCAGCCGCTGGGAAACACCCGCCCACCCCTACCTGCAGGTCGCCCTATTTGCTAGTGCCAACCCCCTGCAACTCGGCGTAAACGAGCAGCAACAATTGTGGCAGTGCTGCGACCGCTGGGCCCGCCAGAGCAACCTGCTGGACAACCCCCAGCCCGGGGCCAAAGGGCTTGTTGCCAGCCTCAAGCTGGACCAGCCCCCGATACCGGCGGTGCGCCTGCGGCATAGCCGGGTGGACATGAAGCACTTCTCGGCACCGCTGGGCTGGTCGATTGACCTCCGGGGGCCATTACAACAACTGCAACGCTGCCTGCGTCGCCCCGGGAAATTGTCACCGGACATGCTGCTGCAGGTTCAGGCCCTGTGGGATGGTGAAAAAGGTCGCGACGGCCAGCGCACACCCGTGGATATTCGCTGCGAGGTCGTCCTCGGAATCAGTGCCATCTGTCATCACCTCAAGCAGGGGGATGAACCAGCCCCGGAACTGACAATGACCTTCGCTCCCGGCGGAAGCGGCCAGCCGGAACAGCGGCTGGTCATGGAGGTGGATTCCATCGACTACCTCACCGGTCGCGCCCTGAAAGATTACGAAGTCTCGATGCCCGGCAACTGCCCCGACAACCACGCCGATAACCACGCCGACGACTACTCCTGTGCACTGCCCAGCGCGCCATCGGTCGGTCGCAGAAATAAAGACACAGCCAATACCCAGAAACGTTACCAGCCCATTGCCGCCACCCTGCTGAATACCAGTAACAGTGGCGCCGGCCTGCGGCTGCCGCCGGATACCCAGGGGCGCCTGCACAGCGGCGACCTCATCGCTCTGCGGGTCAACTCCCGCTGGGAGATTGCCATGGTGCGCTGGCAATACGCACTTCCGGAGCAGTGCCGCGCTGGAGTGGAAATGCTCGGTGGCCATACCAGTGCTGTGCGCGCGCACCGTCATATCAAGGGTGGACGCCGCAGTGATCCCATCGCGGGACTGCTCACCGGCGATGCGGGCCACCCGCCGGAGCTATTACTGCCCACGCCTCTGTTCCAGCAGGGCGATAGGGTGGACATAGTAGCCGCCGGCCAGACCCGCACGGTAACGCTGCACCAGCAAACCCTGGCCACCGGCAGCTTCGCGATTTTCGAGTTTTCCTGAGTTAGCCAAGAGGTATCCAAGAGGCCCCGAAAGGGTCTCTTGACGAAGAACTGAGCACGAAATAACAGTTTATTGTCAGATTCCGGAACCATATCCCAGAGTGCGCAGCCCGCACTTGTTTGCAGTGTTTTCCCCGGCCTACACTAGCCGGTTCGCGGCCCCAGGGATGATGCGGGCAGACAACCGGTACAGCAGGGAAGCGGTATTACAGATTTAAAAGAACAGCACCGCCGCGACGCAGTACAACAGGATTACAATGAGCAGCGACAACACCATCCGCCTTCTTCTGATTAACGACACCCCGGCCGAAGCCCAGCGCCTGGTGAGCATGCTGCACAACGCCGGCCGCCCCAATCGGGCCCAGCACGTCGCCAGCGAAGCGGCCCTCACCAAGCTGCTGCAGGAACACAGCTGGGACCTGCTGATCGCCGCCGAGCAGAGCAAGCAGCTCGAAGCCGCCACCGCTATCCGCACTATCAGCAAGCTGCAGAAAGATGTTCCGACCATTCTGCTCAGTGAGCGCGAGGGCGCACAGCCGGTAGTCGAGGGCCTGAAAAGCGGTGCCCGCGACGTGGTCACCGTCGACGAAGACCAGCACCTGCTGCTGGTGATCCAACGGGAACTTGCTGCCCTGGAGGAGCGACGCCAGGCACGCCTGCACGACCGCCGCTACCACGCCACCCTGAACCGCACCAAGGAACTGCTGGACAGCTCCAAAGATGCCATCGCCTACATTTCCGACGGGCTTATCGTCTACGCCAATGAGTCCTTCGCCGAGCGCTTTGGCTACAAAGACCGCGACGATATCGAATACCAGCCGCTGATCGACATGCTCACCGAGGGCGAGCAGCCAGACGCCCGCGAGTTCCTGCGCCAGTGCGCCATCAGCAACAACGAGGTGGAAGCCCAGGTGTGGCAGTTCACCGCCAAAACCGCGAACGGCACCCCGCTCTCGACCAAAGCCGAAGTGCTCTCAACCGTCTATGACGAAGAGCGCTGCCTGCAGGTGCGCATTGCCGCCAGCAGCGGCAACACCGAAGAGCTGGAAGCCCAGCTCAGCGAAGCCAAAAACCGCGATGCCGCCACCGGCCTGTACAACCGCCAGCGCTTCGTGCAGCTGCTGAACAATGCCATCAAATCCGCCGCTGGCTCCCATCGCACCGGCGGCCTGATGTATATCGAAATCGACCGTTTCGAAGAATCCGTACAGCAGATCGTGGGCGTCGCCGGCGCCGACGATCTGCACAAGAAATTCGCCGAGCTGCTGCAGAGCAGCGTGCGCCGCGGCGATATCGTCGCCCGTTATGGTGAAGACAGCTACTGCCTGCTGATGCCGGAAACCACCCCGGACAGCGCCGAATCGCGCTCCAGGGAGCTGCTGCAGAAAATTGCCGACACCATCTTTGAAGCCGCCGGCAAAACCCTGCATATCACCGCCTCCATCGGCATCTCGCTCCTGAGTGAAACCTCCGGTAATGCCGACAAGGTGCTGGAACAGGCCTCCAAAGCCCACGACCAAGCAATGACGCAGGACAAGGGCAACAACTTTGCTCTGTATGAGCCCGACAGCGAACAGCAGGGCGACGCCGACACCTATCATCGCGCCCGCGTCACCCAGGCTCTGGAAGCAGGCAATCTCAAACTTCTGTACCAACCGATCCTCAGCCTGCAAGGCAGCGGCGACAAGCTGTATGAAGTTCTGGTGCGCCTCGTCGACGGCAAGGAAGAACTCGCCCCCATCGCCTTTTTGGAAGCCCTCGGCGATGCCGGCCTGTCCACCAAAATGGACCGCTGGGTAATCCTCAGTGCGATCAAAGCCGCTGCCGCCCAACGCGCCAAGGGTGAAGACGTCTCGGTATTGCTACACCTCACCGCCGCCTCCCTGAAAGACACCAGCCTGCCCGCCTGGCTCGGCGTGGCCTTCAAGGCCGCCAAAGTGCCGCCCAAAGCCGTCACCTTCCAGTTGCGCGCGGAAGACATCAACAGCCACCTCCACGCTGCGCGCGACTTCGCCAAGCTCGTGCAGGACATGGGTTGCCGTGTCGCCGTCTGCCACTTCGGTACCGGCCTCAGCCCATTCAAGTCACTGGAACACGTCAAAGTAGACATTGCCAAAGTCGACGCTTCCTTCGTGCGCGAAGTTCAGGACGAGGGCGAAGACAGCGAAGCGCTGGTCAAGCTCGTCGGCCAGCTAAAAGAAATCAACACCCAGGTCATCGTTCCCCACGTGGAGCAGGCCAGCATGCTGCCCACCCTGTGGCAGTCGGGCACCGACTTTATCCAGGGCTACTACGTGCAGGCGCCCGGGGATGAAATGGATTTTGATTTCAGTCTGGACTGATCGCTCCTGAGCGCGACGCTTACGCACGCTACCTTTTCCACACAAGCCGGCCAGGTACATAGCCCTCTGCAAGCAATTGACAGAGGGTTTTAACAAACCTGGCGCGGCCGCAACCCGCTCGCACAACAATCTCTTTGCGATAAGACGGCCCTCCGCGCGCCCTTCGCTCTTGCTGCGTACAAACACCCACCCCGTAAACACGCCCACAATCGTGATTGGCAGCATTTTTTCCTACCTGAAAGCAATGTTATAGTCTGAAATTCCGATTACTGGTGGCTACCTGACTAATCTGGAGAAAACACCCTAACTCTCCGGCACCCGAGCCCCCGAACGGAAACTCCCGTAGATTTTATTGGAGTCACGGCTTCCCCTTTGAAGCAAAAAAATAGCCATTGAAATAAGCAATCTAAAAGAACAAAACCAATTCAAACTCAGCTCGATTACTTGTGCGATCCGCATTCCAAATTCTCCCGGTCAGGACTCACCTATTCCCGGCAGGTTTATTTCAGGAGAAACGCCGGAAATCTGATCCGTAATCTAGGGAAACATACATGTTCAATCCGATCGTCAAAGGCCTCGCTTATCTAATCCTGGCTGCAGCCCTCACTGCCTGTGGCGGTGGAGGTGGCGGCAGCGATGACTCAGGTAGCGCATCCGGGGGCAGCACAAGTAGTAGTGGCAGTGGTGGCAGTAGCAGTAGCAGTAGCAGTAGCAGTAGCAGTAGCAGTAGCAGTAGCAGTAGCAGTAGCAGTAGCAGTAGCAGTAGCAGTAGCGGCGGAGGTGACAGCAATCCCCCCGGGGACTACAACCCCTATCTGCCCGCTGGAGACGATGTTGCGCTTTATTACAACTGGAACACCGAACCGGCGCATTTCGAAGATGTCACCATTGGCTCAGTAAGCGCCCGTGCACTGGTATTCCCCAGCGGGGCCAAATATTACTTTGTCTCGGACACCAGCGGCATCTACTACCTCGGCTTCTATGCCCCCGACCTCTACATTGACGGTGTGGGTACCTACACCGTCGATCTCCGCCTGGAGCAAAAAATCCCCCTCTGGAATGCAAGCCTGGAAGCAGGCGATATTCTGGAACAGAGCGGCAGTGGCACCGTCAATATTACGCCGGAATACGGAAACAGGGGATTCACTTACGACGCGGCACGCGGCTACCAGGGAGAGGGCGTAGTCACCACCAGTTACACGGAAGCAAATGCCCATGTTGTCCAATTCGGCATGGAAGCCACCGCAAATATTGACGGTACCCAGGTTATTCTTCAGGTCGCGCATGCTTTCGCTTTCGTGAAGGATCTCGGTATCGCACGACTGGCAGATGCCGATTACGAGTTTCAGCTGACGGACTATACCGGCCCCTACACCGGCGGCGAGAGCTCATCTTCCAGCAGTTCTTCTAGCAGCTCCTCTTCAAGTAGCTCCTCTTCCAGCGGCTCATCCAGTTCCAGCGGAAGTTCTTCCAGCTCAAGCAGCGGCTCATCCGGTTCAAGCTCGTCGGGCTCCAGTGGTAGCTCTGGCAGCAGCAGCTCTGGTGGAAGTAGTGACCCAGACAGCGACGGGGACGGAGTGCCCGACAGCAGCGACACCTTCCCGAGCGACCCGACGGAAACCGAAGACAGCGATAACGACGGCATCGGCAACAATGCGGATACCGATGACGATAACGATGGCGTCACCGACGCTAATGATGCCTTCCCCACGGATCCGAACGAAGTCGCCGACTACGACGACGATGGAATCGGGGATAACGCGGACACCGACGACGACAATGACGGCTACGAAGATAGCGCGGACAATTATCCCTACAACTCTGAAAAATGGGCAAAACTGGCGCTCACAAATAACGAACACAATGTGCTTTACGTGCGCGGCAGCTCAGACAATACCTTCACTTACACTGTCGACATTGCGGCGGAAAATCTCGACTGGTCGCTGGAAGACAAGACCACTGCGGGAATTACCGCGGACGTGACCAGCGGCCACGGGGATGGAAAGGTGGTATTCACCCTGGATATGACACTGGTGTCAGCAGATGCCGTTGCGGAAACAGTGGCCATCACGGATATCGATGCCGGCAATATCGAATATGTAACCTTCAACATTGATGCCCAGCTGCCTCAATTCACTGTTTCCAGTGCCGCACAGGAACTCGACGCCAGCTTTGACTGGGATAGCACAACGCTGACGAATCAGGTAAGCCTGGGTACCGGCAGCAACAGCCATACTGCCGCTGTTTCGGTAGACTTCCCCCTGGCCGACGCTTGGTCCGCAGACGCAGTGATTGAAGTCAGCGAAAACCCGCAGGAAATTGCCTTGAATTTTGATCCTTCAAAATTCCAGGAGGGCACCTATCAAGGCACGGTAACGCTGAGCGCAACGGTTGATGGCGAGGCCATCGAAACCAGTTACCAATTTACCGTCAAAGCATCGAGCAATATCCTGATCGCCCACGACAACGGCATTGGTTTCTCCAGTTTCCCCAGCAAACAAGTACTGGAAAAAGCCATATTGATTGAAGATAGCTATTGGCAGGGCGGAGTGCCCTGGCAGGCCGCTACAAGTGCAACATGGCTGACAATAGATACGTCAGGCGTTACTGGTAGCAACCTGACAATATCCGCCAACCCCGACGGCCTGGAGCTGGATCGACTGCACACTGCCACCATCACCATTTCCTCCAGCGATTCCACGGTGGAGAATACGGAAGAAGTGCAGGTGAGCCTTTGGGTAGGTAGCACAGACCCAGCTCAAACCATCAACGTAGATAGCAGCTACAGTTATCTGATCGCAGACCCTGTCAAACCCTACGCCTATGCGGCAAGTGGCAACACCATCGATGTTTACAACATCTATAACGGGGCCCTGGAAGACACCATCACGCTAACGGCAGATGAGATAAGCTCCCTTGCTATTTCCAGTGATGGCGGAATGCTTTTTGCCACCGACGCAAACCAGAGTAGTGTGACCTCTTACGATCTCTCTCTCGATATCGAAGCAACCAGTGTTTATGCCAAGAACCCAGAGTATGTGCGCTTTGGTCGAGTCAGAGGAAACGCTCTGTTGTTCACTTACTATCGGGAAAGCGAAAGTTCCACTTACGGTCGACTGCAGGTGATCAACGCGGACGATTTATCCCTGATTACAAGCGCAACGGACTATAACTCCGCTTACCGTGACGAGTTAGACGTGAGTGAAAATGGCAAGGTTTACTGCTCCAGTGGACCCGGAGCAGGCTGTTTCGATATACGCTATTCCAGTCTGGCAAATGATATTACTTCGACCCATCGCGCCAGTATTTCCGGCGACACCGATGTGGCCGTCAGCTTCAATGGTGATTTTGTCTATGCGGTTTCAGGCACCTCATACAGCTTCGACAAGTTCGACACCAATACCGGGAGCATTTTGCTTAACCTTCCTGGCGTCGCATACCCCTGCTGTGTGGAGATTACCCCCGGTGACAATCTACTTGCCGGCGCTCGCGATTATTACAACTACGGTGTAGCTGACTACTGGCTCTATGGGAGCGACGGTACCAGCACCACCAGCGGCCATATTTCAACCTACACCAATGAAATCAAGAAAGGTGGGTTTGCGCTTTCTGCAGATGGTTTATCCATCATCAGCGTGACCTCGCAGCCTCAGCTGGTAGTCACCCGCCTTCCATAGCGACTTAAACAAGCCCCGGATCACGCATTCGGGGCTTGGCTTGCCCCGCCCCCTGTATCCCACATCTCGCGACCCGCAAGCGCCCCCTGAAACATTGACACTTCACTCTTTGTTGTCTAACCCTAAGTAAAATCGAATGCGCCCTTTCTGAGGCTACTGCTATTGGGTATTCTGTGCCGCGACGAATTTATCCAATTCCCCCTATCAAAAGCACAACAACAATCACGGAGCCATTACATGCTGCCCCAATTGTTTAACGCCAGCCTCGGCCGCCTGATCGGCACCGGACTGCTCGCCTGCAGCCTCATAACGCTGAGCGCCTGCAGTAAAGATGAAGCCCCGGCAGGCGACAAAGGCACTGCAGATATCCCGCAGAGCGCCACCGAATACACGCCGGAAAACCTCGAAAAAGACGCACCGCTGGCGGACAAGGCCCAGCCGGAATCCGGCGTCGACTACCACTCCTTCGCCAACACCAACGACTATGTCGTCAAACACCTCGACCTCGACCTCTCCGCGGATTTCGACAACAAGATTCTCAAAGGTGAGGCCGTACTCGATATCAAGCGGCTCACCACCAAAAACCCACCGCTGATTCTGGACACCCGCGAGATCGACGTGACCGCTGTGCGCGCCGGTATCGGCGATGGTCTGCAGGACGTGAAATTCAGCATGGGCAAAAAAGACCCGCACCTGGGTACCCCGCTGAAAATCAACCTGCCCAAGGGCGCCAACCGTGTCGCCATCCAGTACCAGACTTCTCCCGGCGCCTCCGGCGTGCAGTGGCTGGAGCCGCAGCAGACCGCGGGTAAAAAACACCCCTTCCTGTTCACCCAGGCCCAGGCCATCCACGCGCGCAGCTTTATCCCGCTGCAGGATTCACCCAAGGTGCGCATGACCTACAAGGCCACCATCCGCACTCCCAAGGAGTTGCGCGCGGTGATGAGTGCCAACAACGATCCGAATGCGGAAATGGACGGTGTATTCGAGTTCGAAATGCCCCAGGCCATTCCCTCCTACCTGATCGCCATCGGCATCGGCAACCTCGACTTCAAACCCATGGGTGAGCGCACCGGGGTCTACGCCGAGCCGGAACTGCTGGAAGCCTCGGCCAAGGAGTTTGAAGACACCGAATCCATGCTGGAAGCCACCGAAGAAAACTTCGGCCCCTACCGCTGGGATCGCTACGACCTGCTGATCCTGCCCCCGAGCTTCCCCTTCGGCGGCATGGAAAACCCGCGCCTCTCCTTTATCACCCCCACCGTAATCGCCGGTGATAAAAGCCTGGTGGCACTGATTGCCCACGAGCTGGCGCACTCCTGGTCCGGCAACCTGATCACCAACGCCAGCTGGCGCGACCTGTGGCTGAATGAAGGTTTCACCACCTACCTCACCAACCGCATCATGCAGTTCATTTACGGCGACCAGCGCTACCAGATGGAAATGGCACTGGGCTACGACGACCTCAAGGCCGACCTGGATGATCGCGAAGACAAAGACGAGATCATGGCTATCGACCTGCGCGGCCGCGATCCCGATGAAGTCTTCTCCAATATCCCTTACGAGAAAGGTTCGCTGTTCCTGTACGAGCTGGAACAGAAAGTGGGCCGCGAAAACTTCGACAAATTCCTGATGGAGTACTTCAACCACTTCGCCTTCCAGAGCATCACCACCGAAGACTTTGTGAAATATCTGGACCAAACCCTGCTGAAGCAGTACCCGGACAAACTCGACCGCGCGCGCATTCAGCAGTGGATTTTTGAGCCCGGTATCCCCGAAGGCGCACCGCACCCGCAGTCCGATGCCTTCACCAAACTGGATCCGGTTCGCGAGCAGTGGCTGAACGGCGAGATCAAGGCCGGCGATATCGACACCAGTGACTGGACCTTCCACCAGTGGAAGTACTTCCTCGACGGCATGCCGGAAAAACTCAGTGAGGAGCAACTGAAGGAACTGGATAGCACCTTCAAACTCACTGATTCCAAAAACAACGAGATCGCCTTCAGCTGGCTGATGATTGCCGTGCGCAACGATTACCAGCCCGCTAACGCGCGCCTGGAAGACTTCCTGGTAAGCATCGGTCGCAACAAGTTCCTGCGCCCGCTGTACCGCAACATGGTGGAAAACGGCAAGACCGACGAAGCCAAGCGCATCTTCGAGAAGGCCAAGCCGGGCTACCACCCACTGACCGTGAAGGTGAACAGCAAGATCATCTACGGCGACTGATCGCCTCGGGCCTTTGCTCGACGCCCTGGCGCTACCCCTGCCAATACCTGAGCTGAGGCCGGGCAATCGCAGCAGACCGGTTGATCGCGGTAGAAATGCCGCTCATCGAAATGCCTCCCACTGTCTACACGGTGGGAGGCTTTTTTTTGTAAGATCGACGACCGTTTCTCGAGGTTTTGGGACTGGCCTGAAAGTTGCTGCAGTTGCTGCCAAACTTTCGCGTCTATGCGCCAAATTACGCACCAAAATTAAGCATCAAAATTAAGCATCAAAATTACGCACCAAGACTTCGAACCACCATAAAGCTCCACCATCAGGTATTTCCCTACATCATGAAAATGATTTCAGTATTCGGACCTGCAGCCCGAATCCTTGGCGCAAGCTGTGCCCTGTTCCTCGCTTCCACCACTGCCACCTCGTTACATGCCCAGGCCCCGAACAGCGCGCCGGTACCGGTGCGCGCGGCACCCGTGGAGCTGGAGCCAATTTCCAATCCGGTGGAAGCGCTGGGCACCGCCAAGGCGTGGGAGTTTGTGTCCCTGCGCGCAGGGGTTACCGAGCACATCAGCCGCATCAACTTTGAAAGCGGGCAGCGGGTCAAGGCCGGCGACGTACTGGTGGAACTGAGCCACGGTGAGGAACTGGCAGAGTTGGCCGGCGCCCGCGCCACCCTGCAGCGCTTTGAACGGGATGAAAAGCGCCTGCGCGGACTGGTAAACAAAAACCTCAGTACCCGCGAGCAGCTGGAAGCGGTGGAAACCCAGGTGGCGGAGACCCGCGCACTGATCGACGGCCTGCAGGCGCGCATCGACGACCGTATTATCCGCGCGCCTTTTGATGGCCAGCTGGGGCTGCGCAATATCAGCGTCGGCAGCCTCGCCACGCCCACCACCGAAATTACCACCATCCAGGAAATCGATCGCCTGAAGCTGGATTTCACCGTGCCCGAACGGCAGCTGTCCGCCATCTCCGGCGGCATGAAAATCGAAGCCGTCAGCCAGGCCCACCCCAAGCGGGTGTTCAACGGCGAGGTGATGATTGTGGAAGCGCGGGTCGACCCGCAAACCCGCGCCTTTACGGTGCGCGCCCGCCTGGATAACCCCCGGGGTGAACTCAAGCCGGGCATGCTGCTGCGGGTGAGGATCATCAGTAATCCACGGCAAGCACTGACCATTCCCGAAGCCGCACTGGTACCGCTGGCCGGCGACCAGTCTGTGTTTGTGGTGAAGCAAACCGAGGGCGGGCACATAGTACAGCGCCGCGAAGTGGAGATAGGACACCGCTACCAGGGCAAGGTGGAAGTGCTCTCGGGACTCGCCCAGGGCGATCAGGTAGTGACCCGCGGCACGCTGCATATTCGCGACGGCCAGGAAGTGTCCGTGCAAGCGGATAACGGAGCGGCCAGCCAATGATCATCAGTGATACGGCGGTCAAACGCCCGGTATTTGCGCTGGTCCTTTCCCTGCTGCTGGTGGTGTTCGGCTTGATCAGCTTCGATCGCCTGGCCTTGCGGGAATACCCGGATATCGATCCGCCCATCGTCTCCATTACCACCAATTACCCGGGTGCTTCCGCGGATATCGTGGAGACCCGCATTACCCGCCAGATCGAGGACCGCATCGCCGGCATCGAGGGTATCAAGACCGTCACCTCCTCGAGCTCCGACGGGCGCTCGCGTATTTCCATCGAGTTCAATATCAACCGCGACGTCGACGGCGCTGCCAACGATATTCGCGACCGTGTCTCCGGGGTGCTGAACAACCTGCCGGTGGAAGCGGATCCCCCCGAGATCGAAAAGGTCGATAGCAGCGACGACGTGGTCATCTGGCTCAATCTCACCTCAGATCGCCTGAGCGTGCCGGAACTGACCGACTACGCCAACCGCTATCTGGTGGACCGCTTCTCGGTGCTGGACGGCGTGGCCCGGGTGCGCGTGGGCGGGGCCAAAGACTTTGCCATGCGCGTCTGGCTGGACCGCGGCGCCATGACCGCACACAACGTCACCAGCGCGGACATTGAACGGGCACTGCGCGCCGAGAACCGCGAGCTGCCGGCGGGATACCTGGAATCCAGCGATCTGCAGTTCACCCTGCGCCTGCAGCGCCAGTTCCAGAGCGCCGAGGACTTCGCACGGCTGGCGGTTGCCACCGGTGACAGTGGCCACGTGGTACGTCTCGGCGATGTGGCGCGGGTGGAACTGGGCTCGGCGGAAGATCGCTCCACCTTCCGCGGTAACGGCGAACCCATGGTGGGCATCGGCATCACCCGCCAGTCCACCGGCAATATCGTGGCGGTAGCGGAAGCGGCCAAGGCGGAAATGGACAAGGTCAACAAGACACTGCCGGACGGCATGCGCCTGAGCCAGAGCTACGATGCCTCGGTGTTTGTGTCCGAGGCGATCAAGGAGGTATATACCACCCTGGTGATCGCGGTGATCCTGGTTACCCTGGTGATCTACCTGTTCCTCGGCAACTGGCGCGCAACCCTGGTACCGGCGGTAACGGTACCGGTGTCCCTGGTGGCCACGTCCATCCTGCTCTATGCCTTCGGTTTCAGCATCAATCTGTTGACGCTGCTGGCACTGGTGCTGGCCATCGGCCTGGTAGTGGACGATGCCATCGTGGTGCTGGAAAACATTTTCCGGCGCATGGATGAATACGGCGAACCGCCGCTGCTGGCGGCTTACCGCGGCACCCGCGAAGTGGGCTTCGCAGTGGTGGCCACTACCCTGGTGCTGGTGGCGGTATTCGTGCCAATCACCTTTCTCGAAGGGGATATCGGCCGACTGTTTTCCGAATTCGCGCTGACCATGTCCGCGGCGGTGATCTTCTCCTCCATCACCGCGCTGACCCTGTCGCCGATGCTGGCGGCCAAGCTGATTCGTCCCAACGATGAACACAATGCGGCCACCCGCTTTATGGACACTGCGCTGACCCGCATTCAGCGCCGTTACCGGGGCGGACTCGATTTTATCCTGCGCCATCACTGGGTCGCCGGCGGTGTGTTTGTGGCGGTGATGGCCTTTGCCGCGCTGTCCTTCCGCCTGATCCCCACCGAATACGCACCGCGGGAAGATCGCGGCTCCTTCTTCCTACTGGTGAACGGTCCCGAAGGGGCCAGCTACCAGTACATGCAGGAATATATGGACACCATCGAGGAGCGGCTGATGCCGCTGGTGGAAAAGGGTTATGTGAACCGCCTGCTGGTGCGCTCGCCGCGCTCCTTCGGCACCTCCGCCACCTTCAACACCGGCATGGTGATCTTCACCCTGGCCCCCTGGGGCGAGCGCCCCTCCGGGTTCGAGCTGATGAATCAGGTACGTGCGGCGGTGAGCGACCTGAGCGGGGTGCGCGCCTTCCCGGTGATGCGCCAGGGCTTTGGTGGCGGTCTCGGCAAGCCGGTACAGTTTGTGCTCGGCGGCAGTAGCTACGAACAGCTCACCGAATGGCGGGACCAGCTGAACCGGGCCATCGACCAGTCCAACCCGGGGCTGCTCGGCGTCGACTGGGATTACAAGGAGACCCAACCGCAGCTGCGCATCAACGTGGATTACGAGCGCGCCGCAGACCTCGGGGTACAGGTGAGCGATGTGGGCACCACCCTGCAGACCATGTTCGGTTCGTTGCGCGCCACCACCTTTATCAACAACGGCGAGGAGTACGATGTGATTCTCGAGGGGGAGCGCGATATGCAGCGCACTCCAGACAGCCTCGAGAACCTCTATGTGCGCTCCACCACTACCGGCGCCCTGATTCCTTTGCAGAGCCTGGTGGAAGTCACCGAGTACGCGGGCTCACCGCAACTGCAGCGCTACAACCGGGTGCGCTCCATTACCCTCGACGCTAACCTGGCGGACGGACTGGTACTCGGCGAGGCACTGGAATATCTGAACCAACTGGTGGATAACAACCTCGAGGGCACTCCGGTCATCGACTACAAGGGACAGTCGAAAAGCCTGGAGGACTCCGGCAACACCATCCTGTTCGCGATACTGCTGGGCGCGCTGGTGGTGTTCCTGGTACTCGCCGCCCAGTTCGAAAGCTTCGTGCACCCACTGGTGATCATGTTCACCGTACCACTGGCGATGGCCGGCGCTTTGTTGGGTCTGCTGCTTACCAATCAGTCGCTGAACATCTACAGCCAGGTGGGACTGATCATGCTGGTGGGGCTGGCGGCGAAGAACGGCATTCTGATCGTGGAGTTTGCCAACCAGTTGCGCGATCGCGGTATGGCATTTGGCCAGGCCTTGCGCCAGGCGGCGGAAACCCGCCTGCGCCCGATCCTGATGACCGGCATCACCACCGCCGCGGGTTCACTGCCGTTGCTGCTGTCCTCGGGCGCGGGCTCGGAAACCCGTGCGGTGATCGGTACCGTGGTGCTGTTCGGAGTGTTGGCCGCCACGCTGTTTACCGTTTACATAGTACCGGTGGCCTACGATGTGCTCGCGCGCCGCACCGGCTCCCCGGGGCAGGTTGCACGGGAGGTGAGTGAACTGGAGGAGCAGCATCCGATGGAAAAGGTCGACTGATGGTAAAGATGAATTAATTGGCGGCTGATTTTGCGCCGGTCTAGGCATACCGGCGCCTTTCTCTTAATCTCTCCCGCCTCACCGCAACTTTTTAGCGCTGCCGCTCGTCTAACCAGCAGAAGCCAAGGAAACACTGGAAGACACAACGCACAGCAGGGAACCTCATGCGTAAATTCATCGTGACAGGACTGGTCATCATTCTGGCGGTGGCCGCCGCCGCCTGCGATCGTCAGGTCTGTTATCGCGAGGGACGCGACAATACACCGCCAATCCCCTTTGCCCAGATTGGCGGTGATTTTTCGCCGGCCCTGAGCTTGCTTATCAACTACTGATCCCCGCCCGCAAGCTCCCCAAACAATGGGCTCATTCCCCGAGTAATTGCGCTATCTGGCGATCGTTCAGACCGAACAGGTACAGCGCAGCATCCAGCCCGAAACCATCAATCGCCTGTGGCGCCTCGGCGCGCACCTTGGGCTTGGCGTGGAAGGCAATCCCCAGGGCACCCAGAGACAGCATGGGCAGGTCGTTGGCGCCGTCACCCACGGCAATGACCTGATCCAGCGGCAGCGCCAGTTCAGCCGCGATCTCCTGCAACAGCAGCGCCTTGCGCGCGCCATCCACAATCGGGTCGATGACACCGCCGGTCAGGGCGCCACCGTTAAATTCCAGCTGGTTGGCGTGCACGAAATCCACCGCCAGGTGATTGTCCTGCAGGTAATGGGCGAAGTAGGTGAAACCGCCGGAGAGAATCGCGGTTTTGCAGCCCAGCGCGCGCAGAGCCAGCAGCAGGCGCTGGGCGCCGGGCATCAGCGGAATCCGTGGGGCGATTTCTGCGAGGCTCGCCTCGGTAAAACCTTTGAGCAGGCTCATGCGCTTGCGGAAGCTCTGCTGGAAGTCCAGCTCACCGCGCATGGCAGACAGGGTGATTTCCGCAACCTGGTCGCCAACGCCGGCGATTTTCGCCAGTTCGTCAATGACTTCCGCCTGAATCAGGGTGGAGTCCATATCGAAACAGGCGAGCTTCGGCGCGCGCTGGGTATCGCCCGCCTGCAATACCAGCTCCAGCCCCAGTTCCTGCCCGAGCTCAAGCAGCGCCAGACGAGCCGCAGCAAACGCGATATCCCCTTCCAGCTGCAGGCGCAGCACCCGGCAGTCCGCACGGCCAGCCAGGATATCCACAGTCACCGGCTGCCACTGGCACTCGCGCAGAAATACCGCGAGCTTTTCCAGTTGCGCGGCTTCGACTTCCGGTGCCAGTACCGTCAGGCACCAGGGCGCGGTCACCGCAGACGGGGTATCGCCGGCAACAGACAGAGAAAAACTCTGCTGGCACAGGCTGGCCAGGGCGGAAAATTCGGGGGAGAGAGCATTTGCGTCCATGGCTGACCCTTGATAGCTGACACTTGCAGGATTTTCGATAAACAGGCCAACGGGCGAAAAAATCACCGGGGCCCGAATTTGGACGCGCATTATAGCCCGGCGCCTTTTTTCCCTGAAGAACTGGGATAAAATCACAGGCTGTTCTGCCCTCACGCCAATAACAAGATGAATAAGCTCTTCACCAGTCTGTCCGACCAGCTCAGCAACCTGCCCCAGTGGCTACACGGCCTGAGTCAGGCCCGGCAGCGCCAGCTGCTCGCCGCCGCCATCTGGATTACCCTTGCCGGCTTCTGCCTGGCGACCCTGGGCCATGCCTATGGCCAGCAAAAGTCCATCGTCCAGGCCCGCGAGCGCGCTAGCGCGACGGCAGCTGCGAAGTTGCTGGCCAGCCAGAGCCTGGAGCAGATTGTGGCGGGCGATCGCATCAGCCTGCAGATGCTGGCACAGCAGGCACTGGCCCTACCGTCGGTGCACGGGGTGACCATTCAGGATGTGGACTCCAGCCCCCTGGCACAGGCGGGCGAGCGGGATCGCGGGGAGATGATCACCGAGCCGGTGGTATTACACGACAGCCTCGCAGGCAGTGTGGCGCTGAACATCCAGCCAGCGGCATCGGTTGCATACCCCTGGGCCAGCCTGCTGCTGTGCCTGATTTTCGCGCTGCCGTTTAGCGCCGCCTGCGCCCTGGCGGTTTCCCAGCTGAACAGTGGAACACCACAGAAACGCAAACCCCTGATGGTTCCCAAAGCCGTGCCCAAGCCGCCGCCGGAAGTGAGCGCAGGCCTCTATCTACGCCCGCTGAACTGGGCACAGCTGGGCAATCAGCTGTCACGTAGTGCGCTTGAGAATTTACAGGGAGAACTGGAGCAGCGGCTGCAACTGCTGACGCGTATCTACGACGCCCGTCCTCTGCCCAGCGCAGGGCCCGCCGTGGGACTGGGCTTTGCCGGCGACGACGCCGCCTTCCGCGCCGTCTGTGCCGGCCTGCTGCTACGAGGACTGCAACAGTCCAGCCGCGCCACCGGCCTGCAGCTGGCACTGGCGGTGCTGCCGACCAAGCCCGAACATTTTGACTTCAGTGGCGAGCAGCTATTGAGCCAAGCGCGCGGTCTCACCCTGCACCCGCAACTGGAAAACGATGACTCGCTGCAAGATAGAATCCAATGCCACCCCACCAGCTGGGGCTCCGAGGTCACGGGCCTGAACCCGAAATTGCAGCAGCTGCTGGACAATCAACTGCAACAGCTGGTCTCCGCCTGACAGGGGCCGCCGCCACCTTTTTGCTGCGGGTAATCGTCCCGCCCGCAGCCGCTCCGCCCTTCTGGTCAGCCCCGCCCCGCTTATATTCCTCCGCCCTATCCAATGCCCCCGTAATTACTTATTGGTTGTTGATATTCACCGTAAATCGTCGTGATCGCACTTTCGTGACACTTAAATAACTTGCACTTGGGTTTCGGTTTGATGCGGAAGTGCTTCCGCAAAACAGCAAGCTGAAAGTGAACAGGTTTACCCGCCCTGGGGCGCGGAGGTTTTCATGAAGCGAACACTTGGAAAAGCAGCCGGTGTATTGGGGACAGCAGCCCTGCTGACACTCACCGGATGTTCCAGCATGGAAGATATGACCGGCACCACAACCGCCGTAAACCTCACCAAGGACAGGCCGGGTTACTACTCGGTCCAAGGGCGTTACTACCACTGCCACGAGAGTGGCCGCTGCCACAACGTGCGGCACCCCAATTACTACCAGCGCGGCGGTGACTACCGAACCGTAAGACCCCCGCAACGGATCCACCAACCCCGCTAACTCAGTTAACCCCGTTTCAAGCCAATGTAGATTCAACGAAAAACCCGGTGCAGCAAGTTGCATGCAGGCAGCGATGCACCCCCAACTCTGCCTCGCGGAGGTCTCGCATGAAGAGTATCGTGAAAAAAGGCCTGTTGGCCGTAACCGTATTCGGCACCCTCACCCTGGGCGCCTGTGTATCCGATGGCTATTACAGCTCCGGTAACGTGGGCTACTCGTCCTACCCCTACTCCACGCCCTACGTTTACCCCTCTGGCAATGTGTCCTTCTACTATTCATCACCGCGCTACTATCGCGGCTATCCCCGCTACTATCGCGGTGGTTATTACCGCTACCACGGCCGTCACTACTATAACCGTCCCGGTTATCGCGGCCATGGTCGCCACTACTACAACCGTCCGGGTCACCATTACAACCGTCCGGGTCACCACTACAACCGCCCAAGTCACCGTCCCGGTCGCCCCAGTCATGGCGCACACCATCGCCATGGAGGCGGTCGTCATCGCCGTTAACCACAACAGCTCGACCCGGGTATGAGGCCTAAAGTCATAGTTGGCGTCATACCTTGGTCATACAGACCCGCCGCTCCCGCCGCTGCTAGGATTCCCCTAAAGAATAACTAGCCAGCCGCGGGAGTTTGCTGTGCAACAGGATCAATCACACGCCGTACTGATTACCGGATCCACCAGCGGGATTGGCCTCGCCATCGCCCATTGTTTTGGCCGCGCCGGTCACCATGTGATGCTGCACGGGTTGGCCGATGCGAAAGCGGCCCAGACCCTGCTAGCAGAGTTTGCCAGCTACAGTGGCAAGGTCGGTTTCAGTGACGCGGACATTGCCAGCGAATCTGGCTGCGCGCAGCTGGTGGCCGAAACCCGGGAGGCCATCGGCAACCCTTCGGTACTGGTGAACAACGCCGGCATACAGTACACCGCTCCCGCCCATGAATTCCCCGCTGACAAATGGCAACAGATTCTAGCCATCAACCTGAACGCGGGCTTTTACCTGAGCCGCGACTTGCTGCCGGCCATGCGCACTGCCAACTGGGGGCGCATCATCAATATCGCCTCGGTACACGGCCTGGTGGCCTCGGAGCACAAAGCAGCTTACTGTGCGGCAAAGCACGGCCTGGTGGGCCTGACCAAGGTACTCGCCCTGGAAAATGCCGAACACAACATTACCGCCAACGCCATTTGTCCGGGCTGGGTGGATACACCTTTGATCCAACCACAAATTGAAACCATTGCCCGCGAGCAGCAACTTGATCTGGATGCCGCGCGCAAGGAACTGGTCGGCGCCAAACAACCCATGGCAAGGGCCACTAGCCCGGAAGCCATCGGTGAACTGGCGCTGTATCTGTGTGGAAGCTTCGCCGGCACCATTACCGGTGCGGCCCTGCCGGTGGACGGTGGATGGAGCGCACAGTAGTATCCCTAGCACCCGGTTCTTTTATTCTTCAGGGTGCTGCCGTGAATTACCAATTACTGATCGCCGATGACCATCCGCTGTATCGGGATGCACTGACGACAACCCTTTCCAATCATTTTTCCAATTCTGATTTGTTGCAGAGTGAGGATCTGGATTCCACTCTGCAGCACCTTGCCGCTGCCGAAATCGATTTGTTGCTGCTGGACTTGAATATGCCCGGCAGTGAGGGCTTCAGCGGCCTGGCCCGCATCCGCAATGATTTTCCGGCGGTGCCGGTAGTGGTGGTATCCGGCAGCGACAAACACTCGGTCATTCAACAAGCCGCCGGCCTCGGCGCCAGTGGTTTTCTGTCGAAGACGGCGCGGCCGGACGAAATTCTGCAATGTATTGAATGCGTACTGGCGGGGGATCAGTGGTTTAGCGAAGAGGCTTTGCAGGCAGAGAGCGAAAGCGCCCTTGCAGAGAAACTGAATCAGCTGACACCACAGCAGCTGAAAATTTTCCAGATGATTGCCCAGGGTATGTTGAACAAGCAGATTGCCTTTGACCTGGATATCACTGAACCCACCGTGAAAAGTCATGTGACCGCAATTTTACGCAAACTGGAACTGCGGGATCGCAAGCAGCTGATTCGTGAAGCTCAGGCGTTGATTCAGATATAAGTTGCGCGCTTCGTAGCTTTTTGTACGAAGATCTTTTCTACCGATTGTGGCGGCGACTCACTGGGTACGGGTTTCCAAGACCGCGCTAGGCGCCCCTATGAACCCATCCCTAGGCGCTGCGTCGCAAACATCCTGTTTGCGACGCTCCTGAAAACCCGCCCCCGGCACCCCACCTTAGTAACTTACCCCTGTACTTAGTAAGCACAACTAGCTATCTCGCTTACGAAGTCATTAATTTCGACTTGAAGGACAGGTGGCGGGGATCCGTTTTTGAAAGCGTCGGCGACAGGGACGTCGCCGACGCAGCGTACAGGGATGTATTCACAGCGGTTTCAAAAACGGATCCCCGCTGCCTGGCCGCCACCATAAGCGGCCAAAGCACCAAACCAGTACCACAGTGTCATATGCCGTGAAGATATTCAGCAACGTGGCGATAAACCCGATCGCTGGCATCGGGAACAAGACTCTCAATATTCAAAAACGCATGAATCATATCGCCAAAGTGCAGATGCTCTGCATTGGCGCCACCTTCACGCACCTTGCGCACATAATCCACGCCCTCATCCCGCAATGGACAAAACTCAGCAGTGAGCACCAGGGTAGCCGGTAGTTTTGCCGTGAATTCGCCGTGCAGCGGTGAAGCCAGGTAAGGGTTTTGCGAACCCTGAAAATAATTTTCGAAGTACCAGAGAATTTTTTCTTTTTCCAACAGATAACCGCGACCATTCTCCTCGATCGACAGCGTCTGCATGGTGTAATCCAGACTGGGATAAATCAGCACCTGAGCGTCGATGGAATTTGGCTGATGCTGCAACAGTCGGCTGGCCGATGCACAGAGAGCGCCACCGCCGGAGTCGCCCATCAAAATCCAGCGACCGTTGTGCGAAATACCCTTTTTGTCCAGCGCGGCACCCAGGTGACGCACCACACTGATCAAATCATTCAAGCCTGCGGGATACGGGTTTTCCGGAGCCAGCCGATACTCCACCGAAACCAGCGTGCGACCACAGGCCTCAGCGAAGCGGCGGCAGATCGGGTCATACACGGAGACACTGCCCGCCATATGACCACCACCGTGGCAGTAAATAATCGCCGCGCCTTCGCCCCTGTTTTCAGGCTGGTAAATGCGCACCGGCACCGGGTATTCACCGCCGTGCACCAGAGTTTCACTTACCGCCATTTCCGGACCCGGGTCGACAAAATTTTTCGTCAGGTTCGCCAGGCTTTCACGGGCGGAGATCGGTGTGGGTTCGAAACCGGCGGCTTTCAGGTTTGCCACCTGGGCGTTGACCGCAACCAGCCACTCGCCCAGTTTCGGGTTCAAGGTAGATTCAGGCTGCGGCATTGTCGGCCTCCAGATCTTTTGCCGTAGTTACCGGTTTTTTTCCGCTTTCCGGTAACAGGAATGAAAAAACGAAAAGCGATGCGGAACAAGCCACCGCAAAATAGGCGGCGGAAGCGGGCTCGCCGGTGACATCTGCCAGTACGCCAGCGGCATACATCAACGCAGTTTCCACACCGTAGGAAATGGACCAGAACATGGCAAAGGTTACGGTGATCCGTGCAGGGGTCATACCCGGCAGCTCCTGCGGCAGGGTAACCAGCGCCGTCATCGGCAGGAACATGCAGAAACCGGCCAGGGCGGCAGCGGCGTAGGCAATTACCGGATCGCGACTGGTGACCATCAGCGCGGCGAAGCCCACCAGGGCCAGGCCAGCGTAGCGCAGAACCGGCACGCGTAATGGGTAGCGCTTGGTGACAATGATGCCCGCTACCGTGCCGACCATGCCCGCGGCGATCATCACCGCGGAGAGATGGCTACTCGCAACCGCGAAGCCATCGATCAATGGGAAGAGGGCGAATACCGCGATGTAACAGAAAAGCACGCCGCAATACGCCAGCGGTAACCACCAGTTGAAAGACTCCTTCACTCCCTGTTTCAGGCCGTATTCTTCCGCCGGTTTGTCCGCACCTCCGGACAGGGAAAAGTTTTCCGCACTCAGCCACCAGAGCACCCCCAGTGCCAGCACCATCACACCGTACAGCACCACCACCGACTGCCAGCTGCCGAGCCAGGCGGTAAGCGCAGTGGTGGAAAGTAGCGCGAGGAGGTTGCCGGTATTGAATGCCGCGGCGTTGATGCCGTTGATCAGCGGGCGCTCTTCCGCGGAGAAGTAGTGCAGTACCACCGGCGCAAAGTAGACGATCGCCAGGGCGCCGCCAAGGCCCAGGGCCAGGCGCGACATCAACCAGCCAGCGTAGCTGCCTGCCAATGCGCCCAGACCGCCGGCGGCGATCAATACAATCGCCAGCGCGAAGGCGCGCTTGGCACCCAGGCGCATTAACAGTGCCGCGGCAGCAAGGTTGCCGGCGATTTTCGCCAGGGTGATGACATTGCTGCCCCAGGTGGCATTGGCAAAGCCCTCTTCACCAAACGACGACTGGATCGCCGGCGTCAGGATGGCGCCCGACACCCAGCTCGCGGCGAACAGCGCGTAGGCGCTGAACATCAGTATTTCCAACAGGTATTTTTTCATCGCTTAGATACCACTTCTTATTCTTTAAATTTCCGAGGTTCAGACTGCGCCGCCGGTGCGGCCCTGCCTATACGACCTTGGTCGCACTCTTGGTGTTGTGCCCGCCGGAGGGCACCGCGCGCTTCTGCTGCAGCAGCGCCCTGAGCGCCGCCGGGCGCAACGGCTTTTGCAGAAACTGCCAACCGGCATTCTGAGCACGGGTTTTGACTGTGTTGGTGTTTTCCGCGGAGATGATCACGCAGGGGACGGTGTGCCCACTCTCATTTTCCCAGCGCGCGATCAGCTCGGCGGCGAGATCAATACCGTTATCGCCATCGTCCAGGTGAAAATCCATTAACAGCAAATCCGGCGAAGTTGCCGCTAGCGCCTCGCTGCGATTCTGCGCGCAATACACCGTGCAGCCCCAGCCACTCAACAATGCGGCCATGGCCTCGAGTATCGATGGCTCGTTGTCCACGCACAGAATCCGCAGGTTCAGGGCCACACCGCGTCCGCCCATGGTATTGGCCGGGCGCACATTGCTGACCCGGGCGCGCGCCCTCAGCAGGGTCACCTTGAACACACTGCCGCGACCTGGCACCGAGGCCAGTGCGATAGGGGAATGCAATAGTCGACACAGGCGCTCCACGGTGGCCAGACCGAGACCATAACCGTGCTGTCTCTGGCTCCCATTCGCGCCATCATTTTTGGGTGTCAGGCGACAGAACTCGCGAAAGATCGCCTGCTGCTGCTCCGCGGCAATACCCACTCCGGTATCCCAGAATTCCAGGGAAACACTGCCGCCCTGTTTTCTCGCGCCGACCAACACCCCACCACCCTGAAGGGTGTACTTGACCGCATTATCCAGCAGGTTCTGCACAACCCTGCGCAGCATTTTTTCGTCGCTGTGCACCCACAAATGGCTGCGGCGATAGCGCAGGCGGATATTGCGGACGCCGGCGGCGAGTCGCGCCTGGGCCACGGCGTCGTCGAGGATGCTGTCGAGGGAAACCGGCGCGAAGCTGGGTTTGATATCCCCGGCATCCATGCGCGCAATCTGCAGCATATCGGTGATCAGCTGTTCCGCGGCGGCGAGGGCGCTGTCGGCGCGGCTGAGCAACTGGCGGTTGCCGTCTTCCAGCTCGCGCGCGGCGAGGGCATCAATAAACAGGCGGCTGGCATTGAGCGGCTGCACCAGATCGTGACTGGCGGCGGCAAGGAAGCGCGTTTTGCCCGCGCTGGCGGCGTGCAGCTCACTATTCAGCGTTTGCAGCTCTTCGTTCACGCTTTCCAGTTCCGCAGTGCGGTGCGCGACTTTCTGCTCCAGGGAATTGCGAATCTCGGTCAGCTCGCCGAGGGCGCGCTGATAATCGGAGACATCGGTATAGGTGGTTACAAAGCCGCCGCCGGGCAGCGGGTTGCCGCGGATCTCCAGTACTACACCATCGGTGCGGTGGCGCTGTACCCTGTAGGCGGTTCCGTTGCGCAGGTGCTCCACCCGCTTCTGCACATGGTCTTCCACCACCCCGGGGCCACACTCGCCGCGACGGGCGTTGTAGCGCACCAGCTCCGCCACCGGACGTCCCACGTAAATCATTTGCGGCGGGTAGTGAAACAGTTCCAGGTAGCGACGGTTCCAGGCCACCAGGTTGAGGTTGGCATCCACCACCGAGATACCCTGGTCGATATTGTCGATACTGCTCTGCAGCAGGCCGCGGCCAAACTGGTAAATATCCGAGGCCTGGTCCAGCTGCTGCGCAGCGATTTCCGGCTGACTCAACTGCTGCACCAGACGGCGGGCACTGGTACTGCCAACGATGCCGGCGAGGATTTTCTCTACCGCCGCTCGATAATCTTTGGCCGCAGTGGAACCGGTGCGTTTGCTGTCGGCGTTTTTCAGCAGGGGCGCGAGCGCGCGGTCGGCCGCATCTTCACCCACAAAACGCGCCAGTAGCTGTCGCAGACGAGCCCGATCGACGGGCGCCAACTGGGTACTGGCACTGGCCGGTAGCCAGTGTTGTTGCAGCAGGGACACCCCGATTAACGCCAGCCCGTTCACGCCCAGGCCAAATACACAACTGATGCTCAGCGGGCTCCACTCAAGCCCGAGCAGGCCACCAATCCAGTCCGCCCGTCCCAGGGCGGCCGGCAGCGCGGACAGCGCCCAGATCGCCGTTCCCAGCAACAATCCGACCAGTACGGCGGAAGCGCGCAGTCGCGGCCAGCCCGACGGCCAAGTGACCGCGGCGATCATTGCCGGGGCCAGCTGCGCCACCAGCGCCAGTGACAGCAACCCGAAAGTCCCCAGTCTCACCCCGGGACCGATCAGTTCGCTGACCCCGAATGCCGCCAGCATCAGTAGGCCGATGATCACCCGTCGCACCCGCCGCAAGTCCGAACCCAGCGCTTTGCCCGCAGGTCGTTGCTGCAGGCGCTGCAGCCACCAGGGCACGATCATGGTGTTGGCGATCATCGTGGACAGGGCAATGGTGGCGATAATGACCATGCTGGACCCGGCGGAGAGGCCGCCGACAAAGGCCAGCAACGCCAGCCAGGACGAGCCACTCTCCAGCGGCACTCCCAGTACGAATCTTTCCGGGTTGGCGTAGCCAGCACCTTCTCCACCGGCACCCGGTAGCCACAGAAGACCGCCATAACCCACCACCAGAATGGCGGCAGACAGGATGCCGAGATACAGCGGGATCAGCTTGCGCACCGGGCCTA
The DNA here is from genome assembly GCF_009903625.1 of Microbulbifer sp. ALW1. Lineage (NCBI taxonomy): Bacteria > Pseudomonadati > Pseudomonadota > Gammaproteobacteria > Cellvibrionales > Microbulbiferaceae > Microbulbifer > Microbulbifer sp. ALW1. The sequence goes on along the minus strand of NZ_CP047569.1, from coordinate 971,779 downwards.
TATCGCGCTCGTCGTCGCTCTCGATCATCAGGATGTGGAACTGGCGCGGCAGGCAGAAGATGGCCGCCATCCCAAGTACGACGACCGCGAAATAGCCGGTGTCCGCCGGGCGCGCTTCCGCCAGCGCCGCCACCCGCTCGCTATCGAGGGCCACCCGAGCGAGGTCGGCCGCTCCATCAAACGCGCGATCCAGCACGAACCAGGCCACCGCAATCAGCGCCCCGATCTTCACCAGCGCTTCAAAGGCCACTGCCAGCAACATGCCGTTGCGGTGCACACTGCTGTCGATATGACGGGTGCCGAACAACAGTGCAAACACCCCGAGAGTCACGCTCACCACCGCGGTGACAATGGAGGCGCTGGAGTCCGTAGTGTCGCCTCCCTGAGCCAATAACAGGAAGCTGTCGGCCACCGCGCGCAGCTGCAGCGACAGATAGGGCACCACTGCCACTACCGCCAGCAGCGCCACTGCCGCCGCTAGCCACTGGGAGCCGCCGTACTGGGCGCTGATGAAATCCGCAATGGAGGTGGAGCCCTGCTGCTTGGAAAGACGCACAAAGCGCATCAGCAGGGGTGCGCCGAAGATAAGCATCAAACTGGCGCCGACAAACGTGGGCGGGAGAATCCAGCCCTCTTCAACGGCCTGGGCCGGGGTACCAAAAAACATCCAGGCACTGGTGTAGGTACCGGCCAGGGCCAGCAGCAGGGGCTTGATGGGACGAATACGCGCAGCCGGCAGCCGGTCACCCCAAAAGGCGATGGCAAACAGCAATAACAGGTAGATCAGGCCTACGGCGGCCAGTAAAGTAAGGCTGAACAATTGGCGCCTCATTCATTATTTTGTTTATGATGAACAGGTTAACCGATCGTGTGTTTTTTGTCCTGCCTACTGCGTCCGACCAACGTCATACCTTGGTCTAGCAGGCAAGGACAGCATCAGCCGATACAGTGCAGATCCGTAACTTAGATAAAAACCATAAACTGGTGATCGGAGAGAGCCATGCGCAAAACTATAAAATTCAATCCCCTTGCCGTAGGTGTCATGCTCGCCTGCGGTGCCAGCCTGTCTTATGCAGATCCGCAACTGGAAGAAGTCACCGTAACCGCGCAGAAGCGCGAGCAGTCCATGCAGGAAGTGCCGGTGGCGGTTACCGCGATCAATTCTGACCAGCTGATGCAGAACGGTATCAGCGACCTGACCGACATTCAGAAGCTGTCCCCCAATACCACGCTGCAGGCCAGCCGCGGCACCAACTCCACCCTGACCGCCTTTATTCGCGGTATCGGTCAGCAGGACCCGCTATGGGGCTTTGAGCCGGGCGTCGGCATTTACATTGATGACGTCTATGTCGCCCGCCCCCAGGGTGCGGTGCTGGACATTCTCGATGTAGAGCGGGTGGAAGTACTGCGCGGCCCCCAGGGCACCCTTTACGGCAAGAACACCATCGGCGGCGCGGTGAAATATGTCACCAAGAAAATGACCGGTGACACCGAGCTGAAAATTGGCGGCGGCCTCGGCTCCTACAACCAGCGCGACCTGAAAATTGCCGGCTCTACCGCCATCTCAGATACCGTCAATATCGGCGGCGCCATCGCCAGCTTCCAGCGCGACGGTTACGGCGAAAACGTGATTACTGGCAAAGACCAGTACAACAAAGACATCATCAGCGGCCGCTTCGCCGTGGAATGGAACCCTTCCGATACCGTCTGGGTACGCCTGGCCGGTGACAAGACCGTAGACGAGTCCGCCGCCAAGCACGGCCATCGCTTTGCCCCTGGCCTGGGTGGCGAGCCGGTACTCGGCAGTATTTACGACACCGAATCAAATATGACCTCGGACAACCTGGTGGAAACCAGCGGCATGTCCCTGATCGCTGAATGGAACATGTCTGACAGCGTTACCCTGAAGTCGATCACTGCTTACCGCCAGGGTGAAACGGAAACGGCTATCGACTTCGACAGCACCAGCCGTCCGGACTTTGACGTTCCCGCCTACTACGAAGACGACCAGACCACCCAGGAATTCCAGCTGATCTGGCAGGGCGACAACGCCGACCTGGTAAGCGGACTCTATTACTACACCGGCACCGCGGCGGGCGCCTTCGACGCGGTACTCGGCTATATCAACCTGACCCAGCAAGTAGCTGGTTCCGTGGACACCAAGAGTCTTTCTGCCTACGCCCACTACAACTGGCAATTTGCTGAAGACTGGAACCTGAGTGTTGGCGGCCGCTACACCCAGGACGATAAAGATGCCGAGGTCTTCAAGGCGAACTTCGCTGGCATCTACAGCCCACTGTTCGCAGATAAGTACAATCCTGGCCAAGACCCCGCCATTTTCTTGGGTGCATTAACCGATTACGAGAACAGCGACAGCTGGGGACAGTTCACCCCGCACCTGGGCGTGGATTATCAGGTGAACGATGACACCATGCTGTACGCGAAATACAGCGCCGGCTTCAAATCCGGTGGTTTCGACATGCGCGGTGATGCAAGCAAATTGCCCTCCACAGTGGACGGCTTCGATCCCGAAACAGTGGACACCTACGAATTCGGTGTGAAATCCGATCTGCTCAACAATCGTTTGCGCCTGAACGCAGCAGCCTTCCGCGCCGATTACAACGACATGCAGGTGACCATTCAGCAGCTCAATCCCGGCGGAGGCTTCTCCAGTGCCGTGCTGAACGCCGGCCAGGCGCGCATTCAGGGCCTGGAGCTGGAAGCCACCTTGGCGATGACCGACAACCTGTTGGCCAACTTCACCCTGGGTCTCGCAGATACCGAATTCCTGGAATTCATTTCCGGTGGTGTGGATGTTTCCAATGAACGTGACATGCAGAATACGCCAGACACTACTGCAATGTTCCAGCTGAACTACTCAATGCCTGTGGGCAACGGTGGCGAACTGGTATTCCTGCCGACAGTTTCCTACCGCGCGGATACCCAGATCTTCGAAATCCCGAGCATCCTAGACCAGGAGGCCTACACCCTGGTTGATATGACAGCGACCTACTACAGCGCTGACGGCAACTGGAACCTGGGGCTGGCGGGCAAGAACCTGACCGACGAAGAATACCGTGTCGGTGGCTACGGCTTCGGTGGCGCTTTCGACACCGGCTTCTATGGCGCCCCAAGAACCATCGCTCTCACAGGCAACTACAACTTCTAACAGTCCATCTCTCGCACAGTTGCGACTTGCACCGTCATCGCACTTCTTATTGGGGCCCACCGGGCCCCTTTTTTGTGCCTCTTCCCCTGCACCCCTTCCCCAGCACCCCACAACATCCGTGTGGCGCGACCCGGGTCTTTTAGGCGCACACTTACTTTTATTGGCGCATAAATGCACACTTTGGCAGCTGGCTCTTCTACGCTGAAAAGTGAGGGCGGCAGTGAAGCCGCTGCTCAACCAGCCACCGAGGTATAAGCGTGCAGAAATTCAGTAGTATTCTGCTGGCTGTGGCGATAGCGACAGGAGTTGTTGCCGGTTGTACATCAACCGAGCCCAGGGAAAGTCAGGCAACACGCGCGTTCAGTAGCGCCGTGCCCCCCCACATGGACCCCGCACACATGTCGGTGCGGTCCACCACCAAGCGCAGAAGTAGTAGCCGCGACACACCGCGCTCTCTCAACGTCAATGGCACCCGGTTCCGCTGTTTCGAGCAAGAGCTGGAGTCGAAGGTCGTGGTGCGCTGCGTGCGCCAGCCCACTTAGCCCAAGCGCTCTCCCGAATACGCCGGCGTCTGCGCCTACCGGAAACTGTGATCATTTCCGCGGCAGCTTGTCGCTTCAAACCACTCGAGAAGCATTGGACCAACTAAGCTTGGTCTATCTGCAAGCAGGGAGCGGAATGGAATGAACAAGCTGATTCCGGTGTGGCTCGCGGGCCTGGCCATCGTAATCGCCGGCTGTATGAGCATGGATAGCACTGACTCGGGGCCAAGCCAAACTCCGGGCTCCATGGCCAGTGTGTGCGGTGACAAGTGGGAGATGCGTCTGCTGCGTATCAACGGCCAGGCAATCCCCATCGATCAGCCCCAAGAGTTCACTTTCCTGTGCAACGCCGATGGCCAAGCCATGGGTAAAAGCGGCATCAACACCTACCGCGGCACTTTACAGGTCACCGCCAATGGGCAATTGCTGTGGAATACCGCGAGCTTTGCCTCCACCAAGATGGCCGGTCCACCCCAACTGATGGATCAGGAGAACCAGTATCTGCGCGCGCTCTCCGGCTCCCGCCAGGCATTTGTGAAGAGCGGTGGAGGCCGCCTGATACTGCGCGACGAGCCCGGTGATATTTACATTGAATATATCAAGGCAGAGTAATAAGCCACTGTCCATTCCCTGCCGCCTGGCCGCCAATTGACAGGCCCGATTAGACCGTTTGAGTCACAGACCGTGAACGCCAATTGGTGTTAAATGGCGCAAACGGCCACCGGATAGAACTCATGCACCGCCTGTACTCGCTATTGTCTTTGTCTCATCGAAACTCTCTGGGCAACACTCGGCCTCCCGTTATCAACCGGGCGGCGCTGCTGTTTGCCTGCGCGCTTCTTGCGGCCTGCAGCAGTGGCACTTCCGAGATCTCCGAGTCTTCTGCCAGCCTCACCGCAAACGGCAAAACTTCCATCTGCGATCGTCAGTGGCTACTGGAAAGCCTGTCCGTGGATGGCCGCGAACACAAACCTCGCATGTTCTGGCAAAAAATGTGGCGAGATAGACCCTATCTCGGCTGCGACAAGCTCGGCTTTGTCCGCGGCAGTGCCGGCTCCAACCCTTATCTGGGCAAATTCGCGCTGGAGGACAGCGGTGATATCCGCTGGCTCAAGCCCCCGAAAATCTCCCGCATGAGCGGCCGACGCAAGAGTAGTGAGCTCGAAAAAGATTTTATGCTGGCACTGCCCCGGGTTAACCAGGCTTATAGTGAAAACGACAAACTGGTCCTGCAAGGCAGTGACGGCACTCGCCTGGAATTCACGCCAAGCGGTGAAGCTGCCTCGCGCTAGACCACAGCGCCCAACTGTAAACAAGCAAAATCCAGCAATAAAAAAAGCGGCCACAAGGGCCGCTTAAACACCATTCAAGAAGGGTCTCCATTCGCAATGCGAATGTCGATTCCAATCCTCCAAGCGGAGGTACTTCCAAATACGGAAGTATAAAAAACACCAGAAAATTGGTGCGATGCAAAGAGAGAAGAACAACGAAAACCAATTCAGTTGTGCGATGAAACAACTGGACAAGCAAAATTTCGTTGTGGGAATAGAGTAGTTGTCAGACGTGACAAACTGATGACGAGACGGGAATTTTTCCTATTTATCCAGCGCGTTTACGGGCGGGTACGACGCTGGTGCTGCTCCAGGTTCTGCAGACGCTTACGTTCACTTTTCCTCAGCAAGACATAGGTTGCCCCCAACCCACCATGCTGTTTTTGCGCACTGTGGAAGGCGAGTACTTCCGGCAATTGCGGCAACCAGGCGTTGACGCAACTTTTCAATAATGCAGGTTGCTTACGTCCCTCTCCCTTTCCGTGAGTGACCAGTGCACAACGCACATCCGCTTCGACGCAATCCCGAACAAATTGATAAATGGCCCTGCGTGCCATTTCGATGGTGTGGTGGTGCAGATCCAGGCGAGCATCCACGGTGTACTTTCCCAACCGCAAATTGCGGTAGACGCCGTTCTGTACCCCATCGCGCTTGAATTCAATCGGGTCCCAGGGGTCCACCGGGTCGACAAATTCCTCACCCAGAGGATTCAGCTCACGCGCGGTCTGTGCAGTAGCCGCTTCTCTGCGAGCACGCTGATTCAGGGGGTCACCCGCACTCTTCTTCTGGCCGGCGTGCAGCGGCGCCTGCTTGTGCCTGGTGGCCAGCGGCTGCACATCCCCCAGTGCGCCCATTGCACCGTGAAATTCATCCAGTTCGCTCTTATCCACTACTGCCCCACTTACCTCAGACCTGCACACCCGGCGAACCGACATCAGGGATCCAGAAATAGATCCACCGCCAATTCACCAGCCTTTTCGGGATTGTGCGCATATTGAGAGAAATCTTCCACCCCGCGTTCGTGCAGCAGTACCTCGTCGATCAATTGGGCACCGCTCAGCCCTTTGTTATCCGTAATCAGGACTTCATAAGCGGCATCCGCCATCACCATAGGTTTGCGGCTCTGCTCAAACATCTCGCGACTGCCCACTGCAAACTCGATCGCAGCAGTCGCCACCAAGGTGCGCGGCCACAGGGTCGCAACGCTGATATTGGTCTTCTTCAGTTCTTCAGCGAGCCCCATACTGAGAATGGTCATCCCAAACTTGGACAGCGCATAGGGGGCAAAGGGACCCAGCCAGTGCGGCTGGAGGTTGAGTGGCGGAGACAGGCTGAGAATATGGCCGCAGTCGGACTGCTTCAGATAAGGGATCGCCAAGTGTGCGGTGAGGTATACCGCGCGAGCGTTGATATCGAGCATCAGATCATAGCGCTTGGGCGGCGTTGCCTCGACGCTGGTGAGGTTGATCGCTCCGGCATTGTTGATCACCGCATCGATACCACCAAAAGTCTCTGCGGTCTTTTTCAATGCCGCGGCGACCTGATCCTCTTCCCGCACATCTACCTGCATGGGCAACGCCTTGCCTCCGGCGGCCTCCACCTCTTCCGCAACCGTATAAATAGTACCCGGCAGCTTGGGATGGGGCTCAGCCGATTTCGCGGCGATCGCAATGTTGGCACCGTCAGCCGCACACTTGAGCGCTATTGCACGTCCGATACCGCGACTGGCACCGGTAATGAAAATGGTTTTACCCTTGAGAGCGCCAGTGTTCTTTGTGAGGGTAATTTCGTCGCTTTCTTTGCTCTGATCGCTCATGGGCACTCCCGATAAATGGTGGTGACTGGGTTATTGCCCCTGCGGTAATTCATCCTCGTTGACCACCGCAGGGCAATAGATGTCTTTGAAGGCTTGCGGCATGCGCTTGGGTTTACCGCTGGAGAGTTCGATACAGACCATCTGCCAACTAGCACGTAACACCAGCGCCTCATCGCTAGCGCGGAAAACCTGGAACTTACGAGTCATATTGAGGCGACCATCCACCATCGTCAGCCAGGTACCGATCAGTAACTCATCACCCTCTCTAGCCGCCAGTATATAGTCGTACTCCGCCTGACGAATGGCCATTCCCCGATCCATCGATTGGTAATTGGTGACATCCAGCCCCAGCGCCACACTGTGGGACCAGGCTGCACGCTCACACCAGCGGACATACTCTGCATTATTTGCGTGGTGCAGGCCGTCCACGTGCTCCGCTTTGACCTGCACTGTGTGGATAAAAGGCTTGGGTAATTCCCACTGCATAGCTTTTCCCCAGGAGAATGAATTCTTTGTGAATAAGTTTCGGAGCGAAACTCAAAAATCATTGCCGTTGATTGTACGCCTTTCACGACTTGTCTTGGAGGCTGGGGAAAACCCAGTTACTCACAGAAATCATGGATAGAGTTGTGAATAAGTTTGGGATAGGCGGTTTGAGTGGCGTGGTTGCTGGGTTTCGGTAACCGTTTAAAAATGCGTCGGTAACCTGGTGGTCATTTATTGGTAGTAAATGGCGATAAAAAAAGCCCTGAGCGCGTTAGCGGTCAGGGCTTTTTTTGTTTGATCGTGGTGCTGTGCTGGCGGCGGGGTCGCGCACGACTCACATGGCAGCGCGTTGCGCTGCAGGGTAGTGGCAGTAATTCATCGAATCCAAAATAAAAAAAAGGCCACCCGTTTGGGTGGCCTTTTCTTTTATTTAGATGCCTGACGATGACCTACTCTCACATGGGGAATCCCCACACTACCATCGGCGATGTTGCGTTTCACTTCTGAGTTCGGCAAGGGATCAGGTGGTTCCACAACTCTATTGTCGTCAGGCAAACTGGCTTGGGTTGGCTTGGTCTTATGGGCTTGTTGCCCTGCGCCGCCTGTTATCGCTGTTTGCGTCGGTCATTCTGGTGACCGGCGATAACCCCAAATAAGTCGGTAAAACACTCTGTAGTAATACACCGCAAGTCGATCAATCGAACGTTGCGTCTCTCGGCTTACAATCCGCTGATCATCTCGATCAGTCAATCGTTAGTAACCATCTCTGTTGTATGGTCAAGCCGCACGGGCAATTAGTACTGGTTAGCTCAACGCCTCACAACGCTTCCACACCCAGCCTATCAACGTGGTAGTCTTCCACGGCCCTTTAGGACTCTCAAGGAGTCAGGGAAATCTCATCTTGAAGGAGGCTTCCCGCTTAGATGCTTTCAGCGGTTATCCCGTCCGAACATAGCTACCGGGCAATGCCACTGGCGTGACAACCCGAACACCAGAGGTTCGTTCACTCCGGTCCTCTCGTACTAGGAGCAACTCTTCTCAAATTTCCAACGCCCACGGCAGATAGGGACCGAACTGTCTCACGACGTTCTAAACCCAGCTCGCGTACCACTTTAAATGGCGAACAGCCATACCCTTGGGACCGGCTTCAGCCCCAGGATGTGATGAGCCGACATCGAGGTGCCAAACACCGCCGTCGATGTGAACTCTTGGGCGGTATCAGCCTGTTATCCCCGGAGTACCTTTTATCCGTTGAGCGATGGCCCTTCCATACAGAACCACCGGATCACTATGACCTACTTTCGTACCTGCTCGTCATGTCTGACTCGCAGTCAAGCGCACTTATACCATTATGCTCATTGCATGATTTCCGACCATGCTGAGTGCACCTTCGTACTCCTCCGTTACTCTTTGGGAGGAGACCGCCCCAGTCAAACTACCCACCATACACTGTCCTCGATCCGGATAACGGACCAGAGTTAGAACCTCAAACATACCAGGGTGGTATTTCAAGGATGGCTCCACAATGACTGGCGTCACTGCTTCAAAGCCTCCCACCTATCCTACACAAGTAGGCTCAAAGTTCAGTGCAAAGCTGTAGTAAAGGTTCACGGGGTCTTTCCGTCTAGCCGCGGGTACACTGCATCTTAACAGCGATTTCAATTTCACTGAGTCTCTGGTGGAGACAGCTTGGCCATCGTTACGCCATTCGTGCAGGTCGGAACTTACCCGACAAGGAATTTCGCTACCTTAGGACCGTTATAGTTACGGCCGCCGTTTACCGGGGCTTCGATCAAGAGCTTCGCTTACGCTAACCCCATCAATTAACCTTCCGGCACCGGGCAGGCGTCACACCCTATACGTCCACTTACGTGTTTGCAGAGTGCTATGTTTTTAATAAACAGTCGCAGCCAACTGGTCACTTCGACCGCCAAC